>JBKPOO010000035.1:0-14354 GCA_046733175.1 Pseudomonadota bacterium
CCGACATCCTTGGGGTGCCCGTTGAGCGTCCGTGCAACCTCGAGACGACAGCGCTTGGGGCGGCTTTCCACGCAGGCCTTGCAACGGGCGTCTGGCCCGATTTGGAAGCATTGTCGCGCATTTGGATCCGGCAAGACGAATTCCGGCCGAAAATGTCACCGGACTTGCGCAACTCTTTGATTGCGGGCTGGAAGCAAGCGGTCGCCAAGACGCTGTCGACGCCCTGATTCCTACGTTCCAGACATCCTTGGTCCGGCTGCGACTAGCCGGCTTGGGCTCTTGCGCGGCGATCCATCACTCGACGCCAAAGTGGCGGAACGAATGCCGTCATAAGTGCGGCGGCATAGCCAGACGGAAGCTCAGCCTCTCCCGAGACAGGCTCAAGTCCCTCGTAAGAGCGTCCCATTCTCCGATGATGATCGCTGTGCCGTCCCATGTTGAAGAGAGCGGCATTGTTCATTCGCTTGCCCGTGTTCCAGGAGTGCCGGGGCCCCAGGGGCTCAAGGCGCCCGACCGCGTCCGGGCGTCGCTTCAGGCCGTAATGAGCGACATAGTTGAACGTCTCGAGCAGGACGATCGCCAGAACAGCGACTGCTACGAGGAAGGCAAGCGCGCGCCAGTCGATGACGGCCATCGCAAGGGCGAGCGCGGACTGCATGACGAGATAGTGGATCATGCGATTGCTGACGCCCAGGCCCCGCCGCTTCGTCTCGAAGATCCACGCCTCGCGAAACTGGCCAGCGATCGAGCGCACCAGGAAAGCGTACAGGCTTTCGCCCAGCCGCGCCGTTGCGGGGTCCTCGAAAGTCGCCGCGCGCCGATGGTGGCCGTACACATGCGCGATGCGAAAATGCATGTAAAAGACGCTTCCCAGCAGCGCGAGACCTAGCGCCCGTTCGCGCCGATCGCGGCTGTGGATCATTTCATGGGCCGCGACGAAGCCGAACACGCCCGTCGTGACGCCCGTGGATAGAACGAGGCCGGCCGTTTCGAGCAGCGTCGTCTCGGGACGCAGCGCCCGGGCCAGGGCCCAAGCAGTCGTCGCCAGCTGCGACACGATATAGAATCGAGGCAGCCACCGCGGCCAGCCGTCGCGCACTCCGCCTTCGACTGATTTGGGCTGACCTCCGGCGAGATCGAGGGTCGCCAGGCACAGTGGGGTTGCTGCCGCGGCGCTGAACGTCCACCCTTCCCCGAGCCACCCGCCCAAAGGGACGAGAGCCAGGAACATGAAGGGCACGATATATTTAAGTGGCACTATGCGGCCTCGACGTAAGTGTGTTCCCCCTTGCCCTGAGATCGTTCAACAGGCCGGTCCGTCGCGCTCGCTATGAGGATCGGTGCCATTGCGCAGACGCCCCTGGAGTGGCTTGCGTTAAAGCTGGAGATAGCGCCGAGGTCACTTCTCGACACTCATGCCGCTATGCTTCTGGCGCGGACGGTCATGGCGGGTACCGAGCTCAAGGTCTTTGACGCTCTCCAGCGCGGTCCGCTGGCTGCTGCGGAGATTGCTGCTGTGTGCGGTTCGGCAGCGGCCCCAACTGCGCTCTTGCTCGATGCACTCGCTGCGTGCGGTTACCTGCGCTTTACCAAAGGACGGTTCAGTTTGACGCGCCGTTCACGACCGTGGTTGCTCAGCGCCGCATCTTCTTCGGTGCGCGACAAACTGCTTCTTCAAGTGGTGGAATGGCGATGGCTCGAAACATTGGAAGAGTTCGTCCGAAGCGGCAGACCGCTTGAATTTCACGACTCCATGACCTCCGAGGAACGCGACCTCTACCATCGTGGAATGCGCGCTTTGGCTGGCGTCGCGGGCGCCGAGGTCGCCCGGAAGATCACGATGCCGCGCGGTGCGAGCAAAATGCTCGACATCGGCGGATCTCACGGACATTTCGCCGCTGAAATCTGCCGCCGCCATCCGGCCGTCGCGGCGGAGGTCATGGATCTTCCGGAAGCAATCCGCGCGGCGGCTCCCTTGCTTGCGGCCGAAGATCTGGGCCACCGCCTTGTCCATCGGCCAGGCGATATCGTGACCGCCGATATCGGCGATGAACAATTTGATCTGGTGCTGATGTCGAACTTGGCGCACCACCTCGATGCAGAACAAAATCTCGATGTTGCCCGCCGCGTTCGTCGAGCGCTGAAGCCTGGCGGCGTCTTCGTGATCCAGGAGCTGGCGCGTCCCGAGCGCTTGGGACAAGCGGGCCAAGTGCCGGCCTTGCTCGGCCTTTATTTTGCAATGCAAAGCCGACCCGGAGTGCGGAGCTGGGCAGTCTCCGAAATGGCGGAATGGCAGCGATCCGCCGGCTTGGAGGTGCTCCGGCCAAAGGCGCTTCGGACGGCTCCTGGATGGGTTCAGCAATCGGCGATGCGCCCGCGTCGCTAGTCCGGGGACCGGCTAGCTGGATGCCCCGCGTGGATTCGAACCACGATTGACGGAGTCAGAGTCCGTAGTCTTACCATTAGACGACGGGGCAATGCCGGCCTTCGGCGGAGCGCGCGAGATAGAAATCGAGCTTGCGAGTGTCAACGCTGGCGGGGCCCGCGACTTGCCCTCGACCCCCCATCTGTGATTTAACCACGATCAAGTCAGCCGCGCCCTTTCGCGCGGTGAAGGAACGGGCGTATTCATGGCGCAGGGTGCCGCCAGTGCGCCGGCCCTGCAGCACAGCGAGCAGGGCGGGCCATCGCAACCAAAACCCGCGTGGAAGCGGGATACTCACCGTCATACCTACGGCGCCATCGACCTCGGCACGAATAACTGTCGCTTGCTGATCGCTCGCCCGAACGATGGCGGTTTCACCGTCATCGACGCTTTCTCGCGCATCGTCCGGCTGGGCGAAGGCCTGTCGCAGACCGGCCGACTGTCGAGCGCCGCGATGGACCGCGCGGTGGCGGCGCTCGGGGTCTGCGCCGACAAATTGCGCCGCCGCAACGTATCGCTGTCGCGCTCGGTGGCGACGGAAGCCTGCCGCCGCGCCGCCAACGGCGACGAATTCGCCGATCGGGTGAGGACCGAGACCGGCATCCTCCTCGACATCATCGAGCCCCAGGAGGAGGCCCGCCTCGCGGTCCTTGGCTGTCACAAGTTACTGGAGCCCGGCGACGGGCCGGCCCTGATCTTCGACATCGGCGGCGGCTCGACCGAGCTTGTGCTGGTCGAACAGAGCGACAGCGGACCCAGGATCCGTGCCTGGTGGAGCGCTCCGTGGGGTGTCGTGTCGCTGACCGAGAGCGAGGGGAAGGAAGCGCTTGAAGGCCCCGATCGCCTGAAGGCTTACAAGCGCATGCGCGAGCGCGCCCGCCGCGCATTCGCCAACTTTTCCGCGATGCTGCCCGAGCAGAAAGACGGGATCCGGCTGCTCGGCACCAGCGGTACGGTGACGACGCTCGCCAGCGTGCATCTCGCGCTTCCGGCTTATGACCGGCGGGCGGTCGACGGTTTGCACGTGCCCATCGAGGCGATGCAGAAAATCAGCGGGATGATCGCCAGCATGGACTATGACGAGCGCTCGGGCCTACCGTGCATCGGCAACGAGCGCGCGGACCTGGTCGTCGCCGGCTGCGCGATCCTCGAAGCGATCATCGAAATCTGGCCGGCGAAGAATCTGGGCGTTGCCGATCGCGGCATCCGCGAGGGAATCTTGCGCTCCTTGATGGCTCGCGACGGCCATGCGCTGTGAACATCCTCCCCACGTTTTCGTGGGGAGGGGGATTGCCCAAGGCGGTGGAGGGGCCATTGGCCGCGCTAAGGACCCCTCCACCAGCTACGCTGGTCCCCCTCCCCGGCAAATGCCGGGGAGGATGGCGCTTTGAAGCGGCTGAAGACCGCCAAGGGCCGGAAAATCTCGTCGACGCGTTGGCTCGAGCGCCAGTTGAACGACCCCTACGTCCGGCGCGCGAAGGCCGAAAATTATCGCAGCCGGGCCGCCTATAAATTGCTCGAGCTCGATGAACGGTTCGGCCTGCTCAAGGGCGTGAAGGCCGTGGTCGATCTTGGAATCGCCCCGGGCGGCTGGAGCCAGGTGGTACGCCGCAAGGCGCCAGGCGCGAACGTGGTCGGAATCGACCTGCTCCCCACCGATCCGATCGAGGGAGTCGCTATCCTGCAAATGGATTTCATGGATGAGGACGCGCCCGCCCGGCTAAAGGAAGCGCTCGGCGGTCCGGCCGACCTCGTGCTGTCGGACATGGCGGCCAACACGGTGGGCCATCAGCAAACCGATCACTTAAGGACCATGGCCCTCGTCGAGGCCGGCCTCGACTTTGCCGCCGAAGTGCTGCGGCCGGGCGGAGCTTATGTCGCCAAAGTGCTCGCCGGGGGCGCCGACAGCCAGCTTGTCGCCGAGATGAAGCGGCATTTCACGAGCGTGAAGCACGCGAAGCCGCCCGCCAGCCGCAAGGA
Source organism: Pseudomonadota bacterium (assembly GCA_046733175.1). Classification (GTDB taxonomy): domain Bacteria; phylum Pseudomonadota; class Alphaproteobacteria; order Sphingomonadales; family Sphingomonadaceae; genus Sphingomicrobium. The sequence continues at coordinate 4,406 of JBKPOO010000035.1, forward strand.
TTCAAGCGAGTGGTACGTCGTCGCGCAGGGCTTCAAAGGCGGCTAGTCGGGGCGTGGGGGGATGAACCAATGAGCAAAAAGAGCGGCTTTCTCGGTCGCCTCGGCCCCGGAGTTATCACCGGTGCGGCCGACGACGACCCCAGTGGCATCGGCACTCACAGCCAGATCGGCGCGCAGTTCGGCTACGCATTGTCCTGGACTTTCACCCTGACATTCCCATTGCTCGCGGTGATCCAGTTTGTCGCCGCCGAGATCGGCCGGGTCAGCGGCCGCGGCATCGCGGCGAATGTCAGGCGCCACTATCCGAGGCCATTGCTGTGGGTGGCCGTGATGCTGCTGCTCGTCGCCAACGTCATCAACCTCGGCGCCGACTTGAATGCGATGGGCGCGTCATTGCAGATGCTGATCGGCGGCAACATCTGGTTCTACACGGCCGTTTTCGGGATCATCTCGATCTTGCTCGAAGTGTTCCTCAGGTATCGGAGCTACGCTTCGGTCCTCAAATGGGCGACTTTGTCGCTCTTCGCCTATGTCGGAGTTGCGGCGGTCGCCCACGTACCTTGGGGGCATGCGCTGAGCTCGCTGGTCGTGCCGGAGATCAGCTGGACGCCGGCTTATGCAACGGGCTTTGTCGCGATCCTCGGCACCACGATCAGTCCCTATCTGTTCTTCTGGCAGGCCGCGCAGGAGGTCGAGGAGGAGCGCCGCACCCATGCCAAGCCGCTGATGGTTTCCCCGAAGCAAGCCGGACCCGAACTGAAGCGCATCAGGAACGACACGCTGATCGGGATGGCGATCAGCACGTTGGTCTCGGTCGCGATCGTCTTCGCGACGGCGGCCACGCTGAATGCGCATAATATTACCAACGTCCAGTCGGCTGCCGAGGCCGCTGAGGCTCTTCGGCCGGTGGCCGGCCGCTTCGCTTCGTTGCTCTTCGCATTGGGTATCATCGGAACCGGGTTGCTTGCAGTTCCGGTTCTCGCGGGCTCGGCCGCTTATGCGATCAGCGAGATGTTGGGGCTCAAACCAACGCTCGACGCCAAAGTGCGGCGGGCGCGAGTATTCTATGGGGTGATCGCGTCCACGACCCTGGCGGGAGCGGCCCTGACATCTCTTGGGATCAACCCGATCAAGGCGCTTTATTGGACTGCGATCGTCAACGGCGTTCTCGCGGCGCCGCTCATGGCGATCATGATGCTGATCGTCCGCAACCCCAATGCGATGGGGCAGCTGACGTTGCCGAGGGTACCGTCGATCCTCGGCTGGACCGCAACCGCCGTCATGACGCTCGCCACCGCGCTCTTCTTCGCGTCGCTTCTCTGACTCTCAGCTCTTGTCGCGGGCGTCCGCGATCATCTTCTTTAAAGTGTCGTAGGCAACTGCGGAGTTCGTCACCCGGTTGCCTACGACGAACAAGGGCGTCCCGGTCGCGCCGAGCTGGCCTGCGAGCTGGAAATTGCGCCGAAGTTCGGCCTCGACAGCGGGATCCTTGGCCGGTTCAGACGGGATTCCGGCCGCGTTGGAAGCCATCGCGATCGTCTCCGGCGCCGGCCGTCCCGCCGCCCACAAGGTGTCGTGGAATTTGAGGAATCGGCCGGCCTTCGACGCGGCGAGCGAGAGACGCGCGGCGGTGACGCTATTGTCCCCAAGTATCGGCAGCTCACGATAAACGACGCGCAGGCCCTTATCCTCTTGCAGGAGGCGATCCACCGCCGGGTTGCTCGCTTTGCAATAAGGGCAGGCGTAATCGAAGAATTCTACCAGGGTGACGTCCGGCTTGGCCGCGCCCTTCCACGAGCTTCCAAAGGGCGTTTCGAGTGCCCTGCGATTGGCTGCAAGGATCGGCGCAAATTGGGCGTCGCGCAGCGCCTGGTCGGTGTCGGGCAGGATCTGCGGGTCATGGAGCATGCCCTGGCGGACGATCCTCGTGGCGACCGATTCTGGAGTCGCGAAAACCAGCAGTGCGGCCGTCAGAAGCGAGCCGATCACACCGCCGATGACGGCAATCCCGATCGATCCAAGAGACGCGGAACCGTTCACACTCCCCGGCATGTCAAATCCGCCGGAGAGAGTTTGTCTAAACCTTTGGTGCCTCTTGTCATGAGCTTGTCCGTGTCATCGGAGGACCTTCTCTTTTTCTTGTTCTCGAGCTCGGCTTTCGACGCCATAACGATGTCCTGGGCCCGGAGACAATCGGGAGTCCCCGGCCTGATCCCGGCAATCGCGACGCGAGCGCTCAGGATAGCCTGGCGGGGATTCCCCTCGAGGCTGTAGCGCTCCGCGCTCGCGAGCGACGCGCGCGCCTGATCGCCCTCCCGGTCGTAGATGATCCCGAGTTGGTACCAGGCGAACGGATCCTGATTGTCGCGGCTGACGGCGGCTTTCAGGACCTGCTTCGCCTCTCCGAAATTTTTCGGATTCTCGGTCGCGACCAGCGCGTGGCCGAGCATCGCCGCGATAAGCGGCATGTCGCCCGATCGCTCGGTCGCCTCGCGCAGTGGCGCAATCGCGTCAGCCGGCTTGCCGCCTTCGAGCAGGATCTGGCCCTTCAATTCGAGGAAGAAGGGGTCATGCGGATTGGTCGCAAGCAGGGCATTCGCCTCACTCACCGCTTTGTCCGGATATCCGCCGAGGTGATAGGCATAGGCGCGGGCATAATGGCCCGGAACGCTCTGGTCGCTTTCGGGGTATTTGATCACAGCGTGCTTCGGGTCGATGAAGCCGATGAGCTTGGCTTTGACCCGCTGGAAGCGGGCGTCGAGCACCGGATCCACCGGCTTGTTCCACGCGGGATCGGCTTTGAATTTCTGCTCGAGCGCCTGGATGCGTTCAGTCGACAGTGGGTGGGTGCGGGCATAGCTGTCGGTGTCATAGATCGCGAGGCGGTATTCCTGGTTCTGCAGCTTGTTGAAAAAGTCGAGCATGCCTTTGCCGCTGATGCCCGATTTCGACAGATAGCTCGCTCCTGCCTGATCGGCCGAGCTCTCCTGACTCCGCGTAAAGGCCAGAAACTTGCCGATCGCCGCTTGCTGGCCGGCCATCATGATGCCCTGGCCGACATCGCCTCCCGCACCCGCGGCGACCGCCAGCGCGCCCAACACCATCGTCGCGATGCTGATCGCCGTGGCCTGTCTTTCGCCTTCGCCGAAGCGGATCGAATGGCCGCCGGCGACGTGGCCGAGCTCGTGGGCGATGACCCCCTGCAGCTGGTTGACGTTGTCCGTTGCCTGGATGAGCCCGGTCTGGATGTAGACCGTCTGCCCGGTGGCAACGAACGCATTGATTTCAGGGTCATTGAGAAGGACGACCCTGACGCTGTTCGGATCAAGCTTGGCAGCCTCGGCCAACGGCCGGGCAATATCCTTGAACAGCAGCTCGGTTTCGCTGTCGCGCAGAATCGATGGCCCAGAATCTTCTTGGGCCGCAGCCGGCTGCCAAGCCGACGCAGCGATCATCAGCGCGAGCATCAGCAGCCGCATCAGGCGGGACGGCAGCGACTTCATCGGTGCCCGCTTAGCATGTCCCGCCCTGAACCGATGATGAAATCTAGCCGAACGTCCGCTGCCACCAGCCGCTGCGGAGAGGCTCGCCGGATTCGTCGGTGTCGTTATTCGCCGCCGGGGTCGCAGCCTGAGCAGCTTCGGCCGACTCCTCCGCCGCCTTACCCCCGCGTTTACGCGCGGTCTTCGCCTGCTTCTGAGGTTCCTCCACGGCTTCGGCGACCTCGACGGCGGGGGGAGCGGGTTCAGTTTTGGCTGTAGCCTTCTTCCGGCCGCGCTTCTTGGGCATCTCGGTTTGGGCCGCGGCCGGCTCTGCCTCCTCTTCCGCTTCCACTTCGGCGATCGGCGGCTCCTCGGCGATAGGGCGCTCCACCATCGGTGAACTGTCGGCGTCGACCGTGGCGGGCTCGGCGCGGTCCGGGCCTTTGCGGCCCCGGCGGCGGCGACGGCGCTTGGCGGGCTCGGCTGATGCGTCATCGGATCCTTCGGCCTCGGTCGCTTCGGCCGCCTCTTGGGGCTGCTCGGCGATCCCAGGCTCATGCTCGGCGTCGCGGCGGCCTCGACCCCGCCCGCCGCGGCGGCGGCGCCTGCGCTTCCGGCCCTGACGCTCGCTGTCTTCGCGCCCTTCGGTCTCCTCGTCCTCGATCTCCTCGGCGCCGACGAGCGCGGCGTCGTCTTCGTCCTCTTCATCCTCCAAGATCGCGGCCTGCGGCGGTCGCTCGGGCACGATCGGCCTCGGCCCGGAGCTTTCGACCGTCATGCGCGCGCCTTCGAAACTCTCGTCGATCCCGATCTCGATCGACACGCCGTAGCGCTGCTCGATATCGGCCAGCTCAGCACGCTTCTTGTTGAGCACATAAACCGCAGCGTCGCGTCCGGCACGAAGCAGGATCTTGTCGCCCCGGCCGCGCGCGGCCTCATCTTCGACGATCCGCAAGGCAGACAGGCCTGCCGACGCGGCGGTGCGCATGAGGCCGGTGCCCTCGCAATGGGGGCAGGGCCTCGTCGACGCTTCGAGCACACCCGTGCGGAGCCGCTGCCGGCTCATTTCCATGAGTCCGAAGCTGGAGATACGTCCAACCTGGATGCGCGCGCGGTCGTTCTTCAGCGCTTCCTTCATCGCCTTTTCGACTTTGCGGACATGGCTCGACTGTTCCATGTCGATGAAGTCGATGACGATGAGCCCCGCCATGTCGCGGAGCCTCAGCTGCCGGGCGATTTCGCCCGCGGCCTCGATGTTGGTGTTGTAGGCGGTTTGTTCGATATTGTGTTCGCGCGTCGCCCGCCCCGAGTTGATGTCGATCGAGACCAGCGCTTCGGTCGGATTGATCACCAGATAGCCGCGGGACTTCAGCTGGACCATCGGCTGGTACATGGCCGAAAGCTGGTCCTCGGCGCCGTAGCGCTGGAACAGGGGCGTCGTTTCCTCGTGCACCTTCACGCGCCGGACGTGGCTCGGCATCAGCAGTTTCATGAAGCCGCGCGCGGCTTTGTAGCCTTCCTCGCCCTCGACGATCACCTCGTCGATTTCGCGGTGATAGAGATCGCGGATGGCCCGCTTGATGAGGTCGCTGTCGCGATAGATCAGGGCCGGTGCCGTGCTTCCCAAGGTGCGCTCGCGGATCTCGTCCCAGAGCCGCGCCAGATAGTCGAAGTCGCGCTTGATTTCGGTCTTGGTGCGCTGGAGACCCGCGGTCCGGACAATTAGCCCCATTGTCGATGGCAGCTTCAGGTCCGTCATGATCGATTTCAGGCGCTTGCGGTCGGCTCCGTTGGAGATTTTACGCGAAATGCCGCCACCGTGGCTGGTGTTCGGCATCAGCACGCAATAGCGGCCCGCGAGCGACAGATAGGTCGTGAGCGCGGCGCCCTTGTTGCCGCGCTCTTCCTTGACCACCTGGACGAGCAGCACCTGCCGGCGCTGGATCACATCCTGGATCTTGTAGCGGCGCCTCAGCGCCTGGCGCTTCTTCCTGAGTTCGTCCGCGGCGGATTCATCGACCGGCGAGCGGTCCGATTCCGATCCGGCGTCAGATAGCTGCTCGGCATCCTCGCCATCGCCGTTTTCGTACCCTGAGTCCTCGTCCTCCGCTTCTTCCGCGTCAACCGCGTCGAGTTCGGCCGCGCGCAGGCGCTCTTCCTCAGCTGCATGCTCGGCCTCCTCGCGGAGCAAAGCGTCGCGGTCCGCCTTTGGGATCTGATAGTAATCCGGATGGATTTCGGAAAAAGCCAGGAAGCCGTGGCGGTTGCCGCCATAGTCCACGAACGCCGCCTGGAGCGACGGCTCTACGCGGGTGACCTTCGCTAGATAGATATTGCCTTTAAGTTGCTTGTGTTCGACGGATTCGAAATCAAACTCTTCGATCCGGTTCCCTTTGACGACCGCGACCCGGGTTTCCTCCGGGTGGCGCGCGTCGATCAGCATGCGCATGGACATTGAAATTTCTCCCGGCGCGCGAGTCCGCAATGGATCGGCGGCGCGCCATGATTGGAGCCTCGGCCGGCGGCTTCAGGCCGCTGGCGATGGCGCGATTGGTGAAGAATGCCTCTGCTGCATGAGCCATCCCGCGTCCTAGCGCGGACAGAACGCCGGTCGCCTCGATCAATGACCGGGCGGGGGCGTTCGATGACTTCATGCGAGCTTCAACCTCGTGGACCGCTGCCGAAAGGGCGCGGTAAAACTCACCGGCAGATCGCCGGGGATGCAATCGCGGTTAGCATCCCAGCATGGGGGTCGCAACCGCCGCGCCGGCCGCTCGCCGCACAAAACTATGGATAAAGTTCACATTAACCATAACCGCGTGATAAGTTGCCCCGTTCGATCAACTATTTGGCCCGAGAATTGACGCACAACTGGACGGCAAAAGGCATGGTTGCGGGGGTGGTCGTAGCGGCTTCCACCGCGATGATGCTCGTCCTCGGGACAGCTCGCGGCGGAGCCGCCGCCGACCGGGTGGACGGCAGCGTGCGCGCCGAACTCCCTCCCGCCGCGTCTGACCGCATCTATGCGGCGCCAGGCACAACTGGACGCCCGATCGTAGTCATCGATGCCGGACATGGCGGCTCGGATCCGGGCGCGGTCAGCGTTTCTGGTCAAGTCTCTGAAAAACAACTAACTTTGGCGCTTGCGGACGAGCTTCGCGACCTATTGGTCCAGCGCGGCCGAGTCCGCGTAGCCATGACTCGGGACGCCGACCGCTACCTGACGCTGGACGAGCGGGCGGCCGTTGCCCGGCGCCTCAGCGCCGGCCTGTTCGTCTCGCTGCACATCGACAGCGCTCCCAATCCCCTGGCCCGCGGCGCGAGCGTCTATTCACTCTCGGACGTGGCGTCGGACGAAGAGGCAGCCCATCTCGCAGCGTCCCAGAACCGCAATTTCGTCGCCCAGGTCGATCAGGGTTCCGTGCGCGCCCTCCTTTCGGACCTGACGATGCGCGATCAAATGGATGCCTCGGCCGGATTCGCCACTCGCCTGGTCGGCAAATCCGCCGGGCGCTTCCAGCTAAGGCCTGAGCCTCATCGATTCGCGGCCTTCCACGTGCTGAAAAGCACCGGCACTCCCGCCGTGCTCTTCGAAGCGGGCTATATCAGCAACGCCGATGACGAAGTCCTTCTGCGCAATCCCGATCATCGCAAGGCCATCGTCCTCGCTTTGGCCCAGGCCATTGAAGCCGACGTCGCTGCCCGGTCCCGGCTGCAATCCTAACTTTCCGACCCAAGCCGAAGCCGCTAGATGCTTCGGCGAATGAAGTTTGAGCGCCTGACCATCCCCAACTGGAAACTTCCCGAATTCCGGGGACTCCCAGACCTTGTGGCCTTCAACCGGCGAGTCCACGAGCGCATCGATCCGTGGTGGGAACGGCTGTGGGTTCGAAGGCTCACCTGGGCGGCGCTCGCGGCCTTCATCCTGTTCGCTGGAACCTGGCTCTATTTTGCAACCGGCCTACCGTCTTCCGAGAAGCTGCTGGCGTATGAGCCGCCGCTTCCGACCAATGTCCGCGGCTATGACGGCGATCCGGTCCAGACGTTCGCTCGCGAGCGGCGGGTCGAGCTCGCTTACGACGAATATCCGCCGATGCTCATTCACGCCTTCATATCCGCGGAAGATAAGACCTTCTTCAAGCATGGTGGGATCGATTACACCGGTTTCGTTGGAGCGGTCGGCGACTATGCCGCGAAGACGGTGACCGGCGGGGGCCGGGCGAGGGGCGGCTCGACGATCACGCAGCAGGTCGCGAAGTACCTGCTGAAGGACAGCAGCTACAATATCGGCCGCAAGATCAGGGAGGCGATCCTCGCCTTCCGCCTGGAGTCGACGTTGAGCAAGGAGCAGATCCTTGAGCTCTATCTCAATTCGATATTCCTAGGGCGCAACGCTTATGGGGTGCAGGCCGCCGCGCGTGCTTATTTCGACAAGGATGTTTCCGAGCTGACGCTGCCCGAGGCCGCCTATCTGGCCGTGCTTCCCAAAGCGCCGGCGAATTACGATCCCGAGCGAGCGACGCAAAAGGCACTCAATCGCCGCAATTACGTCCTCCGGGAAATGTACCGTAACGGTTACATCGGCGAAGATCAGTGGAAATCCGCGGCGGCCGCCCCCCTCGGCACGATCCGCTACGGCAGCAATGAGAAATTCCGTCAGCAAGGCGGCTATTTCATGGAGGAGGTGCGCCGCGAGCTGATCAAACAATTCGGTGAAGGGGCCGACAAGGGAGCCAACAGCGTCTATGGGGGCGGGCTGTGGGTACGAACCTCCATGGTTCCAAAAATGCAAGACGCAGCGGCTCAGGCGCTACGCGACGGGCTCACTCGATTCGACGGCGGCCGAGGCTGGCGCGATCTTGGCATGAGCATCGACCTCGGCAAGGGCGACTGGGCCGGGCAGCTCGATCGTGCTCCGGTCGGTACCGGCTATCCCGACTGGAAAAAGGCGGTGGTCCTGTCGAAATCCGATGGCGTGGCAAGCATCGGCTTCTCCAACGGGTCGACGGGTTCTTTGCCGGCGTCGGGGGCTTCGATGCCTGTCCGAGGCGTCGGCGGCGCCGCGTTCGATGCCTTGAAGCCCGGCATGGTCATCATCGTGAAGCAAGCAGCGCCCGGCAGTTGGGCTTTGCGCTCGGTTCCGGAAGTCTCCGGCGGAATGGTGGCCGAAGAGGTTCACACGGGCCGGGTTCTTGCAATGCAGGGGGGATTCGACGTCATCGGATCGAGCTACAACCGCGCAACCCAGGCCCTTCGGCAGCCTGGTTCGGCCTTCAAGCCAATCACCTATGTGACTGCGCTCGAGAACGGTTTCACACCCGCGACCATCGTGGTCGATGCGCCGTTCTGCGTGTGGCAGGGCGCGGGGCTCGGCAACAAATGCTTCGTCAATTTCGACAAAAGATATTCAGGGCCGCACACGATGCGTTGGGGCGTTGAGCAATCGCGCAACTTGATGGCCATCCGAGTCGCGTCCGAAACCGGAATGCCCAATATCGTCAAGACAGCGCACGATCTCGGCGTGGGCGATTTCCCAAGTTACCTGTCGGTCTCGATCGGCGCGGGTGAGACGACGGTATCCCGCCTGGTCAATGCCTATGCGATCCTCGCCAACCAGGGCCGGTCGGTGAAGCCGACTTTGATCGATTTCGTCCAGGACCGGCACGGCAAGGTGATCTTCCGCAGCGACAATCGCTGCGCGGTCATGGGCAATTGCAACGCGCCGGAGTGGGACGGCAAGGCGATGCCGCGCCCGCCGAGCCGGACCCGCCAGCTGCTCGAACCGATGGCTGCGTTCCAGATGGTGCACATCATGGAAGGCGTGATCGAGCGCGGTACGGCAGTAGTCCTACGCGATCTTAACCGGCCATTGTTCGGGAAGACTGGAACTACCTCGGGACCGACCAACGTCTGGTTCGTCGGGGGAACGCCGGACGTCGTCGCCGGAGTCTATCTGGGCTACGACCAGCCGCGAAGCCTGGGTGGCTATGCTCAGGGCGGCCGAATCTCGGCACCAATCTTCAAGGAGTGGGCGCAGGTCGCGCTCGCCGACCATCCGAAGGTCCCGTTTGTGGCTCCGCCCGGAATCCGCTGGGTACGCGTCGACCGTGCGAGCGGCAAACGCGTCTTCGGCATCTTCCCTGTGCAGGAGGATCCGAAGTCGCAAGTTATCTGGGAGGCCTTTCAACCGCAAACCGAACCTCGGCGCTCCTACCGCGGTACGCAGGGCGACCCGTACGGCGAACAGGCCCAGCAGCAACAGCAGCAGGCGGCGCAGGCCAAAGCGGCCGCCCGCCGTCCACCGAGCTTGCCGCGGGCGCCGGCGCAAGTTCAGAGCAATAGCTTGCAAACGCAGAACGGCGTCTATTAGCAGGCGGAGCATGTATTCCTGCGAAAGCAGGAATCCAGATTTTTTCTAGGACTGGGCTCCTGCCTTCGCAGGAGCACGAGGAGCAATTTGAACATGC
>JBKPOO010000036.1:0-23900 GCA_046733175.1 Pseudomonadota bacterium
GGGCCGCGCCGGCCACACCGATGAGGATCGCCAGGATTGCCGCGCGAAAGACCATGTTCGTCACACCCCCTCGGCGCGGTTTCGCACCGTCAGGTTTTCGATCCTTTTCTCGTTGATCGTGGTCCTAACGATCCGCTGCACGAAGATCCCGGGCGTGTGGACGCAGTCCGGATCGATCGTCCCCACCTCGACCAGCTCCTCAACTTCGACGACCGTCACTTTGGCCGCTGTGGCCATTACGGGATTGAAGTTACGGGCGGTCTTGCGGAACTGGAGATTGCCGTGGGCGTCCGCGCGCCACGCTTTGACGATCGCGAGATCGGCCCTGAGCCAAGTTTCCTCAACGTAAGATTCTCCATCGAACTCCTTGTGCGGCTTTCCTTCGGCAACGATCGTGCCGACGCCGGTTCGCGTGAAGAAGGCCGGAATCCCCGCGCCGCCCGCGCGAATGCGCTCGGCCAGCGTCCCTTGCGGGTTGAATTCGAGCTCCAGCTCTCCGGCGAGATATTGCTGCTCGAAGAGCTTGTTCTCACCGACGTAGGAGGAAACCATTTTGCGGATCTGGCGGGTCTCAAGCAGCTGCCACAGGCCGAAACCGTCCGCCCCCGCATTGTTCGAAATGACGGTGAGGTCTTTGACGCCCGATGCCTTGATCTCCGGGATCAGACTTTCCGGGTTGCCGACCAGGCCGAACCCGCCGGACATGATCGTCATTCCGTCGCGGAGCAGCCCCTCGAGCGCCGCCCGGGGAGAATCGTAGATCTTGTTCACAACTCTCCGATGATCGTGTGGCTCTGCTCGCGCATGAATTGCGGCACGTACCAGCTGCCAAGGCCGCCCTTGCCGGTCGTCCCCGACCCCTTCCAGCCGCAGAAGGTCTGGAAGCCCGGCCAGGCGCCGGTGGTCGCTCCGGCCGCGCGGTTTGCGTAGAGCACCCCCGCCTGGATGGTATTGAGGAAGCTCTCGAGCTCGGCCTTGTCCTGCGTGTAGATGCCGGCGGTGAGGCCGAAATCGCCGCGGTTGGCGTCCGCGATGGCGTCGTCGAGACTGTCGAACGTCAGGACGCTGACAAACGGCAGGAAGAGCTCGTCGCGGTTGATCCTGTGATCGTTCGACAGTCCGGCAACGATGGTCGGCGCAACATAAGGTCCGTGATCGAACAGGCCGCCGGACAGCCGCTCGCCACCCATCACGACCTTGCCTGCCGATGCAGCGTCGGTCGACGCTTTGGCGAACCGGTCCGCCGCTTCCTGGTCGATGACCGGACCCATGAATACGTCCTGCCGCCGAGGATCCCCGACGACGAATTTGTTGCTCGTTTCGACGAGGGTCTCGACGAACCGATCGGCCAGCCCGCGTTCGACATAGACTTTCGAGGAAGCGCTGCATTTCTGGCCCGACAGGCCGAAGGCGGAGCGCGCGACGCCGGACGCAGCGACCGCGAGTTCAGCGCTCGCCGTGACGAACGCCGGATTCTTGCCGCCCATCTCGCAAAGCACCGGCCGCATCGCCGTCGACGACGCGGCGTGGCGGAGGATGGGCATTGCGACCGCGTTTGATCCCGTGAAGGCGAAGCCGTCGATCCGCGGGTGGTTCGCCAGGGCCTGGCCCGTCTCCGACGCGCCGAAGACGAGGTTGAGCACCCCGTCGGGAAGTCCGCCAGCGACTAAAGCCTCGACCACAAGCCGCCCGGTCAGCCCCGCCGCATCGCTCGGTTTGAATACGACCGTGTTTCCCGCGACGAGCGCCGCCGACATCATCCCGACGGCCAAAGCGACGGGAAAGTTGAAGGGCGCGATCACGCCAAATACGCCGTAGGGACGAAGCACGACGCTGCAATGTTCGGCGGAAGACGCACCGGGCCGCGCTTCGCGGTAACCGTCGGTACGCTCCATTTCCGCGCAATAATAGCGGATGAGGTCGATCGCTTCCTCGACTTCGCCGACGGCCTCGAGCCGCGATTTACCCACCTCGACCAGGCAGGCGATCGACACGTCCCATTTGCGCTCCTCGAGCACGTCGGCGCCGGCGCGGAGGATTTCGACCCGCTTGGGCCAACCCAAGTCGCGCCAGGCCGGGAATGCCGCGCGCGCGGCCTCCACCGCCTCGTCGACGAGCGAAGCACTGGCCTGCGGGAATTCGCCAAGGACGATGTCGCGGTCGATCGGGCTCAATGCCGTATCGGCCTGCCCTTCATCCCGGTCACGCCCACCGATGAAGGCTGGACGGGTTTTACCAAGCAGCCGTGCCTCCGCATCGGGAATGGCTTCGTCGAGATGCGCGTGCACACCCGAAAAGTCCTCGCCCATGTTCGAATAGGTCACGCGCGGCAGGTTGGTCAGCTGGTCGGTCATGGCATCGCTTTCAGTCGTCCGGATTCGATCATCGGAAGCTCGCGGGGGATCAGAAGCTCGGGCGGCTCGTCAAGCTCCCGCGCCCATTTATGGCCGGTATAAACCGCCTGCTGGATCGTGCTCGGGGCCAGACAGTCCCCGATGCGGGTGATGGAAGCGATCCCAGCCTCCTGCCAATGATCGCTCAGATCTTCATGGAGTCCATCGTCCGGCAAGCGGGCAGTGACCGTGACAAGTGCGCCCGCGGGGCGTTCGGTCTGGGCTCCGGTCAACAGGCTGGCGAGCTGCACCGCTCCATCGTGGAAGCCGCGCAGGCTCGCGTAGGGGATGACCTCGATCCCAAGCTTCGCGATGCGCTTGGCGATGGGCATGGCTTCGAGCGTGTTGACGGTCCAGGCCGAGACCATTGCGGCGGGCGTGACCAGCGCGACTTCCAGCCCCTTCGAGCGGCACAGCTCGGCCAGCACCCCGCCCATATAATAATGGTCGTCGTCCCAGATGATGACTGGTCCTTCGTTTGGGACGCGGCCGCTCGTCAGATCGTCCGGCGTGTAAATGGGGGCGCCGTCCAGTCCCTCAAGCGCGAAGCCGCTGTCGCGCCCGACGCCGTCGCGACGCCAGGCGGAGCCGGTCGCAATCGCGACATGGCGCGCTCCGAACTCCAGCACATGCTCCGCCTCGATCGCGCTGCCGCGGTAGATGGACACGTTGGCCATTCGCTCCAGCTGCGTCACCCGCCAATCGCGCACGCGCGCCCATTCGGAGAGACCGGGAAGACGGCTTTCGCGGGTCACGCGGCCGCCCAACTCGTCACCCGCCTCGGCAAGATGCACCTCGTAACCGCGCCGAGCCGCCGAAAGCGCGGCCTCGAGCCCCGCGGGCCCCGCTCCAACGACCAGGACCGAGCCGTCGGATTTCTTCGCCGGGATGATCTCTGGATGCCAGCCCCGGCGCCACTCCTCCCCCATCGTCGGATTCTGCGTGCAGCGCAGGTTGGTCGAGGTGTAATCGCTCGACACGCACATGTTGCAGCCGATGCATTCCCGGATCTCGTCGATCCGGCCCTCTTCGATCTTCTTCGGAAGGAACGGATCGGCGATCGAGGGCCGCGCCGCGCCGATGAAATCCATGATCCCGCGCTTCACCTGCGACACCATCGTGTCGGGCGAAGTGAAGCGGCCGACACCGACGACGGGCTTGCTCGTCACCTGTTTGACGAAGCGCGTATATTCCTCCTGGAAGCCTTCCTTGGCGAAGCGCGACGTCTGGCTGTCGTTGGGCCAGTTGGAGATGTTGACGTCCCACAGGTCCGGAAGCTCGGCAAGCATTTCGACGACATCACGGGCCTCGCCATCGTGGCACAGGCCAGCATCGCCGATGAGCTCGTCGGCGGAGAAGCGGACGGCCACCGCGCATGTGTCGCCGACGGCGTCCTTCGTGTCCTCGATCAGCTCGCGCAACAGGCGCGCCCGGTTCTCGAGGCTTCCGCCATATTCGTCGGTGCGGTCGTTCTTGCGGCGTTGGAGGAATTGCTGGGCGATGGAGAGATCGTGAGTCGCATAGACGTAAACGATGTCGAATCCGGCCTGCTTCGACCGGATCGCGGCATCGCGATGCCACTGGCGGAGGTCGCGGATGTCCTGCTTGTCCATCGCGCGCGCCTGCACCGGATAATTGTAGATGATCGGACGATGCGAGGGCGCCATCGGGGCGAGCCGCGTGCCCCAGTTCGCGACCGATCCGCCGTGGTGCATGATCTCGATTGCGGCGAGCGCACCATATTCGTGCACCGCGTCGGCCATCAGGGCCATCGCCGGAATGTCGCGGTCGTCCCATAGGCGCCCTTCGTGGAACGGCTCGCAGTCGGCGCTCGGGTGGATTTCGGTTTCCTCCGTCGCGACCACCGCCCATCCGCCTTCGGCCTTGATCCCGCGCAGCCGCGCGAGCGTCTCCGGCTGGGTCCAGCCGATGCCGGTGCAATGCGGCACCTGGTAGAAGCGGTTGCGTGCGGTCACGGGGCCGATCCGGACCGGCTCGAAGAGAATGTCGTAGCGCGGATCGCGGCTCATGACGGAAGCACCGCATCGAGCGTGACGGCGAGGAGGTCGACGATCATTTCGAGCTCCTGGTCCGTGACGTTGTAGGGCGGCGCGAGCAGGATGTGGTCGCCCGACCGGCCATCGGCTGTGCCGCCGCCGGGATAGATCAAGAGCCCCCGCTCGAAGGCGTCCCACTTGGCGCGTTCGTGGAGCCGCAGCGCGGGATCGAAAGGCGTCTTGGTTTCGCGGTCCGCGACCAGCTCGATTGCCTGAAGCAAACCCCTGCCCCTGACGTCGCCGACATTCGCGTGCTGGCCGAATCGCTCACCCAGCAACGATCGCAGCCGTTCGCCTGCCACGGACACACGCCCGAGAAGCCCCTCGCCCTCAATGACCTTCTGCACCGCCAATGCCGCAGCACAGCCTACGGGATGCGCGTTGTAGGTTTGTCCGTGCATCAGCGCGCCCGACCCTTTGGCGATCGTGTCATAGACCTGGTTCGTGCAGACGACCGCGCCGATCGGCTGGTAGCCGCCGCCAAGGCCTTTCCCCAAGGTCGCGATGTCGGGAACGACGCCGTCCTGCTCGCAGGACAGGAAGGTGCCGGTCCGGCCGGACCCGCACATGACCTCATCGAGGATCAGCAGGACTCCATGCCGGTCGCAGATCTCGCGCACGCGCCGCAAATATCCGGGGACGGGCGGTACGGCGCCCGTCGTCGCTCCAACGACCGTTTCGGCGAGGAACGCGATGACCGTCTCCGGCCCAAGGCGCACGAGCTCGTTCTCCAGCGCGTCGGCGGCGCGAATGCCATAAGCTTCCACACTCTCGCCGGGCTCGGCGAACCGATACTCGAAGCAGGGATCGACCAGCGATACGTCGATAAGCAGCGGATCGTAGGGCGCTCGCCGCCACAGGCTTCCGCCGGCAGCGAGCGCGCCGAGCGTATTGCCGTGATAGCTGAGCCGCCGCGCAATGACTCGGCTGCGCCCGGTGTCGCCCCGCTCGAGATGATATTGCCGGGCGAGCTTGAGCGCGCCCTCCACGGCCTCGGACCCGCTGCTCGTGTACCAGACCCGGTCGAGCGCGCCTGGCGACATTTCCACGATCAGCGCCGCCAGCTCTTCGGCCGCGTCGCTCGTGAAAAAGCCGGTGTGGACGAACTCGAGGCGCGCTGCCTGCTCGGCGATTGCGGAAGCGACGGCCGGGTGGCCATGGCCGATGCACGATACGGCGGCCCCGCCGCACGCATCAACGTAGCGCCGGCCGTCCGCTCCGATCAGGAAAATGCCTTCGCCCCGGGCCGCGACGGGCAGCTGCTCGCGCGTGGATCGGTGAAGGACGTGCCCCGGCGCCATCGCATCAGACTAGCGCGCGCGGAGAGGACATCATAGCACTGCCGTAATGAGAGCGGTGTGCGCCATCCTTGCTGTTGCTTTTCTGACGGTTGCGGCGCCGGCATCGGCCGAGCTGGACTTGAAGCGCGCCTCCGTCAGCCATTTGCCCAACGGTCTGACGGTCATCATGCTCGAGGATCACAGTTTCCCTCTGGTCAGCGTGCAGATGCTCTACAAGAGCGGCTCCGCGGCCGAGACGACCGGCAAGACTGGGCTTGCACACTTTTTGGAGCATCTCGCCTTTCGCGGAAGCGAGCATTTTCCGACCGCTCGCGCCACTGACATGATCTACGATTCGGGCGGCGAATGGCACGGCTACACCGCCATGGACCAGACGACCTATTTTGCGACCATGCCGAAGGACGGGCTCGACCTGTTGCTCCGGATCGAGGCGGACCGGATGGCACGGGTCGTGATCGATCCGGCATCGATCGAGGCCGAGAAGGGCGCGGTGATCACCGAGCTTCACAGCTACGAGAACGACCCTGCGTCGGTTCTTGCCGAGGCCGTCACGAGGACCGCGATCCAGGCGCACCCCTACGGCAGCCCGATGGCCGGTTACGTCAGCGATGTCGAGCGCCTGACGGCAGAGGACGCGCGAGTCTATTACGCGAGCCATTACGCGCCAGGAAATGCGGTGCTGGCCATCGTGGGAGATTTCGTCGCGACTGAGGTAATGGCACTGGTCGCAAGGGACTTTGCCGACGTTCCCGCGAGGCCGGTCGCGACGCCGACCTTCACGACCGAGCTGCCCCAGCGTGGTGAGCGACGGACCGTCCTAAGCGGCCCGGTTGAGCGTCAATATTTCGAGCTCGCCTTCCCCGCCCCAGCAGCCTCCAGCCCCGACTTCCCCGCTTTCCTCGTCCTGCAGGAAATCCTGTCCGGCGGCTCGGGGCTGAACCTCCGCCAGGACGATTGGTCGGCGACAAAAGCGGCTCGCGGATCGCTTTTGTTCGGAGCGGCTGACGACATCGCGACCTGGCTTCCGCCGACCCGCGATCCGTTCCTGTTCACCATCACCGGGTCGATCGCTGCCAAGGACGATCCGGCGGGGCTGGAAAGACGAATTTCGAACCGGGTCGCAGTCCTGCGCGATCGAACGACCGCGGGGCCACGGCTTGCCGCCGCCAAGGCAGCGGTGACCCGCGCCGCCGCCGACGATGTGCAGACGACTGAAGACGCCGCTCACCAGCTCGCCTTTTTCGAGGGCCTTGGGGCGCTGGACACGCTGCTCCAAATGCCCAGGCTGATCGAGGCGGTGAGCTCCGCAGATGTGCAGCGAGTCGCGCGAGCCTATCTGGTGCCGGCGAAAGTGACCGTGGGCTGGATGAAGCCAGGCGAGCCCAGCGCAGCGCGCGGCGCAGCCGGCGACCCGCGGCCTGCCGGCGATCGGCCAGGAACCAGGCCGGCCGCAGTGCCAGCCGGACAGCCTCAGCTCCGGCATCTCTCAGGCGGCCTCCCGGCGATCGTCCAACAGAGCCCGCTCTCGGACACCGCGACCGTGGAGTTGCTGCTGTCGGCGCCGATCGACGGTGGCGCCCACCCCGATGAACTGCCCGGGCTCGACGCGGTCGTCCGCAGCGGACCTGCGAAGAATCTCGCCGCGCTCGTTACCGAAGCTGGCGTTGCGACCCGTCCGAGGCCACCGGAACCGGCAAGCGAGGACCCGGCAGGCCGCCTGCAACAGCTGATCCTGTCTCAGATGGGTCGAAAGACGACGCCCCCGGCGCCGCTCGCGGTGATCGTCAGCGGCAAGGTCGAGCCGGAGCAAGCCTTCACGATCCTGGAGAGGCAGTTCGACCGGGTTACGCCAGGCAAACTCACCGCAGCCACGACCGCCAATTCCGGCCGCCCCAAACTGGTTCGCGAGACGATTCCCAGGCCCCTGGCGCAGGGCGGACTCGGCTATGTCGTCGAGGGTCCGCGGCCCGGCACGCGCGATGCGTTCGTCTGGCGCATGCTGCTCTATGTGTTGACCCACGATTATTCCGGGCGGCTCGGCAATTCAGCGATCCGCGACAAGGGCATCGTCTATCATATCTACAGCCTGCTCCGGACCGATGGCACGCGCAGCTGGGCGACGATTTCGGCCGGGGTGGATCCGGACAAGGCCGATGCGATGGAGGCGGAGCTACGGTCTCAGCTTGCGCGGTTGGCGAGCCGGCCGCCGAGCGCGGAGGAAGTTGCCGCGGCGAAAAACCACCTGCTCGGCCGCGATACCAGCGCTGCCCAGAGCAACGAGGAGCTGACCGCGAAACTGGCTCGCCAATTCGTCGAAAGTGGTGGCCTCAGATCCCACGAGCAGCTGCGGCGGATGCTCGAAACGATCACGCCCCAGGACCTCGCCGCCGCTGTCCCCGCATTCATCAAGGGAACGATTATCCGCGTCGACGTCGGTCCGCCGGGCCGATAATTTTAGTGCGGATGGCCCACCATCGGCGCTGCGCCGGGCTGATCCGTCGGACCGGAAATGACCGGCCAGCCGTCTTTCCATAGAATGCGGTCAATGAGCAGGATTCTTCGGGTGTTGAGGTCGTCCGAGGCTTTCTCGCGCGGCCGGCGGGCATCGACGGCATGATAGACGATCCAGTCGGTACCGGCCGCGTCCGTCACGATGGAATTGTGCCCCGGCGCAATCCAATAGCCACGCTTCTCGAGGACGATGCTGTGCGCTTTGCCGGTGGCCTGTTCGAGCGTTTCGAAGGGGCCGGTCGCGCTCCGGGACCGTGCGACCATCACAGCGTAATTGGCCTTCGGCCCGCAGCAATTGTCGCCCGAATAGAAGACGTAATAATAGCCGCCGTGGCGGATCACCCAGCTGCCCTCGACGAGGACGGGGAAAGCGTCCTTGACCGGGTTCGGCCAAACCAAGTCCTTGGATGAACTTCCAGCCGCGAATGATATCCGGTCGGCCGCGAGTTCCTGCACCTTGATCGGCTGGAAACCCGAGCCCCAATAGAGCAGGTGCTTGCCCGTCGCGGGATCATCGTACGCCATTGGGTCGATGTTGACGAAACCCTCGCCGCATTTCAGCGGATGGCCGAGGTCGACGAAGGGGCCGAGCGGGGCCCCGGCCGTAGCGACACCCAGGCACAGTCCATGCCGCTCGTCCGAAGTGTTCGGCTTCGCCGAGAAATACATGATGTAGCGAGCGCCGTCGCGGACCACATGCGGGGCCCAGAAGTCCTGCGTCGCCGAGGCCCACCCAGGCTTCGCCGGAAGCGCGTCGCCGAGATAGTCCCAGTGTACGAGATCGCGCGACCGAGCGGCCTGGATGTTGGTCCACTTGCCCTGACGCTGGGTTTGCGTGGCATAGGCATAATAGAAACCGTCCGGAGCGCGGAGGACCGCCGGGTCGGGAAAGTCCGCATCGAGTACGGGATTTTGGTACGTCGCCAGTTGCGGCTGCGGGATGGTTGTGCATCCGACCAGGGCAAGCGCAGCCAGCGACAAAGCGAGAAACGCACGCACGGCCGGCACCATAAGGCCGTGCATGGCGTTGCGGAAGCGCCTAGGCTCAGTCGGTCCACAAGGGAGGCGCCAGTGGCTTTGCGCGCGATCTTCAAACCAATCCTCGCGGCGGCAACCGCACTCATCTCGATCGCCGCGGCGGGCCCATCGTTCGTGCCCGTGTTCGACGAAGATTTCCCCGATGCCTTCGTGCTTGCCCACGGGCCGCAATTCATCTCTTACGCGACCAACAATGGGCCGAATGTTCCCGTCGCAATATCGCGCGACCTCGTCCACTGGGCGTTCGCGACGGATTCATCGGGTAAGAAGCTGGACGCTCTTCCCAAGCTCGGTTCCTGGGCGAAGCCCGGCTTCACCTGGGCGCCGGAGGTGCTGCAGCTCGGCGATCGCTATTTGCTCTATTACACCGCGAGCGACAGGCGAAAGGAGTCGCAGTGCATTGGCGTTGCCGAAGCGGCCGACCCGCTTGGACCGTTCGTCGATGGGCGTAGCGACCCGATCGTCTGCCAGACCGATCTCGGCGGAAGCATCGACGCCGATCCATTTCGCGACGCGGATGGGAAACTCTATCTCTATTTCAAGAATGACGGAAACCGGATCGGGAAGCACACCGCCATCTGGGGCCAGGCGCTGGCGCCGGACGGCCTTTCGGTGATCGGCACGCCCGTCGAGCTGATCCACGATGACAAGAGCTGGGAGCAGCGCCTGGTCGAAGCGCCGACGATGGTGCGCGCTCCGACGGGCTACCAACTGCTTTTCTCAGCGGCTTATTTCGGCTGGAACGAGGACCAGAATCTTTCACCCTACGGCATGGGTTATGCCAATTGTTCCGGACCTCTCGGTCCCTGCAAGAAATCGTCCGACAATCCGATCCTGCACAGCTTCAACGAGCGCGAGGCCGGCTGTTTGAGCGGCCCCGGTCATCAGAGCATCTTCCGCGTCGGCAATCGCACTTTCATGAGCTTCCATGCCTGGGCGGCGACGAGCGGCTGCCGCAAAGCGAACGACAAGCGCTATCTCTACATCGCCCCGATCTTCTGGAAGGACGGCAAGCCGCAAATCGCTCCGAGCGTTCGCCCGCAAGGCGCGAACTAACGCGGCTAACTCGTCAGCTGGCGACTTTTTCTGCGGCGCAAGCCTGAGCGATGAAGTCCGCATGCGCGGGCATCTGCTCGGCCATTTTCCGGTAGCTGATATGCATCTTCTCAAGAGCGTCGGCGGCCACGGCCGGATCGATGGCTGCGATCCTCGGATCCTGATCTTCGGGAACGACTCCCTGTCCGAGAAGGACGGCAACCCAGCTGGGCGCTCCGAACAATTCCTGGCCGTCTCGAAACAGACGGCCTTTTGAGCGCCAGAGGTCGAGCTTCGTCGCGAGCTTGTCGGGGATATCCATCGTCCGGCAGTAATTCCAGAAGTCGGAATCGTCGCGCCGTGTCGCTTTGTAATGGAGGATGATGAAGTCGCGGACGTCTTCGAACACGTCCTGCATCTGGCGATTGTACTCGTCGCGCTCGGGCGGGCCAAAGTTACGGTCAGGGAACAACGCGAGCAGTTTCACGATGCCGCTCTGAACGAGGTGGATGCTGGTGGATTCGAGCGGTTCGATGAATCCGCCGGAGAGGCCGAGCGAGACCACGTTGGCATTCCAGGCAAGCCGGCGGCGGCCTGCTGTGAAGGCCAGGTGCCGCGGCTGAACCAGCGGCTCGCCTTCGAGGTTGGCGAGCAGCAGCGCCTCCGCGCCTTCGCCGTCGAGATGGGCGCTCGAATAAACCAGGCCGTTGCCCATCCGGTGCTGGAGCGGAATGCGCCACTGCCAACCAGCCGAGCGGGCGGTTGAACGCGTAAAGGGATCGGGTGGCCCCGGCAGCGCGCAGGGAACGGCAACCGCCCGATCGCACGGCAGCCAACGCGTCCATTCCTCATATCCCGTTCCGAGTTTCTCTTCGATCAGCAGTCCGCGGAAGCCCGAGCAGTCGATGAACAGATCCCCATCAATCGTATTGCCGCTTGCGAGCGTCACACTGCGCACATGGCCGCTGTCCCCGTCGAGCGTCACGTCGACGATCTTGCCCTCCACACGTGCGACGCCCTTACGCTCCGCGTGGGCGCGCAGGAAACGGGCATAGAGACCGGCATCGAAATGGAACGCGTAGACAAGCTGGGACAGCGGCAGACGCGCGTCGGGCCCCGGACGTGCGAAGCGCCCCAGTTCGGCGGCGACGCCGCTCATCGACCACTCGCGGATGTCGGGTAATGCGCGGCGCTTCGATTCGCGAAGGTAAAGGTGGTGAAAATGGAGACCGTTGAAGTCCGCCCCGTGCGACCCGAACGGGTGAAAATACCTCTCCCCGACCGCGCCCCAGTCGACGAACTCGATGCCGAGCTTGAACGTTCCTTGCGTTGCGGCGACGAACTCGTCCTCGTTGATGCCCAGCAAGTCATTGAAGGTCATGAGCGGAGGGATAGTCGCTTCGCCGACCCCGACCGTTCCGATCTCGTCCGACTCGACAAGCACAACTTCGATCGAGCCGGCGGGCAGCAAGGTGGACAAGGCGGCGGCGGCCATCCAGCCGGCAGTTCCACCGCCTACCACCACCACCTTGCGGATCGCGCTATCGGTCATGCCGCCATCCGCCACGCGTTATCGGTCATGCCGCCATCCTGCACGCGCTAGCGGCGCAGGCAAGCGTCAAGGCCGGCGCAGTATCTAGGTGCCGAACCGGAAGCGGACGCCCAGCGAGAGAATGCGCTCCGTGTAGCGGGCCCTGAGCGGGAACTCGACCTGAGGCGCATTCGGATCGAATCGCGCGCCCGAAGGCTCGATCCTGATGAGATCCAGCTTCTGCGGTTTCGACAGGATGTTCGTCCAGTCGCCGAAGAGGGTGAATCGATCCATGAACGTGTAGCTCGCCGAAAGGTCGAGCCGACCGGGCTCATGGAATTTGTGGCGGATCACGTAATTCTGGAAGCCGGTCGAGAAGTCGTTCCGTTCGGAATAATCCTCCCAGTAGGGGCTGCGCTTGTTGTAGGCCAGGCGCACCGAGGCCGGACCCCGCTCGAACATGCCGATAACGTTGTAGGTCCATTTCGACACGAACAGCAGCGGCCGCGAAATCATGTCGTCCTGGTCGCGGAAATTGGGATATTTGGCTCGCGCGCTGACGTAGGTCACGTTCGCCTGGACGCCGAAATATTTGAGCCAGTCGGGGCCGCCCAGGACGTCGAAGAAGGTGTTGACCTGTCCTTCGAAGCCGCTGACGTGGCCCTTGCCGGAGTTGATCGGAGCGTTGACGAGGATCGGGAAGCCTCCCGGTCCGGTCTCCGGGAAGACGAAGGACGAAGGCGTCACAAAGCCTTTGAGCTGGTGATGGAAGGCCGCAACCGACGCGTAGCCCGTCCGCGAGAAATACCACTCGAGGCTCGAATCCCAGTTCGTGGACGTGAGGTCCTTGAGCGTCGGGTTGCCGCCGCTGGCGTTGATGACGCAGCCTGACTGGGTTGGCAGACAGCCAACCGGGGTTTGTCCCAGGGCTATCGACGGATTGAGGTCGTTGAACTGCGGCCGGGTGCGCGTGCGACTGACCGCCAGTCTCATCTGCAGATTGTCGGTGAGATGCGCCCGGGCATTCAAGTTCGGGAGGAACACGGTCTTCTTTTGGCTCAAATCGACGGGCTCGAAATCGAACACCCCAGGAACGCCGGTCGGGAGGCGCTCGGTGCCCTGGATATTGCGGTCGGTATGCACCGCGCGAACGCCGATTTGGCCGTCGACCGGACCGAATTCGTAATTGACCTGCGCGTAACCGGCGAGGCTCTTCTCGCCCGCTTTGAAGCTCTGCAGCGGATCGAACGCAGGCCCGTCGGCAGGCATCCCGACGAATGCGCGCAACGCTTCGAGATTATCCTGGATGCTCGAATAAGTCGGCGCCAGCCAGGTGAGCGGGAATGGCTTGATGTCCGCCCCGCGGAAACCCGGGTCGAACAATTGGTAATCAAGAGGTACGGCGCTGAGCGGCGCTCCGGAGACATCGGGGAAGCCGGCCGCACGACACCGCTCCGGCGGGTTGTTGTCGCGGCTGTAGCAGCGACCGTAGACCCGGCTCGCGTCGCGATCGACGTAGCGCACGCCCCACTGCACCTTCGGAATACCGGTGATTCCGGTCTGCCATTCGAAGTCGAGCCGGCCCTGCCAATCGTCGCCCTTAGCCTGCTGCTTTTCTTCAAACAGTCCGCGGAAGGCGTAATTGTTCGGATCGCTCGGATCGAAGCCGACGATCTCGAAACTTGGAATGTCGCCCGGCGCGCCGATTACGAAATTGACGGTCTGTCCGCAGTTGAACGGGTCGGTGTCAGCGCCGACGCTCTGGCAGAGCCGATAATCCACGCTCTCCGTGTGGCCAGTGAACGTACTCTTGGTCCGAGCGACATCCCCGGTGATCCGCAACGGACCCGCGTCGTAACGGCCGCCGGCCGCGAACTGATAGGTATTGGTCTGATTGTGCGTTCCGCCCTGCCAGCCTTCGCCGCGCCGCGCGTTGAAGACCGTGCCGCTTTCAACGAGGTTGGTGCCCGGCCGGAGGACGATGTTCGTATAGGTCTGCCCACCCCAAAGCGGCTGCTCGAAATGGCGGTCCTGGATGTGATGCCGGAAACCTTGCCACAAGCCTTCAACATAGAATTCAAGGTCAGGGCTCGGGCGCCACTGGACCGCGCCGTTGACCGACGGCCGAATGCGAAGCGCTTCGTCATATTCGATAAAGGGCCAATCGGGCGTGCGATCGGGCAACGGCCCGAGCCCCGGTGCGACGAAATCGGCGTTCGAGATGATCGAATCCAGATAGTGCAGGCTGGTGTAGGAGAAGTTGAGCAGCGCGCCCATTTCGCCATGCCCGACCTGCCACCGGTCCGTGATCATCGCGTTGCCGTTGGGGTTCCAGTCGCGCGACTGGCGCGGGTGAAGCTCCCAGAAGGATCCGTTGAGCTCGAAGCCCTTGAAGTCGAAGGGCCGGCGTGAGCGGACGTTGACGAGGCCCGCGATGCCCGGCTCGATCAGGTTAGCGGTCGAGGTCTTGAACGCCTCGAGCGCGGCGATAGCGCCCGACGGAAAGTCCTGCAGCGCCACCGAGCGCGTTTCCGCCGTAAAGATCTCACGGCTGTTGTAGGTCGTCGTATAGTAGCTGCGGTCGAGGCCGCGAAGGAGGACCCGGTCCGCCTCGCCGCGCTCACGCGTGACCTGAACGCCTGGAATGCGCGCAGCCGTATCGGACACGGCAATATCCGGCAGCTTGCCGATGTCCGACGCTACGATCGCGTCGACGATCTGGTCGCTGTTGCGCTTGACGTTGCGCGCGGACTGCAGCGAGCGCCTGAGGCCGGTGACGACGATCGCATTCTCATCGCCGGTGCCGCCGGCCGCGGCCGGATTCTGCGGCGCGTCGGCATTTTGCGCGGGCTGTGCCGGACTTTGCTGCGCGGTTGCGGAAGCATCGGGCGGAGATGCCGGTTGTGTCTGCGCCGCAGCGGGCGAGGCGAAAGCGGCGATGGAAACGAGAGCGGTGGTCGATCCGAGCAGATGTACACGCCGCATATGAGCCCCCTCTTTGCGACAACAGCCAAAATCCGTGACTTATGACGGTTTTATGACGTGCCTCCTGAAAGATACAAGCCGCAATCGAGCAACACTGATCGAGATTAATGAGTAACTTCCGGCGCTTCAGTCGACCTGCGAAAGTAGGTCGTTGACCCGCCGCTCGGCCTGGGCAAGCGCCTGCGGGATGGTCTTCTGTCCGGTAAAGGCGGCTACCGCCTCCTCCCCGACGATGCCTTCGATCGCGTTCTGCCGCTGCACATAGCTCGGCAGCGGCCGGCCGATGTCGGCCAGCGAAGCAATGTCCTCGCGATGCGGCAGCGACCGGAATCGCGGGTCCTGGAGGACCGACTTGAAGGCCGGGATATGCCCGGTCCGAGCCCAGTCGTAATTGTGAGCGGCCATGAATCGAAAGAAGCGGGCGATCGCCTCACGCTGCTCCGGAGTGCGCTTGCGCGCGGGTACGACCCAGGCATGTCCGCTCACGAACTCAACGTGGCTGCCCCACAGATGCGGATAGGGAAATACCTGGTAACTTTTGTACAATGGCCGGCCCGGCGTGGTCGCTTCCTGTTCGAACGATCCGATCATCCACGTGCCCGTCGGATAGATGCCCCCTTCGCCGCTGACGAAAGCGGCAATAGCGCCCGGAGTGTCCATGTTCAGCGTTCCGAGTTTCTCGGCGTTGATCCGGCGGAAGAAGGTCGCGACCGCGATCCCAGTCGGAGTGTTGAGCTTTATGTGACGAGCGTCGGGAAAGAGCACGGCTCCCCGCGCCATCATGTAAGTGTAGAGATTTCGGGCAGCGAACGCCGGATCACCGACGTTGCTCTGGATGAGATAAGGCTTGCCGGTTCGCTCCTCGAATTGGCGGGCCTGGACGATCAGCTCCTCGGGGGAGTTGGGCAAGATCGGCTTGCCCGCTCGCATAAGGCCGGCCTTGGCGAACAACGCCGTGTTGACATGAAACAGCCCGCCGTGAGTGTCCCACGGTAATCCATAGACGTGCCCGTACATCGTGACGCCCTGGCGCGCGGCTTCCGTGAAATCGTTCGGGGATATCGACGCCGTCCGCAAATAGCCTTCGACCGGCTCGACCAGGCCCTTGGCCGCGTAATCGCTGATGACGCCTTCGTGCATCGTCACCAAATCCGGCGGATCGCGCGCAGCGACCTGCGCCGTCAGCTGGGGATATCCCGGCCACGCGACGACGTTGACGTCGATATGGATATCCGGATTCTCGGCATTGAAGCGATCGACCATCGCGGTGATGATCCCGCATTCTCCCTCCGCCTTGGAGATGTCCGTGGTGCCGCCATATTCGGCGCCGCACTCGCCGAAAAAGCGCTGCAGGTAGAGATGCGTCTTATGGTCCGTGCGGGCACAGCTGCCGAGTACAGCCAAAGCGAGCAGCGTCGCCGCGATTTTTCTCACCGCACCGCAGTCCCGGCCATCGCTCGGACGATCTGCTTCTGGAAGACGATGTAGACGATGAAGATCGGAATCGACGCGAATACCGCCTGAGCCATGAGATAGCCCAGCCCGCTGGTTTGCGCGTAGTTCATCTGCGCCGCAGCAAGACCGACCGTCAGCGTGTACATGTCGCTTCGCGTGGCGCTGATCAGCGGCCACCAATAATCGTTCCAGCTGCCGAGGAAGGTGAAAACGGCGAGCGTCGATTGCGCCGGGATCGTCAACGGCAGGATGATCTTCCAGAAGATCGTCCAGCGCGACGCGCCGTCCAGCATCGCCGCTTCATCCAGCTCCTGCGGGATTCCGCGCATGTAGGTGGTCATGAAGAACACGCCGAACGGAGCGATAAGGCCCGGCAGGATCAATCCAGGATAGCTGTTGTGCAAATGCAGCCAGGCGAACAGCTGGTGTTGCGGAAGGATGATCGCCTGGCTCGGCACCGCAAGGCCCAGCAGCACGATGACGAACAAGGTCCTTTTCAGCGGAAAGTTGAGCCGGGCGAAGCCGTAGCCGGCAAGGCTCGCGAGGATGAGGACTCCCGCCGTCGTTCCAAGCGCGACGATCGTGCTGTTCAGCAGCCACCGCAATGTCAGGCTGTTGCCGAAGATCGCCGCATAATTGTGCAGCGTGTAGGGGCCGTGGAGCGCAGCCTCGCTGTGACCGACCAGCTCGGCATTGTTCTTGAGCGAAAGCAGCAGCGTCCAGATCAAAGGTGCGAGCATGATGACCGCGCCGGACAGCAGCCCGGCCCAGCCGAGCGGAGTCACTCCCGCGCGGCGGCGGTCAGCGGCCACCTTGAGCCGCCGTCGCTCGTCCGGTCGCCCAATATTGCGTGAGCGTCACGGCAAGGATGATCAGGAACAGGACTTCCGCGGCCGCGCTCGCATAACCCAGCTCCCAGCGGCCGAACGCGCTTTCGAACAGGAACAACACCGCCGTCCGCGAGGCGCCGCTTGGGCCGCCCGCGGTCAGCAATTGGGACTGGCCGAAGAGCTGCAGTTGCGCCGCCGTTTGAAGCATGACGACCAGGACGACCGTCCGGCTGAGCGAAGGCAAGGTGATCCGCGAGAAGGTCGTCCAGCGGCTCGCATTGTCGAGCGCGGCAGCCTCGTACATGTCTTCCGGAATCTGTTGCAGTCCAGCCAAGAACAGGAGCATCGGAAAGCCGACCGACCACCAGACGGTCGTGATCGCCAATGCCGGCAGCACGAGATGCTGGTCGCTGAGAAACGGCAACGGATCCTCTCCGAAAGCTTTGGCGACGAAGCCGAAAAACCCCGCATCCGGCGCCAGCATGAACCGCCAGATCAGCGTAACGATCGTCACCGAAAGCACGGCCGACGAAAAGAAAATGCCCCGGAACACCGCGGCGCTCTTGCTCGAACGATTGAGGGCGATTGCGAGCGCCAGCGCGATCACCGTCAGCGCGGGCACGATCATCAGCGCAACTTCAAAGGTATTGATCAGCGACGTGCCGAAGATCGGGTCGTGGAAAAGCCGCGAATAATTGCCCGTGCCGACGAAATGACCGTCACCGAACAGGTCGACCTGGTTCAGGCTCAGCCAAAGGCCGCGGAGCAGCGGAAAGATAAGAATCAGCGAATAGAGAAGCAGGAAGGGCGCCACGAACAGCAGTCCGCGCCAATCGCGCTCGCCCGTCATGCGTCGCTCCGATGGTAGCCGGCGCCGTCTTCGTCGAAGACATGCGCTGCTGCCCCGTCGATGGTGAGGGCGACCTCGTCCCCGATCTTCGCTCCGCTGTTCCCTTCGTCCTCGGCGGTTATGGCTTGGCCGTCGGCCAGCCTTGCGTAGACCAAAGTCCGTTCGCCGAGGCGCTCGACAAGTTCGACCTTGGCGTTCGCTCCCTTCTTGCCGCGGCCGCCGACACGGACGGCTTCCGGACGCATCCCAAGTCGAAAATTGCCCTGTTTCGGAAGGGTGTCGCGCCGAACACGGGTTTCCACCAGGGCGCCGTCGCCTAGCTTAAAGGCGGCATGGTCGCCGGCTCCGACCAGCTCGGCGTTCGCAAGCGTCATTGCCGGAGAACCCACGAATTGAGCCACGAAGACGTTGGCCGGGCGCGCGTAGATCTCCATCGGCGGGCCGACCTGCTGGATCCTGCGGTCGTTCATCACGATGATCCGGTCGGCCAAGGTCATGGCCTCGGCCTGGTCATGCGTGACCATGATCACGGCCGCGTCCACGCGCTGCTTCAATTGCGCCAGCTCGACACGCGTTCGCAGCCGAAGCGCCGCATCGAGGTTGGACAAAGGCTCGTCCAAAAGGAACAGCTTAGGCTCCTTGACCAAGGCACGGCCTATCGCCACGCGCTGGCGCTGGCCGCCCGACATCTGCCCGGGCTTGCGGTCGAGCAATTGCCCGATTTCCAGCACCTCGGCCGCATCGGCAATCCGGCGCTCGATCTCGTCTTTCGGAACGCTCGCGTTGCGAAGACCGAAGGCCATATTCTCGCGAACGCTC
The DNA here is from genome assembly GCA_046733175.1 of Pseudomonadota bacterium. Taxonomy (GTDB): domain Bacteria; phylum Pseudomonadota; class Alphaproteobacteria; order Sphingomonadales; family Sphingomonadaceae; genus Sphingomicrobium. The sequence continues at coordinate 18,806 of JBKPOO010000036.1, forward strand.
ATGTGCGGGTAGAGCGCATAGTGCTGGAACACCATCGCGACCCCACGCTCGCCCGGAGGCAGAGTGTCGATGCGCCGGCCCTCCAGCCACACTTCGCCGGAGTCGGCACTTTCAAGCCCGGCGATGATCCGAAGCAGAGTGGACTTGCCCGAACCCGAAGGCCCAAGGAAAGCGATGAACTCCCGAGCCTCGACGGTGAGGTCGACATCGTCCAGCACCGGCGTTTCACCGAACGACTTCCGTACGTCCTTCAGTTCAAGGCTCGCCACGCAACTGTCCTTAACGTCAGCGGATCGATCGCTCCACGGCGAACATCGTGCGCCAGGCCTGTGACGTCTGCAATGGGTTTCAGCGCCGCGATTTTCCTGTCGAGATTGCTTTCCATCGATTAGCCAGTGCCGATGATCGACTGGCCCCTCGCTCCCATCGGATTGTTGCTGCTTGTCGCATGCCTGATCGCGATGATTTCGCGTCGGCTGGGTTTGCCCTACATCGTCGGGCTGCTGATCGCGGGATTTCTCGTAGCGTTCCTGCCCAACGCTCCTCAGCTCCCCCTTTCGCGCGAGTTGATCTTCAACGTCTTGCTTCCGCCGCTGGTCTTCGAAGCCGCGTTGCAGCTCGATTGGCGACGCTTCCGGTCAGAGCTTGTGCTGACGCTGACTCTTGCCTTCCTCGGAGTGGGGATCGCGGGCGCAGCCGTTGCCGGCGGCATGCACTGGATCGTGGGCTGGAGCTGGATCGGAGCAGCGCTCTTCGGCGTCCTCATCGCCGCGACCGATCCCGTCTCCGTCATCGCCGCTTTCCGCGAGATCGGCTGCGAGCCGCGAGTGTCGATGGTCGTCGAATCCGAAAGCCTGTTGAATGACGGCGCTGCCGCAATCGGATTCGCCGTCCTATCGGGGGTCGCTCTCGGAGCCTCGCCCGCCGCGGGAGCGATCATTCCGGCCCTGGCGTGGACGCTCGCGGGCGGAGTCGCGATCGGCGTCGCGGTCAGCGGGACCATCCTTCTGATCGTCGGGCGGACCGACGATCCGTTGGTGGAAATCACCCTGACCACCCTCGCGGCTTACGGGTCTTTTCTTCTCGCCGAGGAAGCTCACGCGTCCGGGATCATCAGCGCGCTCAGCGCCGGGCTCATGATCGGAGGCTTGGGAGACCGCCTTCTCTCAAGCGAAGGCCGCGACCGGGTCCGCCCCGCGTGGGAGTTCTTCGCGTTCCTCGCCAACAGCATGGTCTTCATCCTCATCGGGATGAACGTTGCGGATCGGCCGCTGCTGACGCTCGGCACGGGCTCGGCTGCGGTCGCGATCCTGCTCGTCATCGCCGGGCGCGCCTTGTCGATCTATCCCGTGTCGGCGATGTTCCAGGGGTCCCGCTGGCGCCTGCCGGGAAGCTTCCAGCACACCTTGTTTTGGGGCGGACTGCGGGGAGCGCTGGCCCTCGCACTTGCGCTAGCGATCCCTCAAACGGTGCCCGAGCGGGCCGCGATCATTCACACGGCTTTCGTCGTGGTCGCTTTCTCAATTCTCGTTCAGGGCCTGACCATGCCGTGGCTGATATCTTCTCTGGGACTCGGGCGAGCGGGGACCAAGGATCGATCATGACGTTTAGGCATTGGAATCGAGGCCGGGCTTCGGCCAGGGCAACGCAATGACCGACAGACGCACATTTCTTGAACTGGCTGGCTTGGGCGGGGCGGGCCTGCTGCTCTATGGAAGCCTGGGCAGGGCGAGCCCCAACATCCGGTTCGCCGTCAATCACACACCGGCCGAATGGCGGCATATCCTGGGCCCCGAGCGCTATCACATCCTGCGCGAAGCCGGCACGGAACGGCCATTTACGAGTCCACTGCTCAATGAGCATCGCAAGGGCACGTTCCTCTGCGCCGCCTGCGCGCTGCCATTGTACAGCTCAGCGACGAAATTCGAGAGCGGGACCGGCTGGCCGAGTTTCTGGAAGGTCTTGCCCAACGCCGTTGTCACGATCAGCGACCGGAGTTTGGGCATGGTTCGCACGGAGGTGCTCTGCCACCGATGCGGCGGTCACCTCGGCCATGTCTTCCCGGACGGTCCGAAGCCGACCGGGCTGCGCTATTGCATGAACGGCCTGGCGCTGCGCTTCCGGCCCGCCTGATCTAAGCGACGATTCGGAGTTTCCCGCGCTTGCCGGGCGCCTGGTAGCAGACCATGCCCAGCTCCCGCTGGAGCCGCTCGAGCTCCTGCTGCTTGGCCTCTTTCTGCGCCTCGGCATAGCGCCGCTCGCATTCAGCCTCTTCCTCCGTCTGCGGCCGGAAGTAGCTGATGGTGATTCGGTGACCGAACACGTCGTCCCCGCGTAGCTTCAGTTCGGCCTCGCAATCGTTCGGCAGCTGGTCGCGAACCTCGATCAGTCTGCCGATGAGCCCATCGAGCGATTCATGGTCACTCAGGTCGATGAACTCTTTGACTCTTCTACTCATTCGTGACCTCTCCCCGGCCCCGGGGCGTTCATTAGCTTTGGCGCGATTCCGAGCGCAATCCAGGTTGCGGTGTTTATCCCCAGAGAAATTTCGGGAGAGTGAATCGAATGGAAAGCGAAGGGTCAGGGAAAATGCCGAACGGAGCGACCGTCCAGCTGGACGCGGGACCGCTTAGCCTCACGCTAAGTCCTTCGATTGGCGGGAGTATTTCTGCCTTAGAGTGGATCGGGGAGGGCGAGCGGCGCGGCATATTGCGTAAATGCAACGGCCCGCTCGAAAAAATTCTCGATGCCGCGAGCTTTCCGCTGGTCCCTTACGTGAACCGAATTCGCGGCGGCTCTTTCACGTTTCGGGGGCGCGAAGTCCGCCTTGCGCCAAACATGGCGGGCGACGCGAGCCCGCTCCACGGCCAGGGCTGGCTGGGCGCCTGGGAGGTTACGGAACAGAGCGATACGCGCGCCGTCCTCAGCTTCCATCATCCTGCCGGCGAATGGCCGTGGGAATATGAGGCCGAGCAGGAAGTCGAACTCGACGAGCGCAGCCTCGCCCTCGGCCTCGCCTGCCGCAACCTGAGCTCGGAGCCGATGCCATGCGGTCTCGGCCAGCATCCGTATTTCGATTGCGGAGCCGAAACCCGGATCGATACCGTGGTCACTCATGCCTGGACGATCGACGAGAACGTGCTTCCGGTCGAAGAAGTCGTGGCCGACGGCCGGTACGACCTTCGCGAGCGCCTGGTCTGCGGCCAGAACCTCGACAACGGCTTTGGCGGATGGAACGGCGAAGCAAGGATGACCGACCCCGCCTGGCCGTACAACGTGACCCTGTCGTCGCTACAGGCGCGTTTCTTCCAGCTTTATTCGCCAAGCGAAGGCGGCATCTTCGTCGCCGAGCCGGTCACCCACGCCAATGCCGCGCTCAACGCACCCGAAGCCAGGTGGGAGGAGCTGGGCCTGCGCGTGCTCGAGCCGGGTGAAACCATGCGGCTCGACATGCGGATCGAGCTCGACCCGAAATAGCAGCCGTTCAGGTTGAAGCCTTGGAAATCGGCTTATATAGCCCGCTCTCCTTTGCCGGGCCGCACTCGGAGACGTGGGTGAGTGGCTGAAACCAGCGGTTTGCTAAACCGCCGTACGGGGGATTCCCGTACCGAGGGTTCGAATCCCTCCGTCTCCGCCATTACAGGATCCGCCAAGCCTTCTGTCTCATATGACCGTCGCAGGTCCGAGCTTCCCTCACCGGTTACCACGAACGCCACCGTAGACCGTCCGCTTTCGACCCATGCGGACATTGCGGATCGCCCACGAAATTAAGCATCGCCAACTCTATTTAGCTGCGCCGCCAGGCGCGTGACATCCCAGGGATGGCAAAGATCGGTGCCCGGCGAAAGTGTTGCAGCGGCTCCCGCGGCGACGCCGAGACGAAGGGAGGTCGAAGGATCTGCGTTGCAGGCAAAAGCGTAGATCATGGCGGCGAGAAAGCTGTCCCCGGCCCCAACTGCGCTGCGTGCCGCGATATTTATTGCGGGCAGATATTCAACGCCGGCGTGAGTAGCCAGGATGGCCCCATCCGCACCGAGGCTTACCGCAACGTTTTCGGCGCTCCCGGAGGAAACGATCTGAGACGCCGTGTCGAGGACTGCTTCAACATCGCGCAACGCGCTACCGACGAGGCTTTCGAGCTCGGAACGGCTGGATTTGAGCAAGAAGATTCGAGAAGTGCCCAAAGTCTGCTTGAGTTCCTCGCCCGACGCATCAAGCACGAACCGGACCGCGCGCTCGGCAAGCGCTTGGCTGACGCGAGCATAAAAATCGCGCGGTACGCCTGCTGGCAGCGATCCACTGGCAATGAAATAGTCGCAATCGATGTCCGTGACGCGCTTCAGGCAGTCTCGCCACTCCGGCTCCGACAGCGTGGGACCTTCCGGAACCAGTCGATATTCTCGACCTGTCGATCGCTCATAAACCGTGACGCTGACACGGGTCTCGCCAGCGATGGGAACGCATGTCCGCTCTACGCCTTCGCGTTGAACGAGCCGGTCGAGAAGCCTGCCGGTCGATCCTCCCGCGAGAAAGATCGCGTGGACCGGCGCGCCAAATCGGGCAAGCACCCGCGCGAGATTAATCCCGCCGCCTCCCGGATCGATCCGCTCCCCAATCGTGCGCACCTTGTCCGAATGGATCATTTCCTCGGCTTCGAGCGAGGTATCGATCGCCGGGTTGAGAGTAAGGGTTACGATCCGGCCACAGGCCTGAGGCTGGAGCATCTCCGTCGCTTATCGCACCCCCGCCATGATCGTACCGGCGATGGCATCGGCGTCCGGCCCAATGATCAGCTGAACGCCGCCCTCCACACGCACCCAGCCGCGAATGCCCAGCTTGTCGAGCTCGGCGTCCGTGAGTCGCGACGGGTCTTCGAGCTCGACCAATAGCCTGCTCCCGCGAACCTCGATTGAACGAATTGTCGCCGCCTGAAGTGCGTTGACGGTCGCCGCCGCAAGGTCGGGCGCGGTTCGCTCCACGGCCAATCGTGCCGCCCGGATCTCCTCGACCACTTGGTCGGCGATGGGGCCGAGCACGACCTGAAGCGAATCGCCGCCGGGATGTACGATTCCGCGTGCGCCGAGCGCGCGAAGAG
>JBKPOO010000037.1:0-17673 GCA_046733175.1 Pseudomonadota bacterium
CGCGAACCCGTCGCTGCCGTGGGAAAGGCCGGCCGGGTCGACGTCGACCACGCCCAGAGCGTCGTTCTGGCGGAGCCACGGGATGTCCGAGGCGAAAATGCGGTCCTGGCGTGCATATTCGGCGTGCAGTGTGACGTTCGCGCGGTTGTCCGCGAAATTGTGCCCCGCAAGAATCGAGGCATAGTAATTCTGCCCATAGCTGTGCTGGGATTGCCCGCCCTGCGCGCGCACCTGAACGCCGTCATAGTCCTTCTTCAGGATGAAGTTGACGACGCCCGCGATGGCGTCCGAACCGTACACGGACGATTGCGCTCCGGTGACGATATCGACCCGGTCGATGAGGTCGGCCGGGATTGACGTCACGTCGACCGAGACGGCGTTGTTGAGGATGTCGGCGGCCACATGCCTGCGGCCGTTGACGAGAGTCAGCGTGCGGACGGTGCCGAGGCCGCGGAGGTCGAGCAGGTTGAGGCCGGCGATGCCGATGCCGAGGCCCGGGTTCTGCTGAGCAAAGGTGCTGCGCAGCTGGGGCAGGTCATTCAGCGCGTCACCGATGTTGGTCTGGCCGCGCTGGAAGAATTGCTCGCCCTGGAGGGAGGTGATCGGGATCGTCGCCGTCAGGTTCGGACGCCTGATGCGCGACCCGGTAACGACGATCGCCTCGTTTGCGGTTGCGGGCGACGCCGGTGGGTTATTGGCCCGCGTCACGGGAATGACCTGGCTCGGCTGAGTCGAGTTGGTCGTCGTCTCTTCCGCTGGCGGCGTCTGTGCAGCTGCAGCGATCTCTGCGGCGGATGCCTGCGAAGCGGAAGCGAGGAAGATAAGCGCACCGGTCTGGAGCGCGGTCGCGCCCAGCAAAGTCTGTCTCGTCACGAAAACCCCCCGTCCTCAAATGCCAGTCGAGCCCGTTCCCGAACGTTGCGCTCGGGCCGCCAATCCTTTCTTTGTTCATGGATTTTTCAGGTGGCGGAAGGTCCGCTGGGGGCCTTTTCACCCGGCCAATTGGCCCAACGAAACGGATGATTCGGGGCTCGTTGCACGCGGATTTGTCCGCTGAACGACACGAAAGCGGGGTGCAAACGCCTCTTTAGAGCCCGGAATGTTGCATGAATGCGACAGTCGGCAAAGGTTTCGACAAACAGCAGTGCCATTTGTTTGCGGCTAATCGCGCGTGCGTTAAGGGTTGCAAATTCCAAAGATTTGGAGGGGCCCGTAAATGCGTATTTCTGCATCGCGATTTTCATTGTCCGCATCCGTCGTCGCACTGGGCGCGGCATTCACGTCTCCGGCATTCGCTCAGACCGAAAGCCAGCAGCAGCAGGCTCAGCAGCAGAACACTGCTGTCGACTGTTCGACCATAACCGACCCTGCCGCGCACCAGAAGTGCGTCGACACGCAGGGGGACAATGCTCCGGCGACAGCGGGCGCTCCGCCGGCCGGCGCCATCGTCGTGACCGGATCGCGCATCGCGAAGCCGAACTACGATACTCTCCAGCCATCGACCGTCCTCAATTCACAGGCGATCGAGCAACGCGGATTCGTCAACGCGGCAGACGCTCTGAACGAGCTTCCGCAGTTCGGCATTCCGGGCAGCTCGCCGGTCGGCGCCGCTCAGGGCGGCTCCTTCGGTACGGGCCAATCGTTCGTCAATTTCCTCGGCCTCGGCAGCCAGCGCACGCTGGTCCTCGTCAACGGCCGGCGCTTCATCAGCTCCAACACGGCGGCGCTCTTCGGTCCGACTTCGCCGGGCGAGCAGGTCGACCTCGGGCTCATCAACACCAAGCTCATCGACCGCATCGAGACGATCGCCATCGGCGGTGCCCCGATCTACGGCTCGGACGCCATCGCGGGAACGATCAACGTCGTCCTCAAGAAGGATTATGAGGGCGTCGACCTCGATGCCCAGGACGGCATTTCGCAGCAAGGCGACGCGCACAACTGGCGTCTCCGCGGGCTTGCGGGCAAGAACCTGCTGGACGGCCGGGCGAACATCACGATCTCGGCGGAATACAACCGCAGCCACGGTTTCAACTGGACCGACCGGAGCGTCCTTCGGAATGCAATGTTCTACGATACTTGCAATCCGGGCTCCCAGTTCACCGAATGCCTCTATCCTGATGGACCAAGCATCAATGCCGTGACTCCGGGCGGCGTCCCAGTCGTCACGAACGTGTTCGGGCTAAGCTTTGGCCTCAGTCCGCTCCAGATCGAACAACTCTTTGGATTCCCGCCTGGATCCGGCCTCACTACGGAGGTGACGGACGCAAACGGCAATCCCCTGATTTTCGATAACTCGGGCAACCTCGTGCTGCACGATTTCGGCGTGAATCCTGGTGGCGTGGACAATTTCGACCTGTTCGCGAGCGGCGGGAACGGCTTCCACTACATCCGCGATACGTCCCAGGCCTTGTCGGACATCGAGCGCTACAACGCGAACCTGATCGGCCATTTCGACATCACGGACAACATCCGCTTGTTCGCGGAAGGCTGGTACTCGCACACGAAGGGCACCAACCTCAGGACTCAGCCCGAGTACAATACCGGCATCTTCGGCAACCCGGGTGATCCCGCCGGTCCGCTGACCCTCAGCGTCAACAACCCATTCCTGACGCCGGCCCAGCGCCAGATTATTATCGACTCGATCGCCAGCAACCCGCTCAGCGATCAAAACTGCCCGTTCGGGCCCTCGTTTGGGCCATGCCCCACCGTTCAGGATTATTTCTACCTGAACCGCGCGAACACGGATTTCGCCAGCGGCCGGGCCACCTCGACGGACGACATCTATCGCATCGTCGGCGGCCTCGACGGGCATTTCGATGCGCTGGCCGGCCGGTGGAACTGGGAAGCGGTCCTCAACCGCGGCGTCGCCAAGTCCAAGGGTCACTTCACGGTCATCAACACCCAGAACTTCTTCAACGCGCTGGGCGCGGTGACGGCAGACAATCCGGGCGGTGTGCCCTGCCTCGCAGGTCTGGCGAATTCGCCTTTCCCGACGTTGAACTCGACGTGCTCGCCGCTGAACCCATTCGGCGTGGGCCAGGCGGATCAGGCGGCAATCGACTACGTTCTTTCCAACGCCGACCGTCGCGCAACGAACAAGCAATTCGTTGCAACGGCCGACATCAACGGACCGCTGTTCAAGCTTCCGGGAGGAGACTTGAGCGTCGCGTTTGGCGTCGAGCATCGTGCGGAGAGCGTCAGCGACGATCCGGGTGCGGTCTTCCACCAGCCGGACGCGGATCCTCTGGTTGACGAAAACGGGGACGGCGATCCGACGAACGACCTTACGTCGCCGACGCAGTTCGTTCCGATCATTCCGATCAAGGGCAAGTTCCACACGAACGAGATTTTCGGCGAGTTGAATGCCGACATCATCGGCCCGTCGAACGACATCCCCGCAATCTACCGCCTCGATGCGCAAGCTGCGGCGCGGTACGTCAAGCATTCGGTTGCCGGCGGCGATGTGACATGGACGGTCGGCGGACGTTATGCCCCGGTGCGCGACGTCGCGTTCCGCGGCAACTTCACGCACGCCATCCGTTCGCCGTCCATCCAGGAGGCGTTCATCCCAACCAGCACGTTCTTCAGCTTCGCCACCGATCCGTGTGACGCGACTCAGCTGAACAACGGGCCTGATCCGGCGACGCGTCAGGCGAATTGCGCGGCGGAGGGGATTCCGGCGAACTTCAATTCGCGAAGCGACGACGCCAGCTTCCTGCAGTCGACGGGCGGCAACCCGGACCTCGCCAACGAGAAATCGGATGCCTATTCCTTTGGCGCGGTCCTGACTCCGCGCTTCATCCCGCGCTTGAACATCTCGGTCGACTACATCAGCGTGAAGCTGAAGAACGCGATCTCTGCCTTCAGCGCTTCGCAGGTCCTGAATGCTTGCTATGACGCGCCGAACCCGGCCAGCAACCCCTTCTGCGACCTCATCACTCGCAACCCGCCGGGACCCGCGCCGGCCGGCAGCCAGGTCACGTTCGTGGAGACGAGCTTCTTCAACGCCGACCAGCTGCGTTATCGCGGCATCGTCGCGGCGCTGGACTGGAAGGTGAACACGCCGTTCCTCGGACGTTCGAGCTCGCTGGACTTCAGCGGTTCGTACCAGCACCTGCTCGAACTCACGACGCGTGCGTTCGGCGATGCGGCGGCGACGAACAACGACGGCACGCTTGGCTATCCGAAAGACAGCTTCACGGTGACGGCTAATTACCTGAACGGGCCGCTGACCCTGTTCACCAACGTGAACTACACCGGTTCGGTTACGCAGGGCGTGGATGAAGCGGATGATTTCCGCGAACATCAGAAGCTGAAAGCGTTCACCTACGTGAACTCCGGCTTCCGGATCGACGTCGATGGCGGGCGGTTCCGCTTCTTCGGAGACATCGACAACGTCTTCAACGTGAAGCCGCCGTTCCCGGTGCCGGCTTTCGGTGGATCGGTCACCTACTTCCCGGGCGTTTTGGGACGGTACTTCCGCTTCGGCGCGGGCGTGCACTTCTAAAGCTCCAGCCTGGGCTGAACGATCGGGCGGGAAGCTTCCGGCTTCCCGCCCTTTCTTTTGCCGGACGCTTCATCCTATGAACGCCTGATGGGGATGGGCGCAGTGCAGCCATGAGCGCCTTTACGGGAACGAGCATTGCCATCGCAGGCTTGGCGGTCCTGTGGGTCGCGATCGCCGCCGCGATTGCGATCATGGCCGCGCGGAGGTTCCGAATGGCCGAGGCGGTGCTCAGCGTAGCCCGGACCAGCGCGTCACTTCTTGAAGCTTCGCCGGCGCGCCCGTTGGTGGTTCGTCCCGATAATCGGATCGAGGTCGATCCCAGGCTGCTTCGCGAACTCGGCCTTGCAGGCAGTCCGGCTCGGCTCGACGGGCTGGCGGCGAAGAATAGCGGCATCGATCGCGACGACCTGGAAGCGCTCGCCGGAGACGTCGCAGCCGCGCGAGTATCGGCCCAGCGCCTCGTTCGAGCGGTGCGAACCCATGGCTCGGAGCGCGTGTTCGAGGTTCGGGGCGGGCCCGCTCCGCCGCCCGAACCGCCCGGAACTTTGCTTCTATGGTTCTACGACACGAGCGCCGGGGAAGAGGATCGCGCGCGCCTCGGGCTGAAGTTGCAACAGACTGAAAGCGCGCTCGATTCCCTGACGCACCTGATCGAAGCCGCGCCGTTCCCGATGTGGTACCGGGGGCCCGACCTCAAGCTCGGCCTTGTGAACACCGCGTTTGTCGATGCCGTCGAAGGCCGAGACGCCGCCGACGTCATCGCGCGTGGCTTGGAATTGATCGACGATGCGAGCACCGGCGACCCGACCGAATCGGCTCGGAAGGCGCTCGAAAGCGGGACCGTCCAATCGCGCATGCTGCCGGCAATCATCCATTCGGAACGCCGGATGTTGCGAATCGTCGACGTTCCTCTCTCGACGTCGGCGGTCGCCGGCTTTGCCATCGATATCCAGGAGCTCGAGGATTCCCGCGCCGAGCTCGCCCGGCATATCGAATCGCAGCGCGAGCTCGCCGACCGAATGACGGCGGGAACCGCGCAATTCGACGCGGAGCGCAGCCTGAGCTTCTTCAACCGGCCCTTTGCGATGATGGCTCAGCTCGATTCGGATTGGCTATCCGAACAGCCCGAATTCGATCGCGTACTCGAACGGATGAGGGACAATCAGCGACTGCCCGAAACCCGCGATTTCCCGGTGTGGAAGGAAGAGCGGCGCGCGTGGTTCAACAGTCCTGACGAGGTGATCGAAGAAGAATGGATGCTGCCGAACGGCGACCATCTGCGGGTCGTCGCCCAGCCGCTCCCCGACGGCGGCTTGAGGCTCTTCCTGGAGGATCGGACCGAACAGCTGCGGCTTGCTTCTGCCCGCGATACCTTGCTTCGCGTTCGTGCGGCCACGTTCGACAATTTGTTCGAAGCCATCAGCGTCTTTGCGAGCGACGGACGCCTCTATCTTTGGAACCGGCGATTCATCGAGGATTGGGAGCTCGATGAGGAATGGCTGACCGAACACCCGCGGGTCGACGAGCTCGTGCCGGCAATGGCGCGCAAGCTCGTCAATCCGACGGCCGCCGCGCAAATCCGCGAAATGGTCCGCCAGACGACGAACGAACGGCAGTCGTCGAACGGGCGCGTCACGATGACGGACGGGCGGCATTTCGCATTCGCGGCGGTTCCTCTTCCGGACGGGAACGCCTTGTTCACGATGGTCGACATTACGGACTCCACTCGCATCGAAGCCGCGCTCCGTGAACGCGCGGCCGCGCTGGAGGCCGCCGACCGGATCAAAACCGATTTCGTCGCGAACATGAGCTACGAACTGAGGACTCCGCTGACCTCGATCGGCGGGTTCGCCGAAATGCTAGCCGCGGGTTATGCGGGCAAGCTTTCCCCGACGGCCACCGATTATGTAAACGCAATGCTCGAGGCGGTCGGGCGGCTTTCCAAGCTCATCAACGACGTGCTCGATCTCACCACCGGTGACACGCGCGCCGCCGCCCTCGAGCGCGAGCGGGTCGATCTTGCGGGGCTATGCCGGACAGCGGTCGAAACCGCTCGGCCTCGGGCCGACGAAAAAGCGCAGAAACTCGAGACCGAGATATCGGGAACGGCCGGGTTCGTGTTCGGCGATGTCCGCCGCATCCGCGAATCCATCGAACATGTCTTGAACAATGCAATCAGCTACACGGATCGCAAGGGCCGCATCCTTCTCGAAGCCGACGGAGACGATGAGAAGGCCGTGATCCGAATCAGCGACAACGGCTCGGGAATATCAGCGAAGGACCTGCCGCGCGTTTTCAACCGGTTCGACCGGGTCGTCGAAGAGGGCATCCGCGGCGAGGCGGCGCTCGGCCTTGGACTGCCCCTGACCCGCCAGTTCATTGAAGCTCATGGCGGCACGGTCGAACTCGAATCGAAGAAGGGTAAAGGCACGAAAGTGACCCTGACCATTCCGCGCGGGACCAAATGATCCTTCACGATGAGCCGGCGACGGCAGCGATCGGCGCAGAGCTGGCTCGGCTCGCTCGCGCGGGAGACGTGATCACGCTTTCGGGGCCGCTCGGAGTGGGCAAAACGTCGCTTGCCCGTGGCTTCATCGCGGCGCTCGGCCACGATGGGGAGGTGCCAAGCCCGAGCTTTGCACTCGTCCAACCCTATGAGACTCTCGACCCCAGTGTCTGGCATGTCGACCTGTACCGGATCGAAGACCCGTCCGAGATTGAAGAGCTTGGGCTCGATTCGGCCGCCGACGCGGTCCTGCTGGTGGAGTGGCCGGAGCGCGCCGGCGAAGGCGTTTGGCGGGATGCGCTCGCTTTGTCGCTCGATTTCGGGCCGGATGGCGACAGAATCTTGACAGCCAAGGTACCCCCGTCATGGGAGGACCGATGGCATCTCCAATGAAACCTGTCCCATGAGGCCTCCAGCTCATGCGCCTGAATTCCTTGCCCGTTTCGGCTGGGCGGGCGCGGACATCCTCCCGCTCGCTGGCGATGCCTCCTTTCGCCGTTATTTCCGCGTCGTGGCCGGCGATCGAACGGCCGTCCTGATGGATGCCCCGCCGCCGCACGAGGATCCTCGACCCTTCGTCGCGGTTGCCGAATGGCTTGCTTCGGTCGGCTTGAGCGCTCCGCAGATCATCGCTCGGGACCTTGAGAAAGGGATGCTCCTGCTGGGAGATTTCGGGGACTGGCGAATGCGCGAGTTCCTCGACGAAGACCCAGGGCGGGAGCGCGAGCTCTACGAGCTCGCGACCGACGTTCTCGTCCACCTTCACCAGCACTCGCCAATGCCGGGACTCAGGCCGCACGGCCTCGATCAATGGATTGAAGAGCTGGTCCTCTTCACCGAATGGTACTGTCCCGCGGTGGGGCTGGAGGTCGATGCCGATTCCTATGTGACCGCATGGACGGAGGCGCTTGGGCCAGTGGCCCGCGACGGGCTCGGCCCGGTGACGGTGCTCCGCGATTACCATGCGGAAAATGTCATGTTGGTCGACGGCCTGGAAGGCATTGGCCGGTTCGGATTGCTGGACTTCCAGGACGCGGTCGCGGGGCACCCGGCCTATGATCTCGCCTCCGTGCTCGAAGACGCCCGGCGGGATGTTTCTGAAGAGATCGAGCGGGCGATGATCGACCGCTACATTGGCTCGACGGGCCACGGCGATGAATTCGAGCGGGCATATTGGGCACTCGCGGCCCAACGCAACACGCGCATCCTCGGTGTTTTCACGCGCTTGTGGAAACGCGATGACAAGCCGCACTATCGCCGCTTCCAACCGCGCATGTGGGGGTTGCTGGAGCGAGATCTCGCCCAACCAAATCTGAAGCCCGTGCGCGACTGGTTCGACGCAAATGTGTTGCCTCAACACCGGCGTGAGCCTTGGAGGGAAGCCGCGTGAGCCAGGCACGCCGCGCGCTCCGGCTGCGCGCCGAGGTTCCCGCGGAAGTCCCGCGCACGGCGATGATCATGGCTGCCGGCCTCGGCAAGCGCATGCGCCCGCTTACCGCGACGCGCCCCAAGCCGCTGATAGAGGTCGCGGGCCAATCGCTTCTCGACCACGTTCTGGACCGCCTGCGCGCTGCGGGCGTGAAGAAAGTGGTCGTCAATGTCCACTATCTGGCCGACGCCGTGGAAGCCCATCTCGCGAGCCGCAAGCACGGTCTCGAGGTCTCCATTTCCGATGAGCGCGCGCTGCTGTTGGAAACCGGTGGCGGACTCGTTCAGGCGGCCGGCCTCATCGACGCCGATCCCTTCCTCGCCATCAACAGCGACAATCTGTGGATCGACGGTCCGGCCGATACGCTGCGGCTTCTAGCGTCGCATTGGGACGACAAGAAGATGGATGCGCTGCTGCTCCTGGTTCCGCTGGCGAGGGCACAGAATCACGGCGGCAGGGGCGATTTCCATATGAGCCGTGAAGGCCGCCTTCGCCGCCGGGACAAGAGCCGCGTCGCGCCTTTCGTATTCACGGGAATCCAGATCATCTCGAAGCGGCTTCTGGAGGGCGCGCCCGAAGGGCCATTCTCGACGAACATATTGTGGGACCGCGCCATAGCCGAAGGACGGTGCTTCGGAGCGGTTCATCAAGGCCTGTGGTTCGACGTAGGAACCCCGCGATCGATCAAGCTCACGGAAGCGGCGCTCGAAGATGCCTGACGGGGCGGCAGAGCGTCCGACCGTTTACACCATCCCAATCCACCGGTCGTTCGCCGACGCACTTGCCGCCGGCATCATGGCGCGCTTCGCGGGCGATCCGATCGACCTTGCTTCCGGTCGGATCCTCCTGCCCAACAACCGCGCCGTGCGCGCGGTTACCGACGCATTCGTTCGGGTCAGCGGCGGGGGGCTTCTCCTGCCGCGCTTGATCCCCATCGGCGATCCGGAGGTTGACGACCGAATCGGCGGTGCGCTCGATCCCATCGACCAACGCGATTCCGTTCCGCCCGCAATCGACCCTTTTGAGCGCCTGCTGACTCTCGCTTCAATCGTCGGCCGGAGCGAAGAAACTTCATCGGAAGCGCTTCGGCTGGCCGCTGATCTCGCGAGAGCGCTCGACGCCCTCCTGATCGACGAGATCGCGCCGACTGAGCTGGGCCGAGCCGTCGGGGAAGCGGACGACCTCGCCGGCCATTGGCAACGGTCGCTCGAGAAGCTTCAGCTCATCTACCGGGAGTGGCCCGCAATCTTGGCCGATCGCGGCGCCATCGACCTGTCCGAGAGGCGGAACCGGTTGCTTCGGCGGATGGCGGAGCGCTGGAAGACGGATCCGCCGCCTGGCTTCACCATCGCTGCAGGCGTGACGACGGCGGCGCCCGCCGTTGCGGCGCTTCTTGCTCGGGTGGCGCGGATGCCGGGCGGAATGGTCGTCCTGCCCGGTCTCAGCCTTTCGAACCTCATGCCGGACTCCGAGTGGGACGCGCTCAATGCGGACCAACAGGTTCGCGGCGAGGAAACGCACCCCCAATTTCACTTGAAACTTTTGCTGAATCGAATGGGCGTAGGCCGCGGCGAGGTCCAAAGCTGGCGCCATTCCGGATCGAGCGCGTCACCTGCTTCGCGCGCTCACGCCGTCGCCAGCGCGATGACTGCCCCCGATTTTTCCCACAAATGGCAAACCCTTCGCCCGGCCGAGCGCCGCCTGACCGGAATTCGGATCGCCGAGCTTCCCGACGCAGCGGCGGAGGCCCAGGCGATCGCTCTGGCCCTGCGCGAGAGCCTGGAAACGGCGGGTAAGACGGCCGCCCTCGTGACGCCGGATCGCCAGCTTGCGGCTCGCGTTTCGGCCTTGCTCGCGCGTTGGGACATCGAGGCCGACGACAGCGCCGGAACGCCGCTGTCGCAGACGCCCGTCGGAACTTTGCTCCTGGCCATTGCCTCGGCCGCCGCCGAAGAATTCGCCCCGGTGCCGTTGCTGGCCCTTGCCAAGCACCCGTTGGTCGGCGGGGAAGGGGAGGAGAGGCTTGCGTGGCTCGATGCGGTGCGCGAGCTCGACCTCAAGCTTCGCGGGCCTAGGCCGGCCGCGGGCCTGGCCGGTATGGAGGCCCATTTCGGCGGATTGCGCGAATGGCGATTCGTTCGCGATCGTCTTTCATCCGTCGACGGCATGCTTCGCGAGGCGCTTTCGCTCGGCCAGTTCATGGAGCGCCTGGCGAACGCCGCGCAGGCGCTTGCCGGCGATAATGCGTGGCGAGGCCCCAGCGGCAGGATGGCCGCCGAGCTGATCGCGCAAATCGAAGGCTGCGAAGCCGCGGTGAGCGTGACTTTCGATGCCGCTGGCGCAGTAGCCGTTTTGCGTGATTTACTCGACCAGCGTTCGGTCAGGCCGCCTTACGGCGGACATCCGAGAATTTTCATCTGGGGCCTGCTCGAAGCGCGACTTCAGCGCGCCGATCTCGTCATTCTCGCGGGCCTCAACGAGGGCGTGTGGCCGGCTCTGCCGGCGCCCGATCCCTGGCTCCCTCCCAAGGTCCGCGAGAATTTGGGAATGCCGGCGCTAGAGTTTCGAATCGGCCTTGCGGCGCATGACTTTGCCAGTGCGCTCGGCGCGCCTGAAGTGCTGATCACTCGTGCAAAGCGCGACAGCCGGTCGCCGACTGTTGCGTCACGCTTCCTCCTGCGGCTCGAGGCCATCACCGGCGGCTTGCCCCGCGATATCCGGCTCGAGCGCCTGGCAAGCGCAATAGACGATCCCGGGACCACGCGGCCCGTTTCACGTCCGGCACCGGCGCCCCCGGCCGAGCAGCGGCCCGAGCGAATCTCCGTCACGGCGGTTGACCGGCTCAGTGCCGACCCGTTCGCTTTTTATGCCCAGGCCATTCTCAAGCTTCGGGTCAAAGACCCGGTTGACGCAGACGCCTCCGCTCGATGGAAAGGCGAGGCGGTTCACGAGGTGCTGCAGGAATGGCTGCAACACGACGAGTGCCAGCCCGACAGACTGCGTCCGCGCGCCGAAGAGCTGCTTCGGCATGAGGCCGTCCATCCGATGCTCCGCGCGCTCTGGGCGCCGCGGCTGCTCGAGGCGATCGACTGGATCGCGGGACTGGAAGCCGAAAACCGCGCCAAGGGCCGGAAACCGCTCGCCGCCGAGGTCAGCGGCGAAACGCCGATCGCGGGGATTATTGTTCATGGTCGCGTGGACCGGATCGACCGGCTCGCGAACGGGGGCCTGGCCGTCATCGACTACAAGACCGGAGCGCCTCCGACCCAAAAGGCGGTCGATGCGGGGTTCGCGCTCCAGCTCGGCCTGTTGGGCCTCATCGGCCGTGCCGGCGGCTTCGAGGGAATCACCGGTGAGCCTGAAGCGTTCGAATATTGGTCCTTGGCCCGCCACAAGAGCAGTTTCGGCAGGCTGATGTGCCCCGACAAGGACATGCAGCCCGGCGAATTCCTGGCCCACGCCCATTCGAATTTCGCGAAGGCGGCGGGCAAATGGCTGACGGGCAGCGAACCGTTCACGGCCAAGCTCAACCCAGCCTACGCCCCCTACGGCGACTATGATCAGCTGATGCGGCTGGAAGAGTGGTACGGCCGCAAATGAAAAGGGTAGCTTGGACCCCGTTACTTCCTGGGCTTCTTCTTGACTTTGGACGCGTAGAGGAGCGCCGCAACGATCGCGGCCGAGCCAATTCCCACCGCCACTCCGGCCTTTACCAGCTTTTCCCGCCGCTGCTTGTTGGCTCGGTCGGTTTCGTCGTCGCTGTCGCTCATGGGCCATCCTCTATGGCGAGGGACGGCGCATGAGCAAGCGCTTTAGGCCGCTCCCAGAGCTGAAGGATGAGCAGGCTCTCGCGGCGGACCCGCGAACGCACGCGGCGCTATCCGCCTCTGCCGGAACCGGAAAGACCCAGGTCCTGACGGCGCGGGTGCTTCGCCTCCTGCTGGGCGGCGCGTCGCCGGAATCCATACTCTGCCTGACCTTCACCAAGGCCGCGGCTGCCGAAATGGCCAACCGGATTGGCGCTCGGCTCGCTGCCTGGGTGCGCCTCAAGGATAGCGAACTCGCCGCGGACCTGCTGGCGCTCGGGGAGCCCAACGGCCCGCGGACGCGCGAACGCGCTCGCAAATTGTTCGCCAAGGTTCTCGACTGCGCCGGGGGCCTCAAGATCCAGACCATCCACAGCTTCGCTCAAGGCCTTCTCGCCACCTTCCCGGCGGAAGCCGGGATCGCACCGCGGTTCCAGCCGATCGAAGGGCGTGCGGAGCAAGAGTTGGTTCGGCGCACCCTGGCCGACTTGATGGCCGATGCAGAGGCCGCCTCCGACGACAGGCTGATCCGCGACGTCCAATGCCTTAGCCGCCGCCTCGGCGAAGCCGGCGCGGTCGAATATCTCCAGATTTGCGCGAGAAAATCAGAAGGCGTGGCGACTTTGGGCCCGCGAGACGCGATCGAACCACTTATCCGCAAGTGGATGAGCTTGCCGGAAGGGTCGCTCGAAGATTTCATCGTTGCCCAGTGCGGGGACCAAGGCTTCGACTGCGACCTGCTTCGGTCGGTTGCCGACGCAAACCGCAAATGGGGTGCGCAAACCGGCCTGGGCCACGCCGAAGTCATCGAGGATTGGCTCGCGCTCACGCCGATCGAACGGGCCGCGGCGCTGCCGCAGTTGCGCAAGGTCGTTCTGACCGACAAGGACACGCTGCGCATTTCGGCGGGTCAGACCAGGGCCGAGCCGCACTATGAAGCCCAGGCCGGCCGCTTGGCTACGCTGATCGGCGACCTCCTGCGGCGTCAAAACGGCGCTCGTCTGGCCTCTGACATTGCCGCGGGGCTTCGCGCCGGGCAGGCATTCGCCGCTGCCTACACCCAGGCGAAGCGAGCCGCCGGGGTCGCCGACTTCAACGATTTGATCGATTGGACCAGGCACCTGCTTGCCCAGCCGGGAATGGGCGACTGGGTTCGCTACAAGCTCGACCGGCGCATCGACCATGTGCTGATCGACGAAGCGCAGGACACCAATGCAGCGCAATGGGACATCATCGAGCGCCTAGTCGAGGAATTCTTCAGCGGCTCGACCGAGGTGGAGGAGCGTCATCGGACCCTGTTCATGGTCGGCGACTTCAAGCAGGCGATCTACGGGTTCCAGGGCACCGATCCCGCTCGTTTCCAGCAGGCACGCTCGGAATTTCGGCGTCGAGCCGAGTCGCTTCGCGAAGGGGACGATCTGTTCAGCTACCAGCGCCGGGCGCGCGAGTTTCGCGACCTGTCGATCGCGGCAAGCTTCCGCTCCGCGCAGCCGCTGCTCGATGTGGTCGATGCGGTGATCGACACCTTGGGCCATCGGGCGCTCGCTCTGTCCGAGCCTCCCCCCCGCCATATCGCCCACCATCAGGATCGGCCCGGTGAGGTCGAGCTTTGGCAGCCGTTCGCGATCGACGATTTCGAAGACGAGTCCGACGAAGGCGAGGAGCGCTGGGTCAGTCTTCGCGATCGCTTTTATGCCGAGCATCTCGCGGAGCGAATCAAGACGATGCTCGATGATGCGCCCGTGCTCGCCTCGACCGGGCAGTCATTAAGCCCCGGCGACATCCTCGTGCTCGTTCGAAGCCGCGGCGAGCTCGCCTCGCTGATCGTCGCTCGCCTGTACTCGGCCGGAATCCCGGTCGCGGGCGTCGATCGCCTTCATCTGCACGAGCCGCTTGCCGTCCAGGACCTGCTTGCGGCAGTCCGGTTCGCGGTCCAGCCAAACGACGACCTCAGCCTGGCCTGCCTGCTGGTATCGCCGCTCATCGGCTGGGATCAGGATCAGCTCCGGACCCTCGCATACGACCGAAAGAGCACGTTATGGCGGGCGCTCCGAACGCGCCGCGAGGAATTCGCGGAAGCGCACGATGCGCTCTCGGAGCTCCTGAGGATCGCCGACTTCACGCCGCCGTCGCGGTTCCTCCAGACCGTTCTCAGCGGCCCGATGCAGGGCAGGCGGAAACTCTATTCGCGGCTCGGAATGGCGGCGCGCGATCCCATCGATGAGCTCATGAACAGCGCATTGGATTTCGAGCGGACCGAGATCGCCTCGCTCGATCGCTTCCTTGCGTGGTTTTCGCGCGGCACCGTGGACGTCCAGCGGGACCCTGGCCAGCCCGCCAACGAGGTGCGGGTGATGACGGTTCACGGGGCGAAGGGCCTCGAAGCGCCGGTCGTGATCCTCGCCGATGCAACAGCCGACCCCGCGCGGCTCGGACGGCGGCCGATCAGTATCGACATGCCGGTTGCGGATGCTGGAACCGCGCCGCTCCTGCGGCCGAAGAAGGAGGAGCGCGGGCCGCCGTTCGAAGAGCTCGTGCTCGACGAGGAGAAGCGGGACCTCGAGGAGCACATGCGTCTGCTGTACGTCGCTCTTACGCGTGCGGCAGATCGGCTGATCGTCAGCGGCGTCGAGCCGCGGGGGAGGAAGGACGGGGGCGACCCGCGCTCTGCGAAAAGTTGGCACGTGATCGTGGAGCAGGCACTTGCCGCCGTCGGCGCAGAACCCACAGCCCTCGGCGCATTGCGATACGGCTCGGCTGCCGTTGCTCGGCCAAGAAAAATCAGGCCTAAAGCCCAGCTGCCCGCTGTCGCCGTTCCCGATTGGGCGACCCGTCCCGCGCCGGCCGAAGAGCGGCCGCCGCGGCCGCTCGCACCTTCGGCGATCGGCGTGGACGACGAAGTCGCTCCGCCGCCGAGCGAAGCCATGCGCGCCGCCGCGAGACGCGGGTCGCTGATTCACCAGCTGCTCGAACGGTTGGCTCCTGTAGCTGCCGAAGATCGCTTTGGCCGCGCCGTGGAATGGCTCGAGGCGTCCGCCGGGGTGAGAAATGCCGACGAAAGCACCAACATCGCCGAGCAGGTCTGCACCGTGCTGTCGAATCCTGGTTTCCAATCCTTGTTCGGTCCCGGGTCGCTCGCAGAGGCCCCGCTGGTCGCTGTCCTTCCCGACGGCCGGGTTGTTGCCGGAACGGTCGATCGGCTGCTTGTCGAGGAGCGCCAGGTCTCAGTCGTCGACTTCAAGACCGGGCGCGTTCCCGAAACGGCGGGAGCAGTTCCCGCGTCCCATGCCGCTCAAATGTCGGCCTATTCGGACGCGCTTAGAGTCATTTTTCCGGGGCGCGCGATCAAGGCGGCGTTACTTTACACGAGCGGCCCGAAACTCATCGAAGTCATGCCTTGAGCGGTGCGGGGCGAACGCCCATATGGCCGTCAACATTCCGCAGGAGAGTCGCCGCCATGGCCACCAAGACCGTCACCGACCAGAGTTTTTCGACCGATGTTTTGGGTGCCGACGGGCCGGTGTTGGTGGATTTCTGGGCGGAATGGTGCGGTCCATGCCGAATCATCGCCCCCGCGCTTGAGGAAATTTCCTCCGAGCTCGGCGACAAGGTGACGATCGCCAAGCTCAACATCGACGAAAATCCGGACACGCCGGGCCGCTACGGCGTGCGCGGAATTCCGACCATGCTGCTGTTCAAGGGCGGCCAGCCCGTCGCCCAGAAGGTCGGCGCGGCCCCGCGAAGCCAGATCCAGCAGTGGCTCGAATCGGCTCTTGACAGTAACTTAGCGGCCTAATTTCAGATAGGATAGTAAGCCAGGTCGAGCGCTTCGGCCACGGCCTCGTGGCGAATCTTGCCCCCGGAGACATTCAGCCCGGCCGCAAGATGCGGATCGCGCCGCATCGCCTCTTCCGCGCCGAGATTCGCGATCTTCAAGGCGAAGGGCAAAGTGGCGTTGTTCAGCGCGAAAGCGCTTGTGCGGGCCACGGCGCCCGGCATGTTCGCCACGCAATAATGGATAACGCCATCGATCTCGTAGACGGGATCGGCATGGGTCGTCGCGTGCGACGTCTCGAAGCAGCCGCCCTGGTCGATCGCGATGTCGACCAGTACCGAGCCGCGCTTCATCGTCTTCAACATGTCCCGAGTGACGAGCTTTGGCGCCGCAGCGCCAGGAACGAGCACGGCGCCGATGACCAGCTCAGCCTTCTCGACCGCATTGGCGATCGCTGAGCGAGAGGCGAAGGCGGTCTTGATCTGGCTCGAGAAGAACATGTCGAGCTCGGCCAGCCGTTCCATGTTGATGTCGTAAATCGTCACGTCGGCGCGCATTCCGACAGCCATTTGCGCAGCGTTCACTCCAGCGACTCCGCCGCCGAGGATCGCGACCCGCGCCGGTGCGACGCCCGGCACTCCGCCGAGCAACACGCCGCGGCCCCCTTGCTCTTTCTCCAAATAGTGCGCCCCGACCTGCACCGACATCCGCCCGGCGACCTCGCTCATCGGCTTCAGGAGCGGCAGCGACCCGGAATTCGAGGTTACCGTTTCGTACGCGATGCAGGTGGCCCCGGACTTCATCAGACCTTCTGCCTGCGGCTTGTCGGCGGCGAGGTGCAGGTAGGTGAAAAGGATGTGGCGCGGCTCGAGAAGAGCGATTTCCTGCGGCTGCGGTTCTTTGACTTTCACGATCATGTCCGCGCCCTCGAACACGGACGCGGCGTCCGGGAGGATCTTCGCGCCGGCTTTCTCATAGGCCTTGTCGGGGCAATCGATGCCGTTGCCGGCCTTGGCTTCGACCACCACGTCATGTCCATGCGCGATGAGCTCGGCGACGGAAGCCGGGGTTAGCCCGACCCGATATTCGTGGACCTTGATCTCTTTTGGTACCCCGATACGCATTTATTCGTTGGCTCCGGCTATGGTGGTTGGGCGGGCCTATAGACGCGCTTTTTGGCGCTGTCCCGCGCGATTGCAGCGTCCCAACAGCAGTGCTAGTGGAGCGCGCCCGTGACCGAGGACGTCGGCCGGGGTTCCAGGGGTGCGAGTTCGCAGCTGTCCAGTCAGAACCTCAACAAATGAACGTTACCGCAAAAGGCGGCGCTGCAGCCGACGCGCCGCAGAACGTCGCGCACGGACATGCGCACGGGCCGCTCTATAAGCTCGCGATCGGCGCGATCGGGATCGTGTTCGGCGACATCGGCACCTCTCCGATTTACGCCTTCCGGGAGACGTTCGCCGGTCACCACACGCTGATTCCCGACCAGCTCCACATTTTCGGTGTCCTCAGCCTGATCTTCTGGTCGATGATGATCATCGTGACGCTGAAATACGTCTCGATCATCATGCGTGCCGACAACAAGGGGGAGGGTGGTAGCCTCGCTCTGCTCGCGCTCATCAACCGGACGCTCGGCGGCAAGAAGAAATG
>JBKPOO010000038.1:0-12246 GCA_046733175.1 Pseudomonadota bacterium
ATCCTGATCGCGCTCACCCGCGTCGATGAGGTGAAGGAACCGGCGAAGGCGCGGCTTGATGTTGGCGGCGCAGTCCTCGCGACCCTCGGTCTCGGCGCCGCAACCTACGGCCTCACCCTCTGGTCGCAGAAGTTCATTCTAACCGCTTTGGCATCGGGTTCGCTGGTTGCCGGCGCCGTCTTGCTGATCGGCTTCGTCTTCTATGAGCGGCGGCTCGGTTCGAAGGCGATGATCCCGCTCTCCCTGTTCGCCGACAACCGCTGCTTTTCGGCGCTCAATCTGATGACGTTCCTGCTGTACGGCGCCTTCGGCGGATCCCTTCTCCTCATCCCTTATGTGCTGATCGAAGCCGGCGGCTATTCGCCGGTCGAGGCGGGATTGTCGCTCCTCCCGCTGTCGATCCTTCTCGGCCTCGGGTCGCCATTGATGGGGAGCCTTGCCGTCCGGCTCGGACCACGCTTGCCGCTCACCATCGGACCGATCGTGGTGGGCGCCGGAATCCTGCTCGCCACTCGGATCGCATCGAGTCAAAGCTACTGGAGCCACGTGTTTCCCGGAATCGTGGTCATGTCGATCGGAATGACCCTGGCGGTCGCGCCGCTTACCAGCACCGTGCTCGCCGCCGTCGGGAAGCATCAGACGGGCATGGCCTCAGGGTTCAACAGCGCGGTCGCGCGCCTCGGCGGCCTGATTGCGGTCGCGCTATTGGGTGCGGTCCTTGCGGTCGGCGGCAAAGCGATGCTGGGTCCATTCGCAGTCGCGCTCGTCGTCATGGCGATTGTCGCGGGCCTCGGAGGAGTCGCCTCTTGGTTCGGCTTGTCGGGAAGCCGGCGACGGAGATCCTAGAAAGCGAGCAAAAAGTCGGTGAAGCGATACCAGGCGTCCGTGTGGCCGATGATCGGCCGCGACAATTGAACCGCCATTAGCGCTCCGAAACCCCACCAATAAGCCGGATGCACGCGTCCGCGGCTTCGCCAGTCGTGCACCATCGCAGCGACTACCAGCGACGCGACCAGCAACCCGGCGGTAATGCCTCGTTCGATCGGCGGAGGCGGGCCGAGCCCCGGGCGCACACCAGGCCCTCCCCCGGTCGCGGCAAGGAAGAAGAAGCGGGCGATCGGCGCCTGGAGGATGCTTGCGGTCGCGACCAGCATGAAGCGCTTGTGCCATTCGGGCCGCCGAACGTTTGCGATCGCGGCCGCGACCAATGCCGCGAACAAAACGACCGCGGAAACCGGCGTGATAACGAACGCGCGCGCGGCATCGCTGTAGCCCGCCTCGATCCGATTGCGCATTCCGTCGATCGCGACGGCCAGGCCTAAGAACAGCATCGCCGTCGCCAGCGAAATGCCGAACAACCCCCAGGCGCGATGCGTGCGCATTTTGCGATTGGCGATGAGTGTTGCTTGGGAGAAGAAGAACAAGGTCCACAAGGAGAAAAGCAGTCCGTGGAGATGCAGCAGCGGCGAGCCGTTGAAGGTTCCCCGCGCGATCTGGAGCCAATAGGTGCCGAAGAACCCGCCAAAGGCGATCGCGACGAATATCGCCGCCATGGTGAGGTAGAATTTGCTGACCGCCGGCTGCCGAGCCGGAACCGCAACTGTGGCCATGCTGCGCTCCCCTGTTGAGGGAGGCATAGCGAAAAAATGCCGCCTAGTCGTGAGCGGCGACGAACTTTTCGAAGACGGGCGCGATCTTTTCGCGCCATTTGCGGCCGTTGAAGATGCCGTAATGGCCGACGTCCTTGGCCAGGAAATATTTCTTCGCAGAGGCCGGCACTTTGGTCGCGATCTCGAGCGCGGCCTTGGTCTGGCCGACCCCGGAAATGTCATCGCGCTCGCCCTCGATCGCGAGCTGCGCGGTATCGCGGATCGCGTCCGGCTTTACGAGCCGACCACGGTGCTCGAGCTCGCCCTTCGGAAGCAGATGCTGCTGGAAAACGACGTCCACCGTCTGCAGGTAGAATTCGGCGGTCATGTCGCAGACCGAGCGATATTCGTCGTAGAATTTCTGGGTCGCCCCGGCGCCCTCTTCGTCGCCAACGACGAGATGCTTGAACATCTCCCAGTGGCTGATGAGATGCGACCCGAGATTCATCGTCATGAACCCGGCGAGCTGGAGGAAGCCGGGGTAAACCTTGCGCCCGGCGCCCGGATAGATGAGCGGAACGGTGGCGATCACATTATTCTCGAACCAGGCGAACGGCCGCTGGGTCGCGAGCGTGTTGATCGCCGTTGGCGCTTTCCTGGTGTCGATCGGGCCGCCCATCATCGTCAAAGTCCTGGGGCGGTAGGCATTCTTGTCTTCACCCATCAGCGCGGTCGCGGCGAAAGCCGGAACCGCCGGCTGACAGACGGCCAAAAGATGCGGCCGCTCGGCCGTCTTCTTGCCGATCAGCTCGAGGAACTCGATCA
Source organism: Pseudomonadota bacterium (assembly GCA_046733175.1). Classification (GTDB taxonomy): domain Bacteria; phylum Pseudomonadota; class Alphaproteobacteria; order Sphingomonadales; family Sphingomonadaceae; genus Sphingomicrobium. The sequence continues at coordinate 2,415 of JBKPOO010000038.1, forward strand.
GATAATCGATATAATCGTCGAGATTGAAGCTGCCGTCCGACAGTGGGACGAGCTTCGCATCGCGCCAATCGGTGATGTAGACGTTGGACGTCGGAAGCAGCCGCTCGACCGTCCCGCGAAGCAGGGTCGCATAGTGACCCGACATCGGAGCGACGATCAGAATGTGCGGGCCTTCGTCATGCCCTTCGCGATAGAAATGCTTCAGCTGCCCGAACGGCTTCCGGAGCAGGATCTCCTCGTGGACCGGAACATCCTTGCCTTTGATGTGGACCGATTCGATCCCGAATTCCGGCTTCCCGCGAGGCGCCGCGGCATGGGCGAAGACCTCGAGGCTCGCGGCGACAATCGGTCCCATCGAGCTGTAACCCCAGGGATTGGCGGGGTTGTTGAGCCATCCGGCGCCCAGGCCTGCAAGCTTGCTCGCACCTGCGAGAAGCGAACGCTGCACTTCATAGGCGTCGTAAAGCATCAGACCTCGGGGATTTGTCTCGTGGGAAAGGTAAGATGTGGGCCTGAAAGAGGTTCCATGCAAGTCAATGTTGCAGTGCGGGACAAATTCCTCCCCGGCACGGGGAGGTAGCCGTCCGAAGGACTGACGGACGGGGTCTGAGGCCTGCAACCCGCCCCCTCCACCAGCTTCGCTGGTCCCCCTCCCCGTCCCGGGGAGGAAATGCTAGTCCAACGGCAATGGCCATGAACGCCGCTTTGAACCGCCCAAAGGGCCGGTCGCTGAAGAATCTTCGGATGATCTGGGGCTTCGCCTCGCGCTATCCGGGCCGGATCGCGATTGCCGCCCTCGCTTTGCTGGTCGCGGCCGCTGCGACCTCCGCAGTCCCTTATTCGTTCAAGCTCATCATCGACAAAGGCTTCGCGGCCGGCACGGGCACGACGCGGGACATCGCCCGCTGGTTCGAGTTGCTGCTGATGATTGTCGGAGTGATGGCGATTGCGACCGCGACGCGATTCTACTTCGTGTCCTGGCTGGGCGAGCGAACGGTTGCCGACATCCGGCTCGCCGTTCACCGCAACCTGCTGCGCCTGTCGCCCGGCTTCTTCGAAGAGAACCGCCCGGCCGAGATCACGTCGCGGGTAACGGTCGACACCACGATCATCGAACAGGTCGTCGGAACCACGGTTTCGGTCGCCTTGAGGAACGTCGTCCTGGCGTTTGCCTGCTTCATCATTCTCTTCTGGCTCGCGCCCAAGCTCGCCCTGCTCATCGTGCTTGGCGCGATGCTCGTCGTCCTTCCCATTACGGTGCTGGGCCAGCGCGTCCGCGCGATTTCGCGACGCAGCCAGGACCGCATCGCCGACGTCGGAGCCGTCAACAGCGAAGTCCTGGGCGCGATGAAGATCGTCCAGGCGTTCAACCAGCAGGACCGCGAACGCTCGCGTTTCGCGGATGCGGTCGAGCGCGTATTCGCGACCGCAAAGCGCAGGATCCTGCTGCGCGCGTTGATGACGGCGATCGTCATTTTCCTGATGCTCGGGTCGATCACCTGGATCATCTGGCAGGGAGTGATCGACGTTGCTGCCGGCAAAATCACCGGCGGGACGATCGCGGCGTTCGTGCTTTACGGCGGGCTGCTCGCCGGCGCGTTCGGAGCGCTGTCCGAAGTTTATGGCGACCTGCTGCGCGCGGCGGGCGCGTCGGAGCGGCTCAGCGAACTGCTCGAGGCCGAACCCGAGATCCGGACTCCGGCCAATCCCGTCGCCCTGCCTCAGCCACCGCGCGGCGAGCTCGAATTCGAGTCCGTGACGTTTCACTATCCGACGCGCCGCGAAACCTCCGCGCTCAATGATTTCAGCCTGGTGGTTCGCCCGCGCGAACGGCTCGCCGTCGTGGGGCCGTCGGGCGCCGGGAAGACGACCATCTTCCAGCTCACCGAGCGCTTCTACGACCCGCAATCCGGTCGCGTCTTGCTCGATGGCGTGGACCTCAAAAATGCGGATCCGGCAGACGTCCGGCAACGCATCGCGATGGTGCCGCAGGAAACCGTGATCTTCGCGGCGAGCGCGCGCGACAATCTGCGCTACGGCAATTGGAACGCGAACGAAGATCAGCTGTGGCAGGCCGCGCGCGATGCCAATGCCGAGGATTTCCTGCGCGCGCTTCCGGACGGGCTCGACACTTATATGGGCGAAGGCGGAGCGCGCCTGTCGGGCGGGCAGCGCCAGCGCATCGCGATCGCGCGCGCCTTGTTGCGCGACGCGCCTCTATTGCTTCTCGATGAAGCGACGTCGGCGCTCGATGCCGAAAGCGAACGGCTCGTCCAGGACGCGCTCGATCGGCTGATGGAGCATCGCACGACCATCGTTATCGCGCATCGTCTCGCGACCGTGCGCGCGGCCGACCGAATCGTCGTCATGGACGATGGGAAGATCGTCGAAGAAGGCACCCACGCGACGCTCACGCGCCGCGAAGGCCTCTACGCGCGCCTGGCTCGCCTTCAGTTCGAAGACCGCGCGGCTTAGGCGTTCGCGCCGCCGCCTCCGCTAGGAGCCGGGCGAGTCGTGCGCTTCCGCGCGCCGCCTTTACGCGCGCCGGACCTGCGAGCGGCGGGCTTGCGCGCCGGTTTCGCAGCCGTGCTTGTCGTTGCGCGCTTTGCGGTCGCGCGTTTTGCGGTCGCACGTTTCGCCGTCGAGCGTTTCGCCGCGGGCTTGCGAGCGGCCGACGTCCGCTTCGCTCCGCCCGTCGACGCCTTGGCGCGCGTCGCTGTCGCTGTTCGCGCGGCGGGCTTGCGCCTGGCCGCTGTCTTTCGCTTCGCGGCGGTCTTCCGAGCAGGGCGAGGCGATGACGAAGCGCGGGCCGGCGCGGCACCATCACTCCATTTGCCTGACATCACGCGCTGCGCGGCGTCGGCGACGGCTTCTGCGATCAACGAGCCGAGTTTCGCGGCGCTCGATGCGACGTTGCTCGCGGCCTGTTGCGCCGTGTCGGCGGCGTCGAGTCCTGCGTCGCGAATGGCTTTTCGCGCCTTCGGGCTTGCGCTGATTGCTGCCGCTGCTGCGGCGAGTCCCGCGGCGAGCATCTCCTTGCTCATTGCGGCTTTGGCGATTTTGCTTTTGGTGGATCGGGACGAGCTTTTCTTCGCGGCTTTAGCCATGTTGATCTCCCTCCTGTCGGCGAAAAGACAATCTACACTCGTAACGGTTCCCTAGCGCTGCACGCGCGCAAATCAATTTTGGGTTGAAAGATAATGTAAAGGGCACCGCTGCGGCTCTCGCAGCGATGCCCTTCGACATGGTCAGCGGCCGAAGGTGACGGCCGTCCGCTCAGCTTTTAGGGCCTGCGAACACCCCTCTCCGACCTCCCTGCTGAACCATGAGACATCGGATCACCTCCTTTCGCTGCGTTGAAGCTGCACACAACATGAGTCTTCCGAATCGCGAACGCAAGACTTGTAATGATGTGAAGATTCGGCATTATCTTTTGCCTTTCGCCGGGCGTGCCCCTCAGCTCCGGCAATCCCCGTGTATTGAAGCAGTCCGCCCGGATCCTCGAAGCTCGGCACGCGCAGTTCGTCCGGGGGACTAAAGAGCATGACGATGCGAAGCTCGGCTCGTCCTGCCCGGCGAACATGAACCGGCGCACCATGTTGCCCGCGCCGTCATATTCAGCCGCAAGCTCAGACAAAAACGACCCGTCGGCTTGGCAAAGGTAGGCTCGAGGTGAAAAATCCAGCGTCTTCGGCGTGGCTTCGAGTCCAGTTGGTAAGGCAAAATCCCTGTAGGGTAGCCAGTACTGTTTCGCTCGACTCCGACGTCGTGTCGTCGATCGTCCCGATCGTAATTGTCTTGGCCGTGTCGGTGGACGCGAAGGTCAAGGTGCCCGACCCTGCGGTATAATCGGCGCCCGCGGTCGCAGTCCCGTTCGCTGTCGTCCAGTTGACGTCGAAACTATCGTTAGTCGTACCCGCTTTGGTCACCGTAAAGGTGAGATTGCTACCCTCCGTCGTCGACACGTCGTTGATGGAGAAGCTCGGCGGCGCCGGCACACCGCTCACTGTGACGTTGGTGCGGTTGTTCGCGCGGTCGTAGGTATAGCTTTCAAACACGCCATTATTGACGTTGCCGCTCCGGGCGACCTGCACCAGTCGCCCCAGCGCGTCATAGGTGTAGCTGATCGTCTCGGAAGCGTGGGCCGCAGGGCCGAGAAGGTTGATGGCTAGTATTAGGGTAAGTGCTCGCATCCGCCGTCCTCATCCACGAGGAATCGGACCGAGCGGGAACAGCAGTAACGCTGCCCGGATTCAGGGAGCTATCAACTTCTTATGCGCGGCAATCCTCGACGACGCGCGCGATCTCCGGCCAGGCCGGAACGACGAGCTGCACCGATTGCGCAGTTGCTCCGGCCGACTGCGGGACAATCACCCCGATCCGTCCGCGGCTGAACGCCAGCGCGTCGAGCAATGGATCGTTCGACGTGACCTCGATGCTGATTCGGTTGGTGAGCGGATTGAAGCTCGCCGGAACGCTTCGAACCGCAGAGCTGGTCCACACGTACATGAAAGGCGCAGCAGCGGTCGCCGGCTTCGCGACGGTAATCCGCCGCGTTACTCGAGTGCAGCGGATCGACAGCTGCGGAAGCGCCGATGGATTGGAGAAGGTCGCCTCGCTTCCGTCCGCTGTTGCCGCATAGGTCCAGTTGCCGGCGACCGGTGTGGCCGCGCTGAGGTCCGGCACGACCGTCTGAGCGGAAAGCGACGATTCGGCGATCAGCGCGAGCGCTGCGGCAATGCTACGTATCATGCTCGGTCAGCGGCTCAGCTTGTCGACCTTGGCCCGGAGAGCGTCGAGCTCGGCCTTCAACTCCTCGACGTCATTGTCCTTTGTCTTGGGTTCGGGTTTCGCCTTTCCGCTGAACGCCTGAGCGGCATCCTCGAACATCGCCATGTTGCGCTTGGCGATGTCGGCAAAGACATTTCCGCCGAACGCGTCGCGCACCGCATTCTGATTGCGGTGGAACGCGTCCATTGCGGCTTCGAGATATTGCGGAACGAAATTCTGCATCGAGTTGCCGTAAAGGCCGATCAGCTGCTTGAGGAAATTGAGCGGAAGCATCGTCGAGCCGCGCGATTCTTCATCGACGATGATCTGGGTCAGGACCTGGCGGGTAATGTCCTCGCCGCTCTTCGCATCGACGACTTCGAACTCGCGGCCTTCGCGAACCATCTGAGCAAGCCGGTCGAGCGTGATGTAAGTCGAGCTTTCGGTGTCATAAAGCCGCCGGTTCGCGTACTTCTTGATCGTCACCTTCGCACTAGACTTGGCCATGGATCGCTCCCGGAATCACGCAGGCGACTTACTCCCGGAACATAGTGCGCTGCAACATGAGCATGCGCCGAGGCCGCTTCCATTGTTCCTGGAATTGCTCCGGCAGGTGTCCGCGAAGGACCCGGAACTGGCGCGCGACGCACTCGTCGGGCTCAAGGCCTATGGCGTTGCGCAAAGGCCACCACTGGGGCCTGCAAAGCCCGAGGTCGCGCGCGTGGTCGGCGCATGCCTGCGCGACCATGGCGGCAGCGGTCCTCCGGCGGTGCTCATTCCCTCGCTGATCAATCCGCCGCGGATCCTCGACCTCGATCCTGGCGTGTCGCTGACGAGCGCAATCGCGGGCATGGGCCGACGGGTGCTGCTGGTCGACTGGGGGGCCGCCGACGAGCGGCGGGACCTCGACGTCTCCGGCCACATCGAACATGTGCTACAGCCATTGCTGCGCGACGTTGGCGAGCCGGCCGCGCTCATCGGTTATTGCCTCGGCGGGACGATGGCCATCGCGCTCGCCAATCTCGCGCCCTGCGAACGCCTCGCGACCCTTGCCGCGCCGTGGAATTTCGCTCGCTATCCCGGGCCTTCGCGCAGGGCGCTGGAAGACATGTGGCGCCATTCGCAAGACGCATCGCATTCGCTCGGCGCCTTGCCGATGGAGGTCTTGCAGGCGGCATTCTGGTCACTCGACGCCGGACGAACGATTCGCAAGTTCGCGGACTTCGGGCGGCTCGAGGCGGATAGTGCGGAGGCTCGCCGCTTCGTCGCGCTCGAGGATTGGGCAAATGAGGGCGAGCCCCTGCCCTATCCGGCCGCGCGGGAGCTGATCGAAGACATCTTTGGCAAGGATCTGCCGGGCGGTGGCGCCTGGCGGATCGGCGGCAACGAGATCGGCGACCGGCCAGAAGTTCCGGTGCTCCATATCCTCGCCGCGCACGACCGAATCGCACCCGCTGCCACGGCGCCGGCCGGCGAATCCGTCGCCATTCCTTCAGGCCATGTCGGGATGATCGTCGGCTCGGCTCGGACCCGGTTGCACGAAGCTCTCAAAGCCTTCCTTGACCCGGCTTGCCGCTAGAGCCACCTAAGGCTAAGCGACCGCGCCTAAGCACCCGTAGCTCAGCTGGATAGAGCGCTGCCCTTCGAAGGCAGAGGCCACAGGTTCGGAGTCGAAGCGAAGCGTAGACGAACGAAGGCCGAAGGCCGAGGACAATCCTGTCGCTTGCCGCTGCTGCCGCGTGCCGCTAACGAACGCCGCCACGCACCCATAGCTCAGCTGGATAGAGCGCTGCCCTCCGAAGGCAGAGGTCAGAGGTTCGAATCCTCTTGGGTGCGCCACCCCATCCAGGGCGCGCCGCTAGCTCACCAGAAAGCGACGGCGAGCGCCCCGCCAACCACTGCGACCGTCAGGCCGAGACCTACGATCGCGTTACGCATGCTGCCGAATGTGCTCTCCATATCACTCACTCCCCTTCACCGCCGGAGAGAATATCATGCCATGTGCGGATGCCAGAGGTGAAATGCTGACATTGCAGGCACTTAGCCAGACCAGGATGATGCCCCTCGCCAATACTGCCTCATGTTGTTGTTTCGCCAGAGCCATGGAGTAAGGTTGTTTCCGTGCAAGGCACCAACGTCATCGAGCGGGCCTTTCAGCTCGCGAGCGATTCGGGATCGCTGGGAGAGGTGAAGCAGAAGCTCATCCGGGAAGGCTATCTCAGCGTCCACGCGCATCTCGGCGGCCGGCAAATCCGCAGCGATATAGCGAAACGCCTCAATCCCGAGCTTGTGGCGGATCGGAAGGTTCCGCGCGTCTAGGGAACCCCGTCCTCCCGCCTCCCGTTGATCCGTCGCATGGCGACCCAAGCAACCAAGTCCAACGGCCCGCTCCTCCAGCCGCCGCCGGAGGCAGAGGCCTTTTATTCCGAAGTCCTGCAAATGATGGCCGGATCGCGCATCCCGTTCCTCGTGTCGGGGACTTACGCCCTCGCGAGCTACACGGGTATCGACCGGCCGACGAAGGACGTGGACGTCTTCGCCAAGGCGGGGGACGCGCTTCGAATGCTTCATTATTTCAAGGAGCACGGGTTTGACGTCGAGATCGTCGATGAACGCTGGCTCTATCGCGTGACCCGCGGCGAGTTGTTCGTCGACATCATCACCAACATGCCGACCGTCACGACGCACGTCACCGACGAATGGTTCGTCAATGCGCCGGAAGCGGAGTTGTTTGGGGCGAGGGTGAAGCTGGTCCCACCCACGCAGTTCATCTGGTCGAAGATTTTCGTCCAGGATCATCATCGCTTCGACGGCGCCGACGTCGCCCACATGATCCTGAAAAAGCACAAGGAGATCGATTGGGAGAAGCTGCTGAGCCACATGGAGCTTTATTGGGAAGTGCTGCTGATCGCGCTGCTCAATTTCCGCTTCATCTATCCGAGCGAGCGCCATGCCGTTCCGCGGTGGCTCATCAACGAGCTGCTCCAGCGGCTGCACGACCAGACCGACGTCAAAGGCCCCGGCAAGAAGGTCTGCCGCGGCCGGATTTTCTCCCCGCGCGATTATGCGATCGACGTCGACCGGTGGGGATATTCCGACGCAGTGGGCAATCTCGAAGAACAATATGGGGACTAGCAACGGTAAGTTGAGGGTCGCGGCGATCGGCGACCTTCACGTGATGGAGGACAGCGTTGCTCCCTACCGCGAGCTGTTCACCGAGATTTCGACCGCCGCCGACGTGCTCGTGCTGTGCGGCGATCTCACCAATTTCGGAAAGACGGCTGAAGCGGAGATCCTTGCCGAGGACATCCGCGCCTGCTCGATCCCTGTGCTCGGAGTGCTCGGCAATCACGATTACGAATGCGGCCAGCCTGAGATCGTCTGTTCGATCCTGCATGAGGCGGGAATGAAAGTCCTCGACGACCAGGCGATCGAGATCGACGGAGTCGGTTTTGCCGGCGTAAAGGGGTTCATGGGCGGCTACGGCCGCGGCGAGCTCGCGCAGTTCGGCGAACCGGTCGCCAAGGCTTTCGTCCAGGAGGCGATGAACGAGGCGCGCAAGCTTGAAAATGCGCTGCGCACGATCCGCACCGAGCGCAGCGTCGCGGTGCTCCATTATTCGCCGACGGTCGAGACGCTCGAGGGCGAGCCCGAAGTCATCTTCCAATATCTGGGATCGGCGCGCCTCGCTGACGCCATCGATCGCTTCGACCATGTCAAAGCCGTGGTCCACGGCCACGCCCACCACGGCCGCTACGAAGGCAAGACGCCGCTCGGCAAGCCGGTCTATAATGTAGCGCAGTTCGTGTTGAAGCCGCTGTTCGGGAAGCCCTACGTGGTGCTCGAAGTCTAGTTGGACGGCCTCAAGCCAGCTGCAGCGGCTTTCGAGTAGTCGGCGAGCACTCCGTTTAGCAGCTCACCTAACTGATAGCGGTCGTACCAGCGGCCATGGCTCATGACCCCTTCCGGGCTCTCCAGTGCCCAAAGGTCGTCGAGCGGGTTTTGATCGGAAAGAATGAGATCGGCGCGGAAGCCCGGCTGCACCTGACCGAAAGGCGGGTCGTCATGGATGGTCTGACGGACATACTCACCGGGCAGGCGAGTCGCGGTCGAGAGTGCCCGGAAGCGGCTCAAGCCCGCGGCGACCAGTCGGTCCAAATTGTCGTGCAACGAAAAGCCCGGAACGATCCCCGGAATTGTCGGCGCATCGGTTCCAGCAAGGAGTCCAATGCCCGCGTCGTCGAGTTTCTGTGCGAGACGCGCGATGAAGGCAGCGCGCCGCCTGAGACTACCGCTCTTCTTCACATAGTCTTCGCGCCGCCAATTAATGCGCCACTCGATCGGCACGTACGTCGCTTCGGGCCGCGACAGATAGTTTTCGAGCACCTCGGGCCGGCCCCATTGCTCAGCCATCGTCTGGAAGGTGATGAGGTCGGCCACGACGAAAGCATGATGGCTTTTCAGAAGATCGATCGCCTTCGCGATCATCGGCTCGGGCGGCGGGGCGAGCGGATCCCCGGCATTCGGCGTCGACAGCCCGTACATCAGCTCTTCGAGGTGCGCGACAAGCGACTGACCCTGTTCGATCTGCCCAGCGATTCCGACTGCTTCGACATTATGCCCAGTGAGGCCGAGCCCTTGTTTGCGCGCTTCATCAGCCGCCGCAGCGAACGCTTCTGGAGCAAGCGTGTTGTAGACCTTGATGAAACGATAGCCATTCGTCTTGGCTAGCCGCACGGCCCATCGCGCCTCGTCGGGCGTCGTGACGACGAACTGTCCGTACCGGGGGGTACCGTCGATCCGGAACGCCAAATAGACGTGGGGCCCCGGGCGCTCGCCCTGATTGAGCAGCGGCACTCGCTGATCGACAAAGTCGGCGCTTGCTCCTCCCATGTGGAAGACCGTTGTGACGCCATTCGCGAGATAAACCTTCATGTCCTCGCGACTCTCGGAATGGGTATGCATGTCGGCGAGGCCCGGCGACAGGAATTTGCCCCGGCCGTCGATTACCCTTGCGCCAGGCGGGATGGCGATATGCCGGGCAACGCCGGTGATTATTCCC
>JBKPOO010000039.1:0-35944 GCA_046733175.1 Pseudomonadota bacterium
CGGTCGTTCGCGGCGATCCTCCGCGCGATCGCCGGACCCAGCACCGGCTCGAAGCTCGTCTTGAGCTTGGCGGGCAATGTCGCGACCTGCTGCGCGACATAATAAACGCCGACGTAGAGCGCGGGCATGAAGGCGCCGAGCACGGCAAGATCGACTCTGCGCGAGGCCCATTCGACCGCGTCGGCCGCGGCGAGCGGAATGTTGCGGCAGGCAGTCCACCAGGCGGTTCCGAGGTCGGGTTTCCAATCACTGGGGATTCCGTAGCAGCGCACCAGCGGGATCAGCGCGGCGACGAGCGCGGCGACCATCGAAAAAACGTAAGAGACGATGAGCCCGTCGTTCAGCGAGATGTAGGACCAGGCGAAGGCGACGATGCTGATCGTCCACGGCTCGACCACCGAGCGGGCCCGGACGGTGGCTCCGACGTCGTGATGATAGGCCAGCGCCGCGAGGGCGATATCGGTCCAGCTGATCGCGAGGACGGTGATCGCCAGCCAGCGGTCCATCCCGCTGATCTTCGTCGTCGGGTACATGGCGACCGGGAACAGGAACAGGATCGCCATTCCGATCGCCGAACCGATCGCCGCGACCAGCAGCGCGTCGGCGACGACGCAGGCTTGGGGCTTTTTCGCGTCAGCGAGGAGCTGGGCGAGCCCTCGCCTCAAGCCCAGCGCCGCGATTTGCGCGGCGAATTCGACGACCAGCACCGCATAGGCGAAACGTCCGAGCGATGCTGCGCCGTAAACCCGGCCGGCGATGAACAAGAAGGGAAGTCGCGCCGCTAATCGCAGGGCGAAGCCGAAGACATTGAGACGGCCGCCCCGAGCCAGAGTCGCCATGTCGGCATCGGGCCCGCCCGTTTCGGCAATCTCCCCCGGGACTTCAGCTCCCTTGGAGTGGGTCAATGCGCCTCACCCCAGTTCGGTCCCCAGCCCACTTCGACGTCGAGCGGTACGTCGAGCTTGAGCGCTGGCTCCGCCGCGGTCGTCATGACCTTCCGGATGACTTCAGCGGCCGCTTCTTCGCGGCCTACGGGAACCTCGAACACCAATTCGTCGTGCACCTGGAGGAGCATCTTCACGTCGGCGAGGCCCGCTTGCTCAAGCGCGTCGTCCATCCGCGCCATCGCCCGCTTGATGAGATCGGCGCTCGTGCCCTGGATCGGGGCGTTGATCGCGGCGCGTTCGGCCCCGGCGCGGATCGACGGGTTGGGCGAGCGGATGTTGGGCTCGAAGTGGGTCTTGCGCCCGAACAAAGTCTTGGTGAAGCCATGCTCACGGGCGAACGCCAAGGTGCTGTGCATGAAGGCGCGGATGCCGGGGAACCGCTCGAAATAGCGGTCGATGATCGCCTTGCCCTCTTCCCGGGGCAGCCCCATCCGCGAGGCAATGCCCCAGGCGGAGCTTCCATAAAGGATCGCGAAATTGATCGTTTTGGCCTTGTTGCGGGTCTCGCGATCGACTGTTCCGAACACTTCCTCTGCGGTGATCGCGTGGACGTCGTGCCCGGCGTTGAATGCCTCCTTCAGCTGCGGAACGTCGGCCATATGCGCCGCGAGGCGAAGCTCGATCTGGCTGTAATCGGCGGACAGCAGGACGTGGCCCGGATCGGCGATGAAGGCGTCGCGGATCTTTCGCCCGATCTCGGTCCGGATGGGGATGTTCTGCAGGTTCGGATCGTTCGACGAAAGCCGCCCGGTTTGGGCGCCGGTCAGCGAGAAACTGGTGTGAACACGGCCTGTTTCCGGATTGATCTGCGTCTGAAGCGCATCGGTGTAGGTCGACTTGAGCTTGGTGAGCTGGCGCCAGTCGAGAACGAGCCGAGCGCAGTCGATCCCCTCGCCGGCCAGCCGTTCCAGCTCGTTGACGTCGGTTGAATATTGGCCGCTCTTGCCTTTTCGACCGCCCTTGAGCCCGAGGCGCTCGTACAGCACCTGGCCCAGTTGCTGCGGGCTTCCGATCGTGAACGGCCCGCACGCCGCTTCGTAGATCTTCTCTTCCAGCGCCTGAATGTCGCGCCCGAAGTCCGCCGACAATTTGGCGAGATACGCTCGATCGACCTTGATGCCGCGTTGCTCCATCTTCGCGAGGACCGGAACGAGTGGCTTGTCGACGCGCTCATAGACCCCTGCGACATTGTCTTCCGCCAGGCGCGGCCTCAGCCTCAGCCACAGACGCAGGGCGATATCCGCGTCCTCGCCGGCATATTCGGTCGCGGGGCCGAGGGGCACCTTGTCGAAGGTGATCTGCTTCGTCCCAGTGCCGCACAATTGCTTGTAGGGCATGCACTCGTGATCGAAATGGATCTTGGCGAGCTCGTCGAGGCCATGGCCGAATGATCGCCCCGCATCGAGGTCGAAACTCATCACCATCGTGTCGTCGATCGGCGCGGTGTCGATTCCCGCCTTCTGAAGCATCACCCAGTCGTATTTGAGGTTGTGCCCGATCTTCAGGACGGCAGGATCCTCGAGCAGCGGCTTCAGCTTGCGGAGGACCAGGTCCATCGGCAGCTGGTTCGGAGCGTCCGAATAAAGGTCCGCCCCGCTGTGCCCGACGGGGATGTAGCAGGCGCGGTTCGGCGCCGTTGCCAGACTGACCCCCGCGAGCCTCGCGATGATGCAGTCGATGCAGTCGGTCTCGGTGTCGATCGCGACATAACCCTGCGCCGTGGCCTCTACGATCCAGCGGTCGAGCGAAGCTTCGTCGATGATGGTTTCATATCTGGACCTGTCGACTTCGATATTCTCGGGCTCGGCGGGTGTGGTCGCCGGCTTCCGGTCCAGTGCCGCCATGACGTCATTGCGCACGGTCGCGCCCGTCTGTTGCGCGCGGCCCGTTCCGCCCGTCAGCCGCGCGTGCAGGGTCTTGAACCCCTGGTCGAGAAGGAACTCGGCCAGCGGCTCCTTGGGGATGTTCTTGAGCGCAAGATCCTCCAGCGGCTCGGGCAGCGGCGCGTCGCACACCAGGCGCACCAGCTCGCGCGACAGGCGCGCATCGTCCGCGTGATCGATCAGCGACTGCTTGAGCTTCGGCTTGGTGATCTGATCCGTGCTCGCGAGCACGGTATCGAGGTCGCCATAGGTCTGGATGAGCTGTGACGCGGTTTTCGGCCCGATCCCCGGCACTCCGGGCACATTATCGACACTGTCGCCCATCAAAGCGAGGACGTCCCCGACCTTTTCCGGAGGGACTCCGAACTTCTCCAGCACCTGCTCACGCCCGATCCGCCGGTCGTTCATCGTGTCGAGCATGTCGATCCCGGCATCCTCGTCGATGAGTTGCATCAAATCCTTGTCGGAGCTGACGATCGTCACCTTCCATCCAGCCGACTTCGCAGCCGTTACGTAGCAGGCGATGATATCGTCGGCCTCGAGACCATCCTCCTCGATGCACGGAATGGAGAAGGCGCGGGTGGCGACGCGGATCAGCGGGAATTGCGGGACCAGGTCTTCGGGCGGCGGCGGCCGGTGCGCCTTATACTGGTCGTACATCTCGTTGCGGTGGGTATGCTCCGACGCGTCGAGGATCACCGCCATGTGCGTCGGGCCGTCCGCCTTGCTGAGACCGTCGGCGAGTTTCCACAACATGGTCGTATAGCCGTAGACGGCGCCCGCCGGCTGGCCGTGGCGGTTCGTAAGCGGCGGAAGGCGGTGATAAGCGCGGAAGATATAGCTCGACCCGTCGACCAGATAGAGGTGGTTCGTCGCTGCGGCGCTTTGGGTCTCGGCCGCGGGAGCTTCGGGAGTTTCGGTCTCGGACATGAATGCGGCGGTTTAGCAGGGTGACCGCTGGAGGGAAGCCAACAGCGACGGAGTCCGCTTTCTACCGGCGCTTTATCGAATCTCGATAAAGGAGCTTGCCGATAAACGATAATTACCATATCGTTTATCAATAAGGTGATTCGCTGGAGTTCAAATCCGATGCCGAGCAACAAGTCCGCAGCGCTGCCGACCGCTTACGTGATCCTGCGCATCCTGATCGTACTCAACTGGTTCTACGCGGCCTGCCTGATCGCGCTGCTCAGCTACTCGTTCATCAACGAGCCCTTCCTGATGCGGGCGCTGAAGCTCAGCTCGCCAGCCGAGAATCCGGCGCTGGTCATCGGCATCCGAGCGATTGCCGCCCTCGGCATACTGACCGTTCCCCTCAATCTCGGGATGCTGAAACGTCTCGTCGACATGGTCCACACGGTCCGCGCGGGCGATCCGTTCGTTGCCGCCAACGCCTACCGAATCAACGCGATCGCCTGGATCCTGCTTGCGCTGCAGATCATCAGCATGATCATCTGGGCGATCGGCAAGGCGGTCTCCACTCCTGCCCACCCGCTCCATCTCGATGCCGGCTTCTCGCCCGCCGGGTGGCTCGCGGTCGTCCTCACCTTCGTGCTCGCTCGGGTCTTCGTCGAAGGCACGGTGATGCGCGAAGACCTTGAGGGGACGATCTGATGGCGATCGTCGTCAAGCTCGACGAGCTGCTTCACGAACGGCGGATGAGCCTGACGGAGCTCGCCGGCCAGATCGACATCACGCTGGCCAACCTGTCGATCCTCAAGACGGGGAAAGCGCGAGCGATACGCTTCTCGACGCTTGAGGCGATCTGCTCGGCACTTGCCTGCCAGCCCGGCGACCTCCTCGAATTCCAACCCGATACGGACGCGGCCGAGCAGCCGCGCGCCGCCTGAGAAGGAGTCCAATCGATGGCTTCAATCGCTGCTTCCGCGCCGCCCGTCGAAAGCGAGCTCTCGGTCTTTCGGCTGTCCATCATGCGCCTGATCTATTTCCTCATCGCGTTCGGTGAGGGATCGCAGGTCGTACCCAATTTGTTCGTCCACGAACCGACGGCCCGCGGAGTAATCCCGGCCTTGCTCAGCGGCCTCTGCCTGATGTGCGTCCTCGGCCTCCGCTATCCCAAGGCGATGCTGCCGCTGCTCATGTTCGAAATGGTCTGGAAATACATGTGGTTCTTCGCCTTCGGCTTGCCCCAATATCTGTCGGGCCAGCTACCGCCGACCTTCGGGGACGATTTCATGCCGATCACGGTCGGCGTCGTGGCCATGCCGTTCGTGATCCCGTGGGGATACGTGTGGCGGCACTATGTGAAGGCCGCCGGAGACCGTTGGCGTTGACGGCTTTCTGGAGGCGCGGCGACCATGAGGTCTCGCTCGCGCGCTTGTACGTCATGCGCGCGGTTGCGCTGCTGGGTGTCTGGGCGCTCTATCCGACGATCATGACTCTTTTCGAACATGCGCCGCTGGACCGCGGGGTTCATAAAGCGCTCATCGGCGGCCTTTGGCTGATGGCCCTCTTCGCATTTCGCTATCCGCTGAAGATGGTCCCGATCCTGTTGTTCGAAACGGTCTGGAAGACCATCTGGCTGCTTGCGTTCGGACTTCCGCAATATTGGTCGGGGGTTGGCTCGCCAAAGCTCGGCGAGGATTTGTGGAGCATCGGCGCTTTTCCGTTCGTCTGCGCGATCGTCATTCCCTGGGGGTACGTCTGGCGCCATTATGTGAAAGCCGCGGGCGATCGCTGGCGCTAGGCAACACTCCCAACCGGTTGGACCGGCCTGAACTTTCGATCATTAAGGCCGCACTGACCTTCGCGAGGAGCGTCTCGAATGCGAGCGTGGTTTAGTCGGCGATACCTCGACCTTCTGGGTTCGATCTACATCTACAACGAGCACCGAGGCTATACCGCGCTCGACCGGGTGCTCGAGGCCGTTCGGGCACGTTCGCCCGACGATCGCGCCTTCATCGCTGCGATCGAGAAGCACCGCGCCGACGAGCGGAAGCATTATCTGATGTTCCGCCGCTGGTATGAGAAGCGCGGAGAGATGCCGCTCTTCGTGGACCGCACCTGCGGCCATATCGACCGGTTCGTCGAGATCATGTTCCGAACGACGATCGACCGGCTCGATACGCATGCGGTCATCGCGAGCGACCGTTTGTTCGAAAAGCTTTGCCGGGTCATCTCGCTCACCGAGAAGCGGGGTTACGTCCAGGTTGAGACGTTGCTGAACCACCCGATCGTCAAGCAGGATCCGGGCCTGATGAAGATCTTCCGGATCATCAGGCAGGACGAGCCCAGCCATTGGGAACCCTATGACGGCTGGCTCCGAGCGAATTGCAAACGCGAGCCCAAATGGTGGGAGCGCGCCGTCGACACCTTCATCCATTCGGAGCTGCTGTTCCTGAAGCTGCCGGTGCTGTTCCTGAACCTGGGGATGCGCCGGCGAAGCGAATGGCCCGACACAAACGAGGAAGAGCAGGTCGCGGCCGCCGCATGACGATCCAGGAACGGGGGTGGGCGGAGCGGCTATGGTCGCGCAATGCCGCGGCGCTGCTCGGCCGCAACACGGTGGTGAGCACCGGGGTTTTTCTTCTCGGGCTGTTCCTGCTCTGGCTTCTCGTCGAGTTCGCCCACGCCGACAAGGTCGTGGCAACCGGCGCCACGTTCCTCATTGCGAACGGCCTGCATTATGCGCTGGGCCGAGCGTGGATCTATCGCGGAACCGAACGCCGCATCCTTCCCGGTTACGGGTTCTTTCTGGTCAATGCCTGTATTGGGCTAGCCGTCACGCTCGTCCTGTTCGATGCGATGGTTCGGTTCACGCCGATCCACTATCTCGCGGCCCGGGTCATCGTGTCCGTTTTTGCCGGCCTGGCCATGTTCCTGTTAAATGCGGTGCTGAACTTCCGCCGGCTGTAGCTCTCAGGGAACGAGGACCGTATCCTTTGCTTCGGCGAGCGTCTGCGGGAAATCGAGCGTATAGTGCAGCCCGCGGCTTTCGTGCCGGGACAAGGCCGAGCGCACGATGAGGTCCGCGACCTCGAGCAGGTTGCGAAGTTCGATCAGGTCCGGCGTCACCCGGAAGTGCGCGTAATAATCGTGGACCTCTTGCCGAAGCATGTCGATCCGCCGCTTGGCCCGTTCCAGCCGCTTGGTGGTGCGGACGATGCCGACATAGTTCCACATGAAGCGGCGGATCTCGCCCCAGGTCTGGGCGATGACGACCTCCTCGTCGCTATCTGTCACCCGGCTCTCGTCCCACGGACGGACGTCGGGGACGTCCGGCATGTGATGGAAGTTCGCCATGATGTGCGTGGCCGCCGCTTCGCCGAACACGAGGCATTCGAGCAGGCTGTTGGAAGCGAGGCGATTGGCCCCATGAAGGCCCGACTGGGTCACTTCGCCGGCCGCGTACAGCCCAGGCGCGTCGGTCCGGCCGTCGAGATCCACCACGACACCGCCGCACGTATAATGCTGCGCAGGTACGACGGGGATTGGCTCCCTCGTGATGTCGATCCCGAGGCCTAAGAGCCTTTCGTAGATGTTCGGGAAGTGCGCTTTCACGAAATCGGGCTCGCGGTGCGAGATGTCCAGGTGGACGTAATCAAGGCCGAGCCGCTTGATCTCATGATCGATCGCCCGAGCAACGATGTCGCGCGGCGCGAGCTCGGCGCGCTCGTCGAACTCGGGCATGAATCGTTTGCCGCCGCCTTTGACGCCGGGCGGCAATTTCAGCTGTCCGCCCTCCCCGCGCACCGCTTCGGTGATCAGGAAGTTCTTGACCTCCAGGTTGTAGAGGCAGGTCGGGTGGAACTGCATGAATTCCATGTTGGAGATTCGGCACCCGGCGCGCCACGCCATGGCGATCCCGTCGCCGGTCGCTCCGCGCGGAGCCGTCGAATAAAGATAGGCCCTTCCCGCTCCTCCGGTGGCGAGGACGGTCGCTCTCCCGGTCAGCGTTTCCACCCGCTTCTTCTTGCGATTGTAAGCGTAGAGCCCGTGCACCGCGCCGCTGGTCGAGAATTGCGTCGCGTGACGCCCCGTAACGAGGTCGATCGCCACCATGTCCGGCACCAGCGCGATGTTGGGGTGTTTCGCCGCTGCGCTCTCGAGCGCCTGGCTGACGGCATAGCCGGTGGCGTCGGCGACATGGACGATCCGCCGGTGGCTGTGGCCACCCTCGCGGGTCAGGTGAAGCGCGCCGTTCTCGCTGGCGAACGGCACGCCCAGGTCCATCAAATGCCGGATAGCCCGCGGCGCCGACTCGACCACATGCTCAACCACCTTGATGTCGTTCAGGCCGGCGCCGGCGATCATCGTGTCGTTGACATGCGCTTCGAAGCTGTCGCCTTTCTCGAGCACCGCGGCGATCCCGCCCTGTGCTCGCGCTGATGCGCTGTCGCCGAGCGCGCCCTTGGCAATGACCGCGACGCTATGGGTCTCGGCAAGGTTGAGCGCGGCGGTCAGCCCCGCCGCGCCCGAGCCGACGATCAGCACATCCGCGGTGGGCTTCACGCCGCCTCCTGCTCGGCCGATACGAGGCTCAGGAATACGTCTTCAAGATCGGGGTCGCGAGTCGATACGTCGAGGATGCCGAGCCCCTCCGCCGTCAGAGACGCCAGGACCTGCCCGGCATTCACCTTGTCCTTGCGATAGGTGATCTCCAGCGTCCGTTCGTCGAGCAATGCAATATTCTCATAGCAGGCGTTGACCGGAACCTGCGCGATGTCGCGGTCGAAGGTCACGACGACCGCTTTCTCCTTTGCCTTGGCGACCAGCTCACGCGTCGGCTCGTTGGCAATCACCCGGCCATGATGGATGATGGCGATTCGGTCGCAAAGCTCCTCGGCCTCTTCGAGATAGTGGGTCGTAAGGACGATGGTGACGCCCTGCGCATGGAGCTTGCGGACATACTCCCACAGCTGGCGGCGAAGCTCGACGTCCACCCCGGCGGTCGGCTCGTCAAGCACCAGGATCGGCGGCGAATGGACCATCGCCTTGGCGACGAGCAGCCGACGCTTCATTCCGCCGGACAAGGTTCGCGCATAAGCATTGGCCTTGTCCGTGAGGTGCATGGCCGTGAGCAGCTCGTCGCTCTTCCGCTCGGCAGCCGGGATTCCATAAAGGCCCGCCTGGATCTCGAGCGTCTCGCGGGGCGTAAAGAAAGGGTCGAAAATGATTTCCTGCGGCACGATCCCGATCGAGCGTTTCGAGTTGCGCGGATGCTTGTCGATGTCGAAGCCCCAGATCGTGACCTTGCCGCCGGACTTTACGACGAGCCCCGCAAGGATGTTGATCAGGGTCGATTTCCCCGCTCCGTTGGGCCCGAGGAGCCCGAAAATCTGTCCGCGCGGAACATCGAAGCTGACATCGTCCAGCGCGCGCTTGGGCGGCGCCCCCTTCGAGGAATATGTCTTTGACAGCGATTCAATGCGGATCGCGGGCTCGTCCATGGTGAGGGCCGCATAGGAGCGACCCGCCGAAGCGACAAGCGCAAGCGGTTGAACGCCCGGCGACCGGTTGCTACCTCAAAGGCATGCCGCCGCCCCCGCCCCCCGAAGTGTTCAAGGTAAAGACCGACCGCGTCTATTGCGACGGTTCGGGCGAAGTGGATCCGGCCCTCGGCCATCCACGGATCTACCTGCGTATGGATGCGGAGCTCGGCTATGTGGAGTGCGGATATTGTGACCGTCGCTTCGTCCTTGAGGGGGGACCGGCCGACGGCAAAGCTGCATGAGTATCCAGGATCCTCGCCGCTTCCTTTATCGAAGCCTCGATCCCGACGGAGCGCGGCGGCTCGCGGCAAAGCACCTTTCGGCCTGCGACGACGGCGAATTGTTCCTGCAATATGCGGCGAGTGAAGCGTTCGGTTTCGATGACGGCCGACTGAAGACCGCCGATTATCATACCACATCCGGTTTCGGCCTTCGCGGAGTGAACGGCGAGACGACCGCCTTTGCCCACGCCAATGAAATCAGCGAAGCCGCGATCGAGCGCGCGGCCGCGACTCTCAAGCTGCTCGATCCGCGCAAGGGCGAGGTCGCACCCCCTCCGCAGCGGACCAACCAGTCGATGTACGGCGCGGATGATCCGCTCTCGCTCGTCCCGTTCGCGGAGAAGGTCGCGCTGTGCGAGCGGATCAATGCCGCGGCGCGGGCTCGCGATCCGCGCGTGGCGCAGGTCAGCGTCGCGCTAGCGGCGAGCTGGAACGTCGTCGATATCGTCCGAGCCGACGGTTTCGTCGCGTCCGACGTCCGGCCTTTGGTTCGGCTCGGGGTGCAGATCGTCGCCGAGCAGAACGGACGGCGCGAGACGGGCTATCATGGGCTCGGCGGCCGGTATCTCTACGACAAGCTGTTCGACGAAGCCGAATGGAACCGCGCCATCGACCTCGCGCTCGCCCAGGCTCTCGTGAACCTCGAATCGGTCGCCGCGCCAGCCGGCGAAATGCCGGTGGTGATGGGCTCGGGCTGGGCAGGCGTGCTGCTTCACGAAGCGGTGGGCCATGGGCTGGAGGGCGATTTCAACCGCAAGGGCACCTCGGCTTTTTCCGGGCGGATCGGCGAGCGAGTTGCTGCAGCTGGGGTGACGGTGATCGACGACGGCGCGATGGAACAACGGCGAGGCTCGCTGACGATCGACGACGAGGGCACGCCGACCGGCCGCACGGTGCTGATCGAGGACGGAATTCTCAAAGGCTATCTTCAGGATCGGCTCAATGCGCGGCTCATGGGCATGGCGCCCACCGGCAACGGCCGCCGCGAAAGCTTCGCCCACGCGCCAATGCCTCGCATGACCAACACGTTCATGCTCGCCGGCAAGGAAGAGCCGGAAGCGCTGATCGGACGGGTCAAGGACGGTATCTATGCGAAAAGCTTTGGCGGCGGGCAGGTCGACATCACGAGCGGGAAGTTCGTCTTTTCCTGCACCGAGGCCTACCGCATTCGCGGGGGCAAGATCGCCGAGCCACTGAAAGGCGCGACCCTGATCGGCGACGGGCCGACGGTGCTGACGCGGGTCAAGGGGATCGGCAACGATCTCGCGCTCGACGAAGGAATAGGGGTATGCGGCAAGGGCGGCCAGAGCATCCCTGCGGGGGTCGGACAGCCGACCATGCTGATCGACGGTCTCACCGTCGGAGGCACCGCGGCGTGAGGTCAAGGGCAAGCGGCGACTGGCGCGCCGACGTGCTCAAATTCTGGTTTGGTCTCAAGTCGAAGCGATGGTGGAAGGCCGACCCCGAACTCGACCACCGGATCAAGCAGAATTTCCTCAAGCTCTGGGCTGAGAAGCGCCAGCTTCCGGTCGAAGCTTTCCTGACCGACCCGCTGACCGCCGCGGCTGCCGTGATCCTCTTCGACCAGTTTCCGCGAAACATGTTCCGAAACTCTGCCGATCAGTTCGCGACCGATCACCTAGCCTTGGCCATTGCCAAAGGCGCGGTCGATTCGGGGTTGGACGAGGAGCTGGAGCATAACGAACGCAAGTTCCTCTACATGCCGTTCGAGCACAGTGAGAATCTCGATGATCAAAACCGCGGACTGTTGCTCTTCTCCCAACTCGGCGACGAGGAGCAGGTCAAATATGCCAAACTCCATCGCGATGTGATCGAGCGCTTCGGGCGCTTTCCGCACCGCAATGCGATGCTCGGCCGGGCACCTCGTCCGGATGAGCTCGCAGCGGGTGAGGTCTTTCCCTGGTGAGCGGCCTCGTCGAATTGGCGCACTATTCCACGAATGTCGAAGCGGACCTTGCGCGCCTCTACCTTGAGAGCGAAGGCGTGCACGCCGTGCTCTTCGATACCGGCCACAATTCGCTGTACGGGTCACTCGGCAACCTGTTCATGCCGATCCGGCTGATGGTGCTCGACGAGGATTTGGACGAAGCGCGCGAGCTGCTGGAAGATTACGCCGCTAAAGCAGGTGCGCGATCGGCGCGACGTTGAAGCCGGCATCGGTCACCCGACGCTCGATCTCTTCGCGCGCGAGACCCTCGTCGCGCATCGCCAAAGCCCAGGTCAATGCTGACCG
Organism: Pseudomonadota bacterium; assembly: GCA_046733175.1. Taxonomy (GTDB): domain Bacteria; phylum Pseudomonadota; class Alphaproteobacteria; order Sphingomonadales; family Sphingomonadaceae; genus Sphingomicrobium. Next base: position 11,818 of record JBKPOO010000039.1, read on the forward strand.
GTTGCCGGAGCGGCAGAAGGCCAGGACTTGTCCCTCGCCACCTTCGCGCATCGCCTGCTGCATGGCCTCCACGTCGGCTGGCCCGATGCCGCGCAGGATGGGGACATGGCGGTAGGAAATTCCTGCCGCGAGTGCCGCGGCCTCGATGTCACCGGCGAGCGGCTGGTCCGGTTCCTCGCCGTCGGGCCGGTTGTTGACCAGCATCGTTACGCCGTGCTCCGCCAGCCCGGCGACCTCCTCAGGGCGGATCTGTCCGCTCACCAAGGTCCGGTCGTCGAGCTGGCGGATCATGACATCACCTGCCGCGCTCGGTCTTGTTCGAAGGACCGGGCGCCGGCGCCGGTGCCGGCGCGGGCGCTGGAGCCGAGACGTTCGGCAGGCCGTAATATTCGATATAAGGCTGGATGCTCGGGTCGTGGCCTGCGAAGGCCCGGTACATCTCGGCATAATCGAGCGTGTTCCCGCGCGACAAGACCATGTTGCGGAAGCGTTGGCCGTTCTCGCGGGTCAGCCCGCCGTGCGTCTGGAACCAGTTGAAGGCGTCCTGGCCGAGCATTCGAGTCCAGGGGTAAGCGTAATAACCGGCCGAATAGCCGTTGCTCCAAATGTGCAGGAAGTAGTTCGAGCGGTAGCGGGACGGCACGTCGGCGGTGTCATAGCCGCTGGCCGCGAGGGCCTGGGCTTCGAACTGGTCCACGTCCTGCAGCGGAGCTGTTGCAGCGAGCGAGTGCCAGTCGAGGTCGAGCCGAGCCGCTTCGAGCACTTCCCCGACATCATAGCCCTGGTTGAAGGTCCGCGCGGCCAGGACCTTCTGGATTAGCTCCTGCGGGATCGTCTGACCGGTCTTATAATTGACGGCATAATGGGGCAGGATCTTCGGATCTAAGGCCCAATTCTCGTTGAACTGCGAAGGGAATTCGACGAAATCGCGAGCGACGTTCGTGCCCTGCAGCGTCGGATAGGTCTGCGCCGCGAACATGCCGTGAAGCGCATGGCCGAATTCGTGGAACATCGTCGTCACATCGTCGAAACTGATCAGCATGGGCTGGCCGGGGGCCGGCTTGGTGAAATTCTCGACATTGTAGATGACCGGCTTGGTTTCGCGCAGGTACGACTGCTGGACAAGGTTGCTCATCCATGCACCGCCCGACTTGTTGTCGCGCTTCCACGGATCGATCATGAAGATCGCCAGCGGCTTACCGTCGACGTCGGTGACGTCGAACACTCGCATGTCCGGACTCCACGTCGGAATGTCCTTCCGCTCCTTGAAGGTTAGCCCGTAAAGCTGGTTGGCGGCATAGAAGACGCCATCTTCGAGGACCTTGTTGAACTCGAAATATTGCTTCAGCTGGTCGCTATCGATGGCGTAGCGCTGCTTGCGGATCTGCTCGGCATAGAAATTCCAGTCGGCCGGAGTCACCTGGAAGGTCGCGCCCTGCGACTTCGCGAGAGCGCGGATGTCCGCTGCTTCCTGGTGCTGCTTGGCCGAGACTGCCGGCGCGAGGCGGTCGAGGAAGCCGATCGCGGTCGACCGGTCCTTCGCCATCTGGTCGTACAAAGTGTAGTCCGCCCAGTTCGTATAGCCGAACAGTGCCGCTTTCTTGGCCCGGAGCGACGCGATCTCGCGGATGAGGTTCCGGGTGTCGTTGGCGTCGCCATGCTCTGCCCGGTTGAGGCTAGCCTCGAACAGCTTCTGGCGCGTGTCGTGGTTGGTCAGCGATTCCAGCGCGGGCTGCTGAGTCGTATTCTGCAGCGGAAGGACGTAGCCGGAAAGCTTGCGGTCCTTGGCCGCTTCCTGGGCAGACGCGAGCTGTTCCGGTGACAGGCCGGCCAAGGCAGAGGCGTCTTCGACATGAAGAGCCCCGGCCTTCGCGGCTGCAAGAAGCTTCTGCGTGAAGGCCGTTTGCAAGGTGCTGAGACGCTTGTTCATCGTCTTCAACTGCGCCTGCTTGGCCGCCGGAAGCTCTGCGCCGGCATGGACGAACTGCTTGTAGTAGACGTCGAGCAGCTTCGCCTGTTCGGGGTTGAGGTTCAGCCCAGATTGACGATCGTGCAGATATTTCACGCGATTGAAGAGCTTGGCGTTCAGGAAAATGAAGTCGTTATGCGCGGCGAACAAAGGCGCGGTCTTGGTGTCCGTCGCCTGGAGCGTGTCGTTGGTGTTGGCGCCGTTGACCGCACTGAACGCAAGGTTGGCCCGCTCGAGAAGCAGGCCCGAGCGCTCAAGCGCGGCGAGCGTATTGTTGAATGTGGGCTCAGCGGGATTGTTGGCGATCGCAAGGACTTCGCGCTTCTGCTCGGCCATGCCGGCGAGGAGTGCAGGAAGATAATCGCTGTCCTTGATCCTGGAGAAATCAGGTGTTCCGAACGGCAGGGTGCTCGGCTTCGCGAACGGGTTGGAGGCAGGCAGCGTTGCCGCCGCGGCCGTCGATTTTTTGGGCGCGGCCGCGCTAGCCGGCGCGGTGCCGACGACCGCGAACGCTGCGGTCGCAAGAAGGATATTGCGGATCATGTCTCTCCCCGGGGGTGTTTTCGAAAAACTGGATGGGCCTCTCCAACCGACTCGCTCATGAAGCAAGCCTGAATTCTGCGAATGGCCGAACGCCAGACTCGCTATTCGGCAGCTTCTGCTGTCTCTTCAAGGGCTTGCTCGGCCGCCTGGCGGTACCAAAGGTCCGCGTAGAGTCCATTTTTATCGAGCAGCTGCTCATGGGTTCCGAGCTCCGCGACATGCCCTTCGTCGAGGACCGCGATCTGGTCGGCATTGACGATGGTCGACAGGCGGTGGGCGATGATGATCGTGGTCCGGCTTTTGGCAACATTCTCCAGCGTTTCCTGGATTGCCTGCTCGGTCCGGCTGTCGAGCGCCGAAGTTGCTTCGTCGAGCACCAGGATCGGCGGATTCTTGAGCAAGGTCCGGGCAATCGCGACGCGCTGCTTTTCGCCGCCAGAAAGTTTGAGTCCGCGCTCACCGACCATGGATTCGTATCCCTCGGGCAAAGCGTCGATGAAATGCTCGATCGCCGCTCCGCGCGCGGCCGCCTCGATGTCCGATTGGGCAGCGTCGCCGCGCCCATAGCCGATATTGTAGCCGATCGTGTCGTTGAACAGCACAGTGTCCTGCGGGACGATTCCGATTGCGGCACGGAGACTGCTCTGCCGCACGTCGGCGATGCTTTGCCCGTCGATCAGGATTTGTCCCGCGGTCGGATCGTAGAAACGATAGAGCAGGCGCGCGATCGTCGACTTGCCTGCGCCCGAGGGGCCGACGATCGCGCAGCTTGTTCCCTCGGGAATTTCGAGGTTGAGACCTTGGAGGATTTGACGCCCGGGTTCGTAGCCGAAGTGAACGTCGTCGAAGCGAACAGCGCCTCTCGTCACGCGCAAAAGCGCGGCTCCAGGTTTGTCCGTCACCTCCATTGGCGTGTCCAGCAGGTTCCACATGGCCTCCATGTCGATCAGGCCTTGGCGGATTGATCGATAGACCCAGCCCAGCATGTCGAGTGGCCGGAAGAGCTGCATCAGCAGGGAATTGACGAGCACCACGTCTCCGGGAGTGAACCGGCCCTTGCTCCAGCCCCAAACCGTGAAGATCATGGCTCCGGCCATCATCAGGTTGGTGATGAAGGCCTGTCCAATGTTCAGCCAGGCGAGCGACACTTCGTTGCGAACGGCGGCGCGGGCGAAGGCGCCGACGGCCTCGTCATAACGCTTCGCCTCACGATCCTCGGCCCCGAAATATTTGACCGTCTCGTAATTCAGCAGGGAGTCGACCGCGCGTCCGATGGCCTTGTTGTCGACGTCATTCATTTCCCGTTGAAGCTGCGCTCGCCAGTCGGTCACTACCCTGGTGAACGTGATGTAGACGACGACCATGAGCAGGGTCGCGGCCACGAGACCGGCCCCGAATTTCACCAGGAAGATGGCGCAGATCGCACCGAGTTCGATCACGGTCGGAGCGATGTTGAAGAGCAGGAAATAGAGCATCATGTCGATGCTCTTCGTTCCGCGCTCGACGATCTTGGTGAGCGATCCGGTTCGGCGTTCCAGGTGAAAGCGCAGGCTAAGGTCGTGCACGTGGCGGAAGACCTGGGTCGCAAGCCGGCGGGCGGCTTGCTGCCCCACTTTCTCGAACAAGGCGTTGCGCAAATTATCCGATAGGACGCCGGCAAAACGCGCAGTCGCATAGCCGGCGACGAGTCCCGCGACGACGCCGACGCTCGCGGTTCGACTGCTCATTCCGTCGATCACGGCCTTGTAGGCGAAGGGCATGACCAGAACGGCAGCCTTGCCGGCGAGCACCAACAACAGTGCGACGATCACTCTCGCTTTCAACTGGGCCTCGCCGTTCGGCCAAAGCATCGGAAGGAAGCGCCACAATGCTCGGAAGCCGCCGTTCGGCTTGGTCTGCGTCGTCGCCATGCTTTCTAGGTAGGAGCCTCGCTTGCGCGCCGCAAACCGCGCCGTTTCAGCGACCTATGCCGGAACCGGCCGTCAGGGGCGTCTGTTCTGAGACCCGAAGGGGAGTGGCCATGACCGAGAATGTCAAGAAAGCGGGCAAGCGGAAGAACCGGCCGCACAAGGACGTCAAGCCCGGCAAGGAAGATCAAGCGACGGCCGTGGAGTTCGAGCGGGAGGGCATGGGGGTGGCGCCGAAGGAGTGAAGTTCATGTCCGACGTCATGGAACCAATGATCCACGAAGACCGGCTTCCCGGACACGAAAGCCAGCTGGAGCCCAAGCCCGACTGGGAACCCCGCTATCCGGGATCGGATCGTCTCAAGGACAAAATTGCGCTGATCACGGGCGCCGACAGCGGAATCGGTCGCGCGGTCGCCGCTCTCTTCGCCCGCGAAGGCGCCGACGTCGCCATCTCCTATCTCTGCGAGCATGACGATGCCGCGAAAACCAAGGAAATCGTCGAAGGCGAGGGGCGGCGTGCGATCACGATCGCAGGGGACATCGGAAACAAGGCTTTTTGCGAGCGAGCGGTCAAGCAGACGATCGATGAGTTGGGAGGCCTCGATATCCTCGTCAACAATGCAGGCGAGCAGCATAGCGACGATGAGATTCAGGACATTACCGAGGACCAGCTGAAGCGGACGTTCCAGACGAACATCTTCGGCATGTTTTACCTGACACAGGCCGCGGTCCCCCATCTCGGCCCAGGCGCGGCGATCATAAATTGCACCTCAGAAACGATGTACGCCGGCTCCAGCCACTTGCTCGACTATAGCGCCACGAAGGGTGCGATCACCGCCTTTACCCGTTCACTCGCGCTGAACCTGGTGAAGCAGGGCGTTCGGGTGAACGCAGTCGCTCCAGGGCCGATCTGGACTCCGCTCAACCCGTTTGGCGGGCAGAAGCCTGACAAGATCAAGGATTTCGGCAAGGATACCCCGATGGGCCGCGCCGGCCAGCCAAACGAGGTTGCGCCCTCGTTCCTGTTCCTCGCATGCAAGGATTCGAGTTACATGACCGGGCAGGTGCTGCATCCCGACGGGGGCGATACGACCTCCAGCTGAACATTGACCGGGCGGCTTCGACGCCCCTAGCGCAATATTGTGCAGGGCAACTCGAGGATCACCGAGGCAATGGCAGCCTTCCGGCGGGGCGACCTCGCTCGCTCGCGCGCCCTCGCGAAGGCGCAGATCGATGCGGAACAGGGGCCGCCGGACGTCCACCATTTGCTCGGACTGATCGAGTGCCGCGAAGGACGGCTGGAAGCCGGCATCCGACACCTGCGATCGGCTCTTGACGCACAGCCCGACAATATTGCGTTTCGAGTGATGCTGGGTCGGGCACTGGCCGATGCCGCCCGGCCGCAAGAAGCGCTCGACGTGGCTGTTCCGCCCGCGGATGCGAGCCCGGCTGCAATCGCCCTGTGGCACGTTCGGGCCGAGGCCGCCCAAGCGGCGGGCGATCACGCGGCGGCTGCGGAAGGCTGGAAGATCTTGTGCGCCGCAAGGCCCGACGACTGGCGGGGGTGGGCCAATTACGGCGAGGCCCTTGCCGGACTCGAACGCTGGGAAGATTCGGCGAACGCCTTCCGTCGCGCCTGGACGCTGAACCCCAACGAGCTTCCCATTCAGCAGAATTTTGCCTCCGCGCTAACCAAGGCGGGCTTTTACGCCGAGGCCGCGGATCAGCTTCGGACCATGCTGGATTCGGGGCCCGATGACTCGGGCGTTCGATTGACCCTGTCGCGGTTGCTGGCCGATCTCGGGCGGCATGAAGAATCGATGGCTGAGCTCGACAAGGCAGCACGGCTAGCCGTTGGCGAGAAAGCTTCGAGCCACGAAAATGTCCCTTTGATCCGCATCGCCCTTCCCGATCGTCAGGATTCATCCCGACCCATTGCGCCGAGCGAGATGCGGTCGCTCCGCGAGCTCGCTTTGTTGCTCGAGCGCACCAACAGGGTGGAAGCGCTGAGGATCTTGCTCGCCGATGCTGAAAAGCTCGGTATTGCACGCGAGGAGCTCGGCTATCCGGCCGCCGCAATCGCTCTTCGCGATGGCGATGGAGCCGAAGCAAAGCGGTTGCTCGAGCTAGAAAACAGCGAGAACGATCCCGTTCGCTGGCACCGGCTGATGGCCAAGATCCTCGATTCGCTTGGTGAAACGCAGGATGCGTTTGACGCTGCAATAGCCATGAATCGATCCGTCCAGGACTTCGACGATTGGGTGCGAAAGGGCGCCCAATACGGAAGGCGAATCCGAGGTCTCGCCGGCACCATTACTCCGAAGTGGGCAGCACGACTCCGGCCGCTCGACCCAGGCCAACGCCGAGCGCCGGCCTTCCTGGTCGGCTTTCCGCGTTCAGGCACCACCTTGCTCGATACCTTTTTAATGGGCCACCCCGACACGGAAGTGCTCGAAGAGCTGCACATGCTTGGCGCGGCCGAGACTGTGCTTGGCAACGTGGCCCATTTGCCACTGCGCTCAGCCGAACAGCTAGAACAGGCACGACGAGCCTATTTCGCCGAACTCGACAAGCACGTGGACCGCGACTTTGCCGGGCTCGTCGTCGACAAATTGCCGCTCAACATGCTCGGACTTCCGGTGATCCATACTTTATTTCCCGAAGCGCGCATCATCTTCGCTCAGCGCCATCCGTGCGACGCGGTACTGAGCGGCTTCATGCAGAGCTTTACGCTTAACGATGCGATGTCTTGCTTCCTGACGATCGAGGGTTCGGCGGACTTGTACGATGCGGCGATGAGCCTGTTCACCGCGAGCCGTGACGCGCTGGACGTCCCTGTCCATGCGTTGGTGTATGAGGAGTTGGTGGCCGATCCCGAGGCCGCGCTTCAGCCGCTGATCCGCTTCCTCGGTCTCGAGTGGCGCCCCGAGCTGCTCGATCACCGCGCCACGGCCCAGGCGCGGGGCGCAATCATCACTCCCAGCTACGACCAGGTTGTGCAGCCGCTCAGCAAGGCGCCGAGCGGGCGTTGGCGGCGTTACGAAGAGCAGTTGGCGCCAGTCCTGCCGGTGCTTCTGCCGTGGGCGCAGCGCCTTGGATACGCAGGCTGACCGAAATCGGACTACATTTGTAGCGTATGTCCAATTTCGGACACACGGGATTGACCGCTTACGAGGCAGTGGCGGTGAAATCCCCCAATTCAAGGCGCAATTTGCCATGAATACCGCGATCGCGTCGGCATGCACCATTGAAAACAAACGATAAAGTCCATTTGGCACGCTCCGTGCAAAAGTGATTGGCACGGATCCGACGGTCGGGTTCGACACAGACTTTAAGAGGGACGAGACAATGTTTGCCACTTTCACTTCCGCCCGCGAGTTCGCCACGGTGATCGCCGGTGCATTCCTTTCCGCGCTTCTGCTGGTTTCGGCTGCCACTTCGCTGCCGATCGCCTGAAGCCAACTGCAACCCAAAGGAAACCGAAATGAACGGACGTTTCCTGATCAACCGCCGCGACGCCAAGGTCATGGGCGTTGCCGCGGGGATCGCCGACTACAGCGGCGTTGATCCTACGATCGTGCGTCTTGGCCTGGTCGCACTCACCTTGATGACCGGCCCAGTGATGATTTTCTTCTATGTTCTGACGGGGCTGCTCGCGCCCAACCAATAAGGCGCGAGCCGCTCTTTCCGGCCGGCCGCCCAAGGGTCATGATGCCGGCGTGATCGATCCCGACAACCTGCAACGTTTCGTCGAAGCCCAACAAGGCGCGATCGAAACGGCTGTCCGGGAGCTTGAAGACGGTTCGAAGCAAAGCCACTGGATGTGGTTCGTCTTTCCCCAGCTGGCGGGCCTCGGCCGCAGCTCGACCGCCCGATATTTCGCCATCTCCTCGCCGGATGAAGCGCGCGCTTATCTCGATCATCCGCTGCTGGGATCGCGCCTTCGCCAGTGCGTCGCAGAAATCCTGAAATGGGCCGGAAAGCGCACGGCCGAACAGATTCTCGGATCAATCGATGCGGTCAAGCTGAGATCCAGCCTCACGTTATTCGAAGCGGCCTCGAATGAGCCCTTGTTCGGCCGCGCGCTCGACGCTTTCTTCGATGGAGTCCGCGATGATCGGACCCTCGCACTTTTGAACGGGGCGGCGTAGGGAGACCACCTACTGATGAGCTCATCTTCCGGAGACTGACATGCGTTATCTATTTCTTGGTTTGGCCGCGTCCGCGCTTGCGCTGACGCCAGCGACCGCTGCTCTCCAGGTCGGGTCCAAGGCGCCCGATTTCACGACCCAGGGCGCACTTGCGGGCAAGGCCTTTACGCTTCACCTGAAGGCCGCCCTTCGAAAGGGGCCCGTCGTGCTCTACTTCTTCCCCAAGGCGTTCACCAAAGGATGCACTCTGGAAGCGCACGCGTTCAGCGAGGCCACGGCGGATTTCAAGAAGGCCGGCGCGCAGGTCATTGGTCTTTCGGCCGACGATCTTCCGACTCTCAAGAAATTTTCGGTGGAGGAATGCCGCAACGCCTTTCCGGTCGCGACCGCCAGTCCGGCGATCCAGAAAGCCTATGACGTGGCCTGGGCGGAACATCCGGGCCTAACCACGCGCACGTCCTACGTGATCGCCAGAAGCGGCAAGGTGATCATGGTCCACGACAATCTCGATTTCAGCGAGCACGTCGCCAAGACCCTCGCCGCGGTGAAATCGCTCAAACATTGATCTTTCGGTCGCCGGTTTGACATTGACGGAACCGTTACAGCCGCGAAGCGCTATGCCACGGCTGTGAACATCAGGGGACAATCCATGAAGATCACCACGACGCTTGCAGTCGCCGTTGGCCTCGCCGCGCTTGCTGCATGCAATAATAGCCCTCAAGAGAATAAGGCAGACAATATCGAAGCGAACGCCGAGAACGTCGCCGATAACATGGAAGCAAACGCTGACAATGCGGCGGATAATCTGGAGGCGAACGCCCAAAACCAGGCCAATGCGGTGCGCAGCGAAGGCGAGCAGAAAGCGGACGCGGTTCGTAATTCTGCCGATGCCGACGGCAACAGTGCCGACGACAACAAACACTAGGTTTTCCGCGCGAGAGCACGCGTAGAAAGAAGGGCGCCCCACCAGCCGGGCGCCCTTTTTCATGAGCCTGAATATTTTCCGCTTTCATTGCTTGAGAAGTTAGGGAAATTCGTCCGAATATACGGCTAAGCCGTAACTTTCCTTAGGCATTTGTCCGCTGCGCTTCGCCGGAAAACTTCACCTCAGAAAGCTGCTCTGAATCAGATTTTGACTCGTTTCGTCGCGGTAACGGAACGACTGAACGTTAGTAATTTATTTACCATTTACTCAAAGGTTTCTCTTCCGCGTTATTCATGTTCCCTCTGCGTTCGGGGGAACCGGCCATAGGCCGTGGAGGGGAGCAGATGGGGCACCCGTTGCTTGTACGTGCGGCGCTGGGCAGTGCCGGTTTAGCCGCGTGCATCGCTTTGTTGTCCGAAGTCGCCAAGGCGGCGGACAATGCCGATTACAAGCCGATCGTCGTTACAGGCGTATCGCCACTCACGCCGCCGAACATGTCCGGAACTGTGACCTTGCCGGTCAAGCCGCTGCGCTACATCGACGATTGGGAGCGCGCGCGACGCGACGATAGCAACGACCCGAGGATGCAGGCGCTGATCGCTCCGGCGCGCAGTCTAACGCCCCAGCAGCAGGTCTTCTACATCCAGGGCGCAGTGTACCAGCGGATCCACTGGCGGTCCGACGCGACCCAATGGGGCTTCCACGATTACTGGGCGAGCGCGGCCGAAACCCTGCAGCACGGCTATGGCGACGAGGAAGACCGGGCGATCGTCAAGATGCAAGCGCTTCGAGCGCTCGGCTTTCGGACCCGCGATCTTTACCTGACGATGGGCAACGACAGGGTCGGGGGCCAGATCACTGTCCTCATCGTGCGCCTCGGCCAGCGTTACTTCATGCTCGACGATACCAGCGGAGCGCCGTTTACGACGGATCATCGCCCGGAATTTACGCCAATGCTGACGTTCGGCTACGGCGGTTTCTGGATCCATGGATATCCACACGTGCCCGGCGTAGCGCGATCACGGGCCAAGACCGCCGTCGCGTCGGCGGCATCAGCTTTCGCCGCCCACTAAGTCGCCACATAGACCAAGGCGCGCCGTCCCGACTCGAGCCCGACCTCGATCCGCCGATAGGCGCCCGTCTCATAAGAATCGGTCGCGGTGAGCTCTTCCTCGCTCAGCGCGAACACTGTTCCTTCGATCCGGTCGCCCGGATCGCCCGTCGCGACGGCGATCGTGTGGATTGCCTTGCCGCTGATCTTGATGACATGCGGATCGTCGATCTCGACCGGCTGGAGTCGGTAGCCGAGAAGCGCGTCGGGCTCGCCTTCGAGCAATCGGCCGTAATTGGCCAATTGGACGTCGGGCAGCTGCAGCGTGCCATATGAGAAAATGGAGATTCGCACGGCGAAGGTCCTTTTAACCTTTTCTAAGATTCCGGGGAGCAGAACCTCGACCGGGAAAAGGGAGCGGAGTCGCAAATGGGAGCGCCCAAGTCAGACATTGAAGCGGCTGAACAGCCAGCCGCCGAGACACTGTTGGATGCGTTCAAGACCATCTCCGCCGCCGAGCGCCGCATGCATGCGAGCGTTCTCAATTACTGGTTGTCGATCAAAGGCGACAAGGAATTCCCCCCGCTTCACGATCTGGACCCGCTCGAACTGTCGGACGCTGGGCCCAACTCGATCCTGCTCGAACTCATCAGCGGCGGGCACGACGCCGAGGTCCGCCACCTGGGCGAGGCTGTCCGCTTCGAAGGCAAAGTGGAGCGTGTCATGGACGCGCCGGCGCCCTCGATGCTGGCGTGCATCGCCAAGAAGCTGCCGCTCGTCGCGATCAGCCGCGATTTCCTCGCGTTCGAGGACGAATATGAAACGGCGGAAGGCAAAACGCGGTGCTGGGTAACCCTGCTGCCGCTCAGCGCCGGCGGAGCATGGGTCGATTATGTTTACGCCCTCGCGACCTTCGACAGTCCCGCCGCGAAGGGATCCAAACCGAAGCCGAAGGCGAAGGAGCCCGAAGTGGAAGCGGGAGAGGAACTCGTCTCCGCGGCTGAGGAAGCCGACGCTGAGACGGCCGCAGAGCCTGTCCAGGACCCTCAATCGATCGAGCTCCACAAGGACGAGGATCCGATCGAGGCCGCCCAGCAGGCCGAAGAGGTCGCTGCACCGGAGCACGAAGAACTGCCCGAGGCGGCGCACGCGGAAGAGCGCGGCGATGACGCGGGGCCCGAAACCGTGGAAGACTCATCGGAATCGGCGACCAGAGCCAAGCCAGGATTTTCCAAGCTGCTCGATAATCTCGCGGGGCTGACCGGTTTTTACGGCCACGGCTACACGGTCGAGCCGGGTGGCACGCCCGATCGCGCGGCCGAGGAGGATTCGGCCGCGAAGCGGCCCGTTTCGGAAGGACAACCGGTGGAAGAGCCAATCGTCGATGAATCAGCGGCGGGAGAACCTTCGGAAGACGCGGTCGCCGAACCAGCCGAAAACCCGCTCCAAGAAACGAGTGAAGACATCGAGGAAGTGGTGGCGGATGCAGCAATGCCATCGGCCGAACAGCCGGCAGCGCCGGACGAGCCGCTCGAGCTCACCGCCGAACCGCCAGCGGAAGAACCAGCCGAAAACCCGGCCCCAGTAGCATCGGAGGGACCCTTGAAGAACAAACTCGCAGACGTCCGCGCCAAGGCGGACGAGGCCCGCGCGGCGAAGCTCAGGGCCAATGCCGCCCTCTACGACGGCCTCAGTGCCGCCTACGATTTCGCCCTCGACGCCGAGAACGCGCCCGAGGAGTATCTTCGGCTCGTCGAGGCCGAAGGGCTGAAGATCCAGCTACGATCGCCGATGCGGCCGGTCGTCAAACTCGCCTTCAACGGCATGTGCGACGATTCGACCATCCGGCAGCTGGAAGCGGTGCTCGCCTGGGCGCTCGACAATGAGCTGCCGCGCGGCTCGCTCGCCGACCAGATCGAAGCCGCCGGCGGGATCGGTCCGATCCTCAGCGGAGATGCGAAGGCCGCCTGAGGCTGCCGCGTTAACGCTTTTTCGGGTTCTGCCTGAGGCGAAAGCCCTCGACCACGGCATCCTCGGCGCATTTGCGCGAGAGTTCGGCGAGGACGGCGATATCCGAGTCGCCCGCCTGGCGCGCAAGCCAATGGGTCCGGCTGGCGATCTTCCGCAGGTCGTTGATCGCCGATTCGGGCAGATCCTGGTGATCCGCGAGCAAACGCTCGAACACCGCTTCCGACAGCGGATTGGCGAATTCGAGGCCGACGAATTCCTGGCAATGCCAGACGACGCGGCAATATTGGTTTTCGAGCCCGGAGATGCTGAGCCAAATCCAGCTGTCCTCCGCAACGCCGGAGGTACATTCGATTCGGCATCCATGGGTGGAAATGTCGATCACCCTCGCTTTGACGCGGCTCTTGCTGCCGTCGCGCATCATGGCATTGAGACGAAGCGCGAGACGGTGCGCGCGCCTGCGATCGGGCTGGATTTCGGCGGTTTCAGCCATGCGAGTCTGCTCCCGCCCCATTTGTGCGACCCGAGAGGTGAAGAAATGGTTCCCGCAGGCGTCCTTTACCTGACGCACACGTCTTCGGCGGTCGCGGACAGGCGCGTGTAGGATTCGGTCTGCGAGGTGCTGATCAGCACCCCTTCGGTGTTGCAGCGCCGAAGCTGAAAGCGAACCTTGCGCGCCCGGAAATCGAGCGAGACCCGCCGGAAGTTCTCCAAAATGTCGGTGCCGAGCAGCAACGCGGGTTCCCCGGCAAGGCCGAACAGCTTGAAGGGCGGAACGTCGGCGAATGCGATCGGCACGTCCCGCAAGAGCACCTTTCCAAGTTGCAGTTCGTCGACTCGCGCCAGCTGCATCTTGGTGACGACGCCGGTCACGCCGATCGCCTCGACCTCGTAGATCTTGGCGCGCTTACGGATCAATTTGTCACGCAAGGCCGTGTTGCCGATGGTGATTTCGGAGCCCGTGTCGATGACCGCGTCGAGCCGCAGGCCTGAGGCCTGAACCTCGGTCAGGATGAGCTGGCCGCGCTGGCGCCTGGCCATGATGACGATGTCGCCAGGGCCGATCTTCATCGGCTTGCTGGCGTCCTCGACCTTGATCAGGTGCTTTTCGAAATCCATCATCAAACGCTGGCGGACGAGCGCGTCGATGCCGATCAGCCCATCGCCACCCAGGTCGATCTCCCTCAGCGCCGGAACTTCGAGGTTGCTGATGATGCTCGGGCCGAGAGTCAGTTCGGCGACCTTCACCCGGTCGACGATGTCGCGGCTGGTCATTCCGTTGAGAATGGCCGGCGTGCCCAGCGGGAGTTGCAAATCCCGAGCGATCCGCAGGCCGACCGCCGAAGTGTCGGCGCCGCTGTCGACGATGAATTTGTAAGGGCCGCGCCCGTTCACCTGCACGTCGACGCTGAGACGAGTCTCGATCTTGCGCGCTTTGACGTCTTCTCCGCCGACCGCGAGATTAGGATCGAAAACCGCCGGAGGAAGCGGGGGAACGTTGGGGGTCTGACCCGCTGGTGCCGGCTTCGGTTTTCCGATCCTCGGGGGCTCGGCGACGGCCGAGATGTCGCGCGTTGCGGCCGAAACCAGAAACCCGAACGCCAGGATCAAAGCGCAGCGAGGCATAGACACAAGGGTGCTCTCCCCAGACGGTCAGTGTGCCTTATCCGTCGCGCCGGTTCTACCACGGATTAAAGGCGCGCCCGCAAACTGTTCGACGAGGGAGGGCCGGAAGCGGTCGAGCCGACCAAGCGACTTAGCGCTGCTCCGGCGGGACCTTCGCCATTTCCTTGACTATGAGGTCGCGGATTTCGTGGCGCTGGATGTCCGCCAAAGCATCGCTGCGGGTGTGGGCGAGTGCCTTAAGCAGCGCCAAATCCCACCACGTGACGCTCTGCGGCGCATCCTCGGGTCGAACTCCGTCGTTGAACAGGCTGAGCACCGACGTATCGGGGGGCTGGCTGGTTTTCGGCTGGATGGGGGCAAGGCCGCGGACCAAGGCGAAGTCGGCGAGTTGGCGGGTCGTGACTTGGACGAGCGCGCGCTGCTCCACGACGACGATCGCTCCCAAAATCCGCGAGCGCGTGCCGCTTCGAAGGCGCGACGGGGGCACCGTCGTGAAGAGTCGCGGGAAGCCGTCGCCGTCGACCCTCAAGGGTTCGCCGTCTGGTCCGATGACGTCGCTGATCTGCCAGGCGGAAAAGGGGCCAGGGCCATCCGCGAGGCGCTTCCGCTCCCCGTTGCCGATTCCGTAGAGATAGGCTTCTTTCTTGCGCGCCATTCCCTCGATGAGCGCTTTCTTGTCATCGACGACGATGATGAGGAGGTTCGGCCTGCAGTTACCCTTGGCGACCGGAATGGCGGCGGCCGAGGTGACTTGGCGGATTCGGGCCAGGACTTCGCTCTTGAGCTTGTCCGGCAGGCCCACCGTCCCGGCGCAGACCGGCTCTTCGAACCGGCCGAGCTTCTGGTCGAACGAGCTCGGCATCATTCTTCTCAGAAAATCGTCGGCCGGCTTCCTCCGGTCGCGAATGCCCTGGATGACGATCGCCTGGTCCGAGGCCGGCGCCGCGGCGGCCAGCGGAGTAAGCGACGAGACGGACGCGGCGAGCGCAAACAGGAACGACATCATGCTACTCCGCACAAAGAAATCGCGTTCGAGGACAGGAGCTTATCGCGGCGCACGCCAAGCTCCACCGGGTTTCGACAAACCGACGAGAGTGAACCGGAAGGCCTGAACCGCCGAACAGTCCCCAAGGTCACAGTCCTACGCGCGCGAGTGCGGGGCGGCGAACGCCGGCGAAAGTTCCCAATGTTCACGGTGCTGCGCGCGTGTGCGCGAGGAGGGTGAGCCTGTCCGCTCTGCCCGTTCGCAGGAACGAGCGTGGGAGCGAATCAGTCTGGCGCATCGGCGAGCCTAAGGCACAAATGCAATGCTGTAGGACAGCGAAATCTGGATCAGGCCGGTGACCGCTCGTCCCGCAGCGTCAGCCAGGGCGTGAACAGCTCCGGCTGCGCTGTCGAGGTTTGGAAGGCTCTACAGTGACAAGGGCACTACCTTCTTCAAGCCTCTCCGAGCCTGTCGCTCAGTGCTTCCCAGTCGCGGGTAGATAAAGTTCGCTGCCTTCCTCGTGGAAGCGCTTGCTCATTTCGGCCATGCCGGCTTCGGCGTCCTTCTCAGACAGGACCCCTCCACCAACCTTCGGATGGTTCCCCTCCCCGTGCTCCGCATAGGGAGGAACTGACGCGGCCGCCTGCTCCTGAAGCCGGGCAAACTCCCGAACCTCCGCGCTGATCTTCATCGAGCAAAATTTAGGACCGCACATCGAGCAGAAATGCGCCGTCTTCGCGCCTTCCGCAGGTAAGGTCTGGTCGTGGAAGGCCTCCGCGGTGTCCGGGTCCAACGACAGGTTGAACTGGTCGCGCCAGCGGAAGTCGAAGCGCGCTCGGCTGAGCGCATCGTCGTGCGCCCGCGCCGCCGGGTGACCTTTCGCCAGGTCGGCCGAATGGGCCGCGAGCTTATAAGTCACGACCCCGACCTTCACGTCGTCGCGGTCGGGAAGCCCGAGATGCTCTTTGGGCGTAACGTAGCAAAGCATGGCCGTTCCGAACCAGCCGATCATCGCCGCGCCGATGGCGCTGGTGATATGGTCGTACCCTGGCGCGACATCGGTCGCGAGGGGGCCGAGCGTGTAGAAGGGCGCCTCGCCGCACGCCTCCAGCTGCTTTTCGACATTCACCTTGATCTTGTGCATCGGCACGTGGCCGGGGCCCTCGATCATCACCTGGCAATCGTGCGCCCAGGCGATCTTGGTCAGCTCGCCAAGCGTGTAGAGCTCAGCGAACTGCGCCTCGTCATTGGCGTCGGCGATCGATCCCGGGCGAAGTCCGTCGCCCAATGAGAAGGCGATATCATAGGCCTTCATGATCTCGCAGATTTCGTCGAAGCGCTCGTAGAGGAAGCTCTCCTTGTGGTGGGCGAGGCACCATTTCGCCATGATCGATCCGCCGCGGCTGACAATCCCGGTGACTCGGTTGGCGGTGAGCGGGACGTAGGGCAGGCGGACCCCGGCGTGGATCGTAAAATAGTCGACCCCCTGCTCGGCCTGCTCGATCAACGTGTCGCGATAGACTTCCCAGGTGAGCTCCTCGGCGATCCCCCCGACCTTCTCCAGGGCCTGATAGATGGGCACGGTGCCGATCGGCACGGGCGAATTGCGGATGATCCATTCACGCGTGTCGTGGATGTTGCGCCCTGTAGAAAGGTCCATGACCGTGTCGGCGCCCCAGCGGATCGCCCATACCATCTTGTCGACCTCGGCCGCGACGTCGGAGGCGACCGCGCTATTGCCGATATTGGCGTTGATCTTGACCAGGAAGTTGCGGCCGATCGCCATCGGCTCGGTTTCCGGGTGGTTGATGTTGTTGGGAATGATCGCACGGCCGCGGGCGACCTCGTCCCGGACGAATTCGGGAGTCACGAAGTCGGGGATGGAGGCGCCGAAATCCTCGCCGTCGCGGGTTACGAACAGCTCCTCGCGGCCGAGGTTTTCGCGGATCGCGACATATTCCATTTCCGGGGTGACGATTCCGCGCTTTGCGTAATGCATCTGCGTGACGTTGGCGCCGGGCCGGGCGCGGAGGACGCGCTTGCGGACGTTGGGGAAGGGCTGGACTCCGCCTGATCTGTCGGGGCCCAGCTGGCCGTTATCCTCGGGCCGGACATCGCGCTGGGCGACCTCCTCGACGTCGCCGCGCCCGCGTATCCAATCGCGGCGGAGCTCGGGCAGGCCGGCCAGGATGTCGATGCGTTGAGCAGGGTCGGTATACGGCCCGCTGGTGTCGTAGAGCGTGACCGGCGGCTCGTTCGCCGACGGTTCGAGGTCGACGGCGCGCATGGCAACGCGGAGCCCTTCACGACCCTCGACATAAATCTTGCGCGAGCCGCGGATCGGCCCCGTGGTGACGTTCAATTCGGTTCTGGCTGGCGCGTCGCCCATCTGGTTTCTCCTTCCCTCCGCCCGTGCAAACGGGATCAGGTTCGACGGGTCGCGGCCGGATGCCGCCTCTCAGCTCCATCGAGCTCCCCGGGAAGAGTCGTCCTTAGGACCGCCGGGCGGACGGCGCCATGTTTGTTTTGTCCGCCGCAGCCGCTAACGCTTCGCTCCAATGCGGCAGCTGACCCATCTCGACCGCCTCGAGGCCGAGAGCATCCAGATCCTGCGCGAAACGGTCGCGGAGGCGGCAAAGCCGGTGATGCTTTATTCGATCGGCAAGGACAGCTCGGTGATGCTGCACCTGGCCAAGAAGGCCTTCTTCCCGAGCCCGCTCCCCTTTCCGCTGCTTCACGTCGATACGACGTGGAAGTTCCGGGACATGTATGCGCTTCGGGACAAGGTCGCGGCCGACGGCGATGCTGAACTCCTCGTGTGGAAGAATCCCGAGGCCGAGCGGCAGGGGATCAACCCGTTCGACCACGGCCCGCGCCACACCGACATGTGGAAGACCGAGGGGCTTAAGCAGGCGCTCGACCATTACGGCTTCGACGCCGCGTTCGGCGGGGCTCGGCGAGACGAGGAAAAGAGCCGCGCCAAGGAGCGGATCTTCAGCTTCCGCGACAAGAACCACCGCTGGGACCCGAAGCGGCAACGGCCCGAAATCTGGTCGCTCTACAATGTGCGCAAGAATGCCGGCGAGAGCATCCGCGTCTTCCCCTTGTCGAACTGGACCGAGCTCGACGTCTGGCAATATGTCCTTCGCGAAAGGATCGAGATCGTCCCGCTCTATTTCGCGGCCGAGCGGCCGACGGTCGAGCGCGGCGGGTTGATCCTCATGGTCGACGATGACCGCTTCCCGATGAACGGCGAGACGGCGTCCATGCGCAAGGTGCGGTTCCGGACGCTCGGCTGCTATCCTTTGTCCGGGGCGATCGAGAGCGACGCGGCGAACGTCGAGGACATCATCGCGGAGATGCTCGTGTCAACGAGCTCCGAGCGCCAGGGACGCGCCATCGACCGCGACAGCGGCGGCGACAGCATGGAGAAGAAGAAGCAGGAGGGATATTTTTGAACGCCCCCGCCGACATCCATGCCTGGCTCGCCGAGCAGGAAAGCAAGGAGCTTCTGCGTTTCATCACCTGCGGCAGCGTCGATGACGGCAAGTCCACGCTGATCGGGCGGCTGCTCTACGACACGAGGCAGGTCTTCGACGACCAGCTCGCGGCTCTCGAAAGCGACAGCAAGCGTCATGGAACGCAAGGTGAAGCGGTCGATTTCGCGCTTCTGGTCGACGGTCTTTCCGCCGAACGCGAGCAGGGCATCACGATCGACGTCGCTTATCGTTTTTTCGCGAGCGAGAAGCGCAAGTTCATCGTCGCCGATACGCCCGGGCACGAACAATATACGCGCAACATGGTGACCGGCGCATCGACCGCGGATCTCGCGGTGTTGCTGGCCGATGCGCGGAAGGGCGTGCTGACCCAGACCCGGCGGCATTCATACCTCGCGAAGCTCATGGGGATCCGCCGCTTCGTGCTGGCCGTCACCAAGATGGACCTCGTCGATTACGACCGGCAGGCCTTCGACGCGATCACGGCGGACTATCGCCAGTTCGCCGAAAGCATCGGGATCGAACATTGGGTCGCAATTCCGGTCTCGGGCCTCAACGGCGACAATGTCGTCGCCCTAGGCGATGCGATGCGCTGGTATTCGGGTCCAAGCCTGCTCGAGCATCTCGATACCGTGCCGCTCGACGCCGCGGGCGATGCGGCAAAGCCATTCCGCATGCCGGTCCAGTGGGTCAATCGCCCGAACCAGGACTTCCGCGGCTTCGCGGGCCAGGTCGCGTCGGGCACGATCTCGCCGGACGCCGAGGTACGCGTTCTTCCGTCGGGCCGGGTGACCCGTATCGAGCGGATCGTCACGGCTGACGGCGATCTCGATGAGGCGGTCGGCGGGCAGTCCGTCACTTTGACTCTTACCGACGCGGTCGATTGTTCCCGCGGCGACGTGATCGTCGACGCCCACGACCCGCCGCAGGTCGCCGACCAGTTCGAAGCAACGATCGTGTGGATGGCCGAAGACGAGCTGCTGCCGGGCCGCGGCTATTGGATGAAGGTCGGCGCGCAGACGGTGACGGCGACGGTGCAAGCGCCAAAATATGAAGTGAACGTCAACACGCTCGAGCATCTTGCAACGCAGGCCCTGGCGCTCAACGGGATCGGCGTGGCCGAAATCGCGACGGACCGGGACATCGTCTTCGAAACTTATGATGTGCCGGGCTCAAGCCCGAACCGGCCGCTCGGCGGGTTCATCCTGATCGACAAGCTTTCGAACGCGACCGTCGCGTGCGGAATGCTGCACTTCGCGCTTCGGCGCTCGCTCAACATCCATCCGCAGCACCTCGACGTCAGCCGCGAGACTCACGCGAAAATCAAGGGGCAGAAACCGGCCGTATTGTGGTTCACCGGCCTCTCGGGCGCGGGTAAGTCGACGATCGCCAACCTCGTAGAAAAGAAACTTGTCGCGCATGGCAAGCACACCTTCCTGCTCGACGGCGATAACGTCCGCCACGGGCTCAACCGTGACCTCGGCTTCACCGAAGCGGACCGAATCGAGAATATCCGCCGCGTCGGCGAAGTGGCTCGGCTGATGGCTGACGCCGGCCTGATCGTGCTGACCGCATTCATCTCGCCGTTCCGGGCCGAGCGTCACATGGTTCGGCGAATGGTCCCGGAGGGCGAGTTCATCGAGATCTTCGTCGATACTCCGCTTGCCGAGGCGGAGAAGCGCGACACGAAAGGGCTCTATGCCAAGGCACGGTCGGGGGAGCTCAAGAATTTCACCGGGATCGACAGCCCGTATGAACCGCCGGAGGCGCCAGAAATTCGCATCGATACCACCGAACTCAGCCCCGACGATGCCGCCGAGCTGATCCTTGGGGAGCTTCTGAAGCGACGCTGATTGCGCAACCAAAACGGGGAAAGGCGGTTTCGAGACCATGAAACATGTGCTGATCGCCGCGGTCGCCGTTCTACCGGCCTGGGGGCCCGCCCTCGCCGAGGACAATCCCGACACTCGTGTTCGAGTCGGACTTGGGGCCAAGGTACAACCGAAATATATCGGCTCGGACGACACCGAGGTTGCGCCACTGTTCCAGTTGAAGATTGCGCGCCACGGCAAGCAGTTCCGGTTCAGCGCGCCGGATGACAGTCCCGGGATCGCGATTATCTCCAAAAATGGGTTTTCATTCGGGCCGTCGGTCAATCTCGCGAGCGGGCGCAAGAACAAGGACGTCGGAGCGGACGTCGGCAAGGTGAAGACCACGATCGAAGCGGGCGCCTTCGCGCAATATGAAGCGGACGATTCCTGGCGCATTCGCGGCGAGCTGCGGAAGGGCCTCGGCGGCCATGACGGCCTCATTGGCGACATCGGTGTGGACAAGATCTGGCGTGACGGCGACCGCTACGTCTTTTCGATCGGCCCGCGGCTCCTGTTCTCCGACAGCCACTACCAACGGGCCTATTTCGGAGTGACTCCCGTCGCGGCCCTCGCCACGGGCTTGCCGCCGTTTCGGCCAAGCGGCGGCATCCATTCCGTCGCACTGACAAGCGGCCTGTCCTACCAGTTCAACGATCGCTTCGGGATGTTCGGTTTCGGCCGCTACGAGCGCCTTGTTGGCGACGCTGCCAAGTCGCCGATCGTTCGTGAGTTCGGCTCACGCAACCAGCTGTCAGCCGGACTCGGCCTCACTTACACCTTCAATATGAAGATGTGAGCCGGCCGAGCGTGCCGCTCAGTCGCCGGCGCCTGCGTCGGGCGTAAAATATTTGTCGTATTTGCCTTCCTCGCCCTTGTGCTCGTCGGCATCGGCGGGACTATCCTTCTTGCGCGTGATGTTCGGCCATTCACCGGAGAAGGTGGTGTTGAGCTCGAGCCATTTCTCGAGCCCGCTTTCCGTATCTGGAAGGATCGCTTCGGCGGGGCATTCGGGCTCGCAAACGCCGCAATCGATGCATTCATTGGGGTTGATGACCAGCATCACGTCGCCCTCGTAGAAACAGTCGACCGGGCAGACCTCCACGCAGTCCATATATTTGCATTTGATGCAGGCGTCGGTGACGACGTAGGTCATGAAAGCTCGCTCCCTTTGACCCGTTCGCTAAGAGTGAGCGCCGCCGCCGTCAACGTCCAGCTCCTCGTAGCAGGTCCGCGCTTCCGCCGCCGGTCCACGGCGCCTCGGCAGATCAAGAACCTTCAGGATTCGAACCCGGTCATGAAGCGGAAGGGCGATTGTGCTTCCGATGCGCACGTCTTCGGAGGATTTTTCGACCCGTTTGCCGTCGATGCGCACGTAGCCGGTTTCGACGACCGATTGGGCCAGCGTTCGGCTTTTCACCAGCCGGATGAAATAGAGGAAGCGATCGATCCTCACTTGCGGCGGAGTTTCTCAAGCTCCGCGAACGCATGCGACGGCGAGCTACGCTTCTCCTCGCGCGGCGGCCTGCGCCCGCGCCAGCGCCAGGCATCGCCGGCTTTGGCGAAACCCACCTCGCTCATCAGTTTCGCAATCGCCTCTTCGTTGAGGCCGATGGACGTCGCGAACTCGAGATCCACCGGATCGGCTCCGCCGGTCGACCGCACTTTGCGGGCGTGGCTTGCGAGCCGGTCGGCAAGGTCGATCCGGATCCACGCGCGGCCGAGCCGGCGGTAAGCGAGGGCAGCTCCATTCGGATCAGCCTCGGCGCCAAGAGTGGCTGCGCCGGCCGGCGGAAGTTCGGGCATTGGCTGCCCGCCACGAACCGCCAACAGCGCTGCCCGCCACCGCTGCGCCGCAGGCTTCAGCAACGGGACCAGGTAAACGTCGAGCGGACCGAGTCGGACCTTGAGGCGGTGCAGTGCGCGACGATCCGCCTGTTCCAAGTGGGCAATGGCTCCGAGAATGGCCTTTCGCGGCACCACTCCACCCCCGTCGGCGAGCATCGCGGCGAGTGCCCTGACGCCCGGAGAGCTTGCCGGATCGGTTGCCGCGGACGCGAGCCGCTTCAACGGTTGGAGATGCTTGTCGACCTGCGCATCGAGCCATGACTCGAGACGGCCGCGCAGCGACGTTCGGCTCTGCGCGGACAATCGATCGAGCGGACGTGCGGTCCGAAGCGCCGGCTCCAGCATCGAACGGCCCGGCGCCAGCCGCGCGAGCACGTAATTCTGCCAGCCGACTGCCAGCGCTCCGGCTTCGTCGGTCACAAGCTCGAACACATCGTCGGGAGCCTCGACCAGCGCGTTGGCGCGCCGGTCGAGCTCTTCGCCGAGGCGACGTTCGGCCGCTGCGAGAAGCAGCCTTTTGTCAGCGAGCCTCGCTGCGGGATCGACGCGGAAATCGAATCCGGCGAGATGCCCGATCGGCTCGGGCCCCACTGAGACTTCGCCGTCGGCGGCCACCGTCACCGGCAGGGCGTCCGCGCCGCGAGCGCCGATGTCGCGAACGAGCACCGCGGTGCGCCGGTCGACGAAGCGCTGCGTTAGGCGTTCGTGAAGCGCGTCGCTGAGGCGCGCCTCGACTTCGCGGGTCCGCTCTGCCCATTTGGCCGGCTCCTTCAGCCAGTCGGCGCGGTGCGCGATGTAGGCCCAGCTGCGGATTCCGGCCAGGCGGTCGGCGAGCGCTTCGATGTCGCCGCTGACATTATCGAGCCGGGACACTTCGGCCGCGAACCATTCGTGCGGGATGTGCCCGCCCTCGCCGATATAGCTGAACAAGCGGCGGACCATCCGGCTGTGATGCATCGGGCCGATCTTGCGGAAATCGGGCAGGCCGCACACCGCCCACAGCTTCCGGGCCTGCGCGCCCCGTCTCGCAACCACGGCCGGGTCTTCCGCGCAAATCTTCAGCACCGCGAGATCGATCGCTTCGGGGGCGGGGCGGAGCAGCGGATCGTCGCTCTTCGCTTCCAGGCTCGCGATGAGCCTGCGGACATCGGTGAAATCGAGGTCGGCGTTGCGCCAGTGGACGAAGTCGAGTGGACGGAAGCGGTGGTCTTCGATCGCCGCCACTTCCTCTTCGCTGAACGCAGCATGCTCTTCGGCGCCGAATCCAAGTGTCCCGAAGCTCCCGTCCTGCTGGTGCCGGCCGGCGCGCCCGGCGATTTGCGCCATTTCCGATATGCTCAGGCGGCGGTCGCGGCGGCCGTCGAACTTCTCGAGGCCGGCGAATGCGACATGGGTCACGTCCATGTTGAGGCCCATGCCAATCGCGTCGGTCGCGACGAGATAATCGACCTCGCCCCGTTGGAACATGGCGACCTGGGCGTTGCGCGTGGCGGGCGACAAGGCGCCCATCACCACCGCGGCGCCGCCCCGGAACCGCCGCAACATCTCCGCGAGCGCGTAGACTTGCTCCGCCGAGAAGGCGACCACCGCCGAGCGCGCGGGAAGCCGCGAAAGCTTGACGCTTCCGGCGTAGCGCAAGGTCGAAAAGCGCGGCCGGCTGACGATTTCCGCTTCGGGGAGAAGCTCGCGGACGATCGGTTTCAAGGTGTCGGAGCCCAGGATCAGGGTCTCCTCGCGCCCTCGAACCCGAAGCATTCGGTCGGTGAAGACATGGCCTCGCTCGGGGT
>JBKPOO010000040.1:0-43670 GCA_046733175.1 Pseudomonadota bacterium
TTCGTCGAGCTTCCTGGGGTCGCCGTGCTTGGGATCAACACCGCGCGGTCGCTGACCTTCAAGGATGGGCGGATCAACCGCGACCAGGTCGATTTCATCCGCGAGACCTTTGCCCGGACACCGTCCGAGGCGGTGCGAATCCTCGTCACCCATCATCCTTTGTTCGCTCTGACGGTCGGCAGCGAGACGGAGCGCGCGATCGGGCGGCAGGAACTGGCGCTCGACGTCGTCGAGGAATCCGGGGTCGACATGCTGCTCGCAGGGCACAACCACCATGCCTCGAGCCAGGACGCGAGCGACCTCGTCACGCGGTCCGGCGGAGTGCTGGTCGTCCAAGCCGGAACGGCGACCTCAACCCGCGTTCGCGAGCAGGAACAGAGCTTCAACACGATCGACATCGCCGACGGCAAGGTGACGATCACGGTTCAGAGCTGGGACGGCGTGGTGTTCACGGCAGCCGTAGCCCAGCCGTACAAAATTCAGGACGGGCGCTGGCGCATTCTTGAGGCGGAGGAACCGGCCCACTAGAGCCAGCGCATGGCTCTGCCCGCGACTTTCGATCTGATGGACTTCATCCGCCGAGCGCTCGGCGAAGATTTGGGGCAGGGCGGCGACGTCACCTCGAATGCCACGATCGCCGGGGACGCGCGGTTCACGGCCGAAATGAATGCGCGGCAGGAAATCGTCGTCGCGGGAATGGAAATCGCCGCCGGATTCTTTCGCTCGCTCGACGCGAACGTGCGCATCGAACGTTTGGTCGAGGATGGCGCGAGGGCGAACCCCGGAACCGTGTTGATGCGGCTGGACGGCAACGCCCGCGCAATGCTTGCCGCGGAGCGCCCGGCGCTCAACACGCTCCAGCATTTGTCGGGCATCGCGACGATGACCCGGGCTTATGTCGACGCGATTTCAGGCACCGGTGCGACCCTGCTCGATACGCGCAAGACCATCCCCGGGCTGCGCCTCCTGGAAAAATATGCGGCGCGCATGGGCGGCGCGGAGAACCACCGGATGCGCCTCGACGACGGAGTGCTGATCAAGGACAATCATGTCGCGGTCTGCGGCGGAGTGGTCGAAGCCGTGCGCCGGGCGAAAGCGGCGAACACCGGGCTCCAGGTCCAGGTCGAGGTCGACCGGATCGAACAAATCGAGCCGGCGCTGGCCGCGGGCGCGGACCGGCTGCTGCTCGACAATATGGATCCCGCCAAGCTGCGCGAGGCGGTGAAGCTGGTCGCGGGCCGAGTCCCGCTGGAGGCGTCGGGCGGAGTGACTCTCGAGACCATCCGCTTCATCGCCGAGACGGGGGTCGATTACATCTCGGTCGGACGGATTACCCAGTCGGCCCCGGCGGTGGACATCGGGTTGGATTATGCTTTGGACTGATCCTCCCCGGTCCGGGGAGGAGAGCAATCTATTAGCATTGATGTAAATCCCGCCTATATGCGCGCTGTGTGGCGCCCTCGCGCCGGGGAGACGTGAATTGTTCAAGGGCCTCAAGCCCATAGTGTATGGCGGGCGTGAAGTCTGGCCGCTCATCGAAGGCGGCAAGGGCGTTTCCGCCACCAATCATGCAAGCTCGGGCGCCTGGGCTGCCGCCGGCGGCATCGGCACCGTCAGCGCCGTCAACGCCGACAGCTATGATGCCGAAGGACGCATCATCCCGCAGGTCTATGAAGCGCTGACCCGCCGCGACCGGCACGAAGAATTGATCAAATATGCGATCGATGGAGCGGTGGCGCAGGTCCAGCGCGCCTATGAGATCGCCAGCGGCAAGGGCGCGATCAACATCAACGTCCTGTGGGAAATGGGCGGCGCGCAGCGCGTCCTCCACGGCGTGCTCGAGCGCACCAAGGGACTGGTTACCGGCGTAACGTGCGGGGCGGGCATGCCCTACAAGCTAAGCGAGATCGCGGCGTCCTACGGGGTCAATTACCTGCCAATCATCAGCTCCGCGCGCGCGTTCAGCGCGCTCTGGAAGCGGGCCTATCACAAGGCCGCCGAATGGCTTGCCGCCGTGGTCTACGAAGACCCGTGGCTCGCCGGCGGCCACAACGGCCTCAGCAATGCCGAGGACCCGAGGAAGCCGCAGGATCCCTACCCGCGCGTGAAGGCGCTGCGCGACACGATGCGCGAACAGGGCATTGCCGATCACGTTCCGATCGTCATGGCCGGTGGAGTGTGGCGGCTCGACGAATGGGATCATTGGATCGACAATCCCGAGCTCGGCCAGATCGTCTTCCAGTTCGGAACCCGGCCGCTCCTGACCCAGGAAAGCCCGATCCCGCCGGAATGGAAGGCGCGGTTGATGACGCTCGAAGAGGGCGACGTGCTTCTGCATCGCTTCTCGCCGACGGGTTTCTATTCGTCGGCGGTGCGCAACCCATTCCTCCGCAACCTCGAAGCGCGCAGCGACCGCCAGATCGCCTTCACCAAGGAGCCGATCGGCGACCATCATTTCGAACTCGACGTCGGCATCGGCAAGAAGAAGAATTTCTGGGTCACCAAGGGCGACCTGCAGCACGCGCGCGAATGGTATGCCGCAGGTTACACCAACGCGATGAAATCGCCGGACGAGACGCTCATTTTCGTGACGCCAGAGGAAGAGAAGCGCATTCGAACCGACCAGGCCGAATGCATGGGCTGCCTAAGCCAATGCGCGTTCTCATCCTGGGCGGACAATGAGAAGAATTCGACGGGACGGCTGGCCGATCCGCGAAGCTTCTGCATCCAGAAGACGCTCCAGGAAATCGCTCACGGGGGACCCGTCGAGCAGAATCTGATGTTCGCGGGACACTCGGCCTTCCGCTTCAAGAGCGACCCATTTTATTCAAACGGCTTCATCCCGACGGTGAAGCAGCTGGTCGATCGCATCCTGACGGGGGCTTAGTGTTCCGCTTTCAAATCCTCCCCGGAACGGGGAGGGGAACCGCGCAGCGAAGCGAAGTGGTGGAGGGGGCCCTCGGACGGTGCGGCGTTCAACAGCGGGCCCCCACCACCATCCTTCGGATGGTCCCCCTCCCCGTGCCGGGGAGGATTTTGTGCGCGGCACTTCTTCTCGCTCTCTCCGCGCCGGCGCTCGCGCAGGAAAAGCAGCCGCCTTACTGGGCGTCCATCGCCAGCGGACAGGCGATGACCCGCACCGGCCCGGGCAAGAACTATCCCGGCGTGTGGCTCTACCAGCGGCGCGACCTGCCGGTCCGAGTCGTCAAGAAATATGAGCATTGGCGGCTGATCCAGGACCAGGACGGAGCGCAGGGCTGGATGCTGGTCAGCTTGCTCAGCGACCGGCGGACCGCGGTCGTGAAGCCCGGCGAGCCGCGCCAGATCCGGCTGAAGCCGAACGACGGCGCCAAGGTGCGCTACATGGTCGAGCAGGGAGTCGTCGGGCGGATCAGCAAATGCTCGGGCGGCTGGTGCCGGATCGAGATCGGGAAGCGGGATGGCTACATCCATACGGCAGACTTATGGGGCGTCGGCGAAAACGAGGTGGTGGACTGACCGGAAGGGGGCCCTGATGAAGCTTGCACTCGCAATCGCAGCCGGAGTTCTCGCAATGAGCGGCGTTGCTCACGCGGCGCCGAGCCGTCCCGCGATCGAGCATTTTCCGGCAGCTCCGCTGGGCCCCGGCCAGCCCGCGCCCTTCGCGAGCGCTGTCAGGGTTGGCGACATGCTCTATCTATCCGGGCAGACCGGTGACGTGGACGGCAAGCTGCGGGAGGGATTTGAGGCCCAGGCACGGCAATCGATGGAAAATATCGGTGCCATCCTGAAACAGCACGGCCTCGGTTTCGGCGATGTCGTGAAATGCTTAGTATTGATCGCGGACATGAAGAAGTGGCCGGCGTTCAACGACATCTACATGCCGTATTTCCCTGCCGGAAAACTACCGGCCCGGAGTGCCGTCGGCGCGAACGGCCTCGCCCAGGGTGCGTTGGTTGAGGTTGAATGCATGGCCTATGCGGGGAAGAAGTAGAGTTTAGACGAGCTCCACCGCGACGGCCGTTGCCTCCCCGCCGCCGATGCAGAGCGAGGCGACGCCGCGCTTGCCGCCCGACTGCTTCAGCGCGTTGATCAACGTGACGAGGATGCGCGTCCCGCTGGCGCCGATCGGGTGACCGAGCGCGGTCGCTCCGCCGTGGACGTTGATCTTCTCATGCGGGATGCCGAGGTCCTTCATCGCGAACATGGCGACGCAGGCGAAGGCCTCGTTCACTTCCCAGAGGTCGACCTCGCCGGCCTTCCAGCCGGCCTTGGCGAGGACCTTCTCGATCGCTCCGATGGGAGCGACGGTGAACTCGGCCGGCTCCTGCGCATGGGCCGCGGTCGCCACGATGCGCGCGACCGGCGTCAGGCCCTTTTCGCCCGCAACGGACTCGCGGGTGAGGACGACCGCGGCAGCGCCGTCGGAGATCGACGATGAGGTCGCGGCGGTGATCGTCCCTTCCTTGGCGAAGGCGGGCTTCAGCTGCGGGATCTTGTCCGGGCGGCCGCGGCCCGGAGCCTCGTCGGTGTCGACCTGGGTC
This sequence comes from Pseudomonadota bacterium, assembly GCA_046733175.1. Classification (GTDB taxonomy): domain Bacteria; phylum Pseudomonadota; class Alphaproteobacteria; order Sphingomonadales; family Sphingomonadaceae; genus Sphingomicrobium. Next base: position 4,524 of record JBKPOO010000040.1, read on the forward strand.
TCGCCGGCGCGCGACTTGATCGTGACCGGCACGATCTCGTCCTTGAAGCCGCCCTTGTCGATTGCTTCCTTGGCGCGGCGCAGGCTCTCGATCGCGTAATTGTCCATCTGCTCACGGGTCAGCTGATATTCGTCGGCGGTGCATTGGGCGAAGCTGCCCATCGCACGGCCTTCCTCATAGGCATCCTCGAGGCCGTCGAGGAACATATGATCGTAGACCGTATCGTGGCCGATGCGCGCGCCCGAGCGGTGCTTCTTGAGCAAATAGGGAGCGTTCGTCATCGACTCCATTCCGCCGGCGACGATGACGTCGGCATTGCCGGTGCGGATCGCCTCGTCGCCCATGATCACCGTCTGCATGCCCGAACCACAGACCTTGTTGACGGTGGTCGCCTGGACGGACTTGGGGAGGCCGGCCTTGATCGCAGCCTGGCGGGCCGGGGCTTGGCCGAGACCGGCGGGAAGGACACAGCCCATGTAGATTCGGTCGATGTCCTCGCCGGAAACCCCCGCGCGCTCCACCGCAGCCTTGACGGCGGTCGCCCCGAGGTCGGTCGCGGTCGCGTCGGCGAGTGCGCCCTGCATCGAGCCCATCGGGGTGCGGGCGATGGAGAGGATGACGGTGGGATCTTCGGCGGTGGTGGCCATGAATGTCTCCAATGATCCTCCCCGCTCGCGGGGAGGTGGCAGCGCGAAGCGCTGACGGTGGGGGGTTGGAGCGTGGCACCACGCCCCCCTCCACCATGCTTCGCATGGTCCCCTCCCCGGAACGGGGAGGAGATGTTGCAGCGCACATAGTGACCGCCGCGCGGTTGTTCAAACGCTCCGCGCTCTGCTAGCGGCTCGTCGCAAGGAGAGCCGCAATGTCCGAGCCTGCCCCGCTCGATTTCCAGCTCGGCGAAATGGCCGACACCATCCGCGAGACGACCGAGCGGTTCGCTCGCGAGAAGATCGCGCCGATCGCCGCCGAGATCGACGAGAAGGACGAATTCCCGCGCCACCTGTGGCCGCAGATGGGGGAGCTGGGGCTGCATGGGATTACCGTCGAGGAGGAGTGGGGCGGCCTCGGGCTCGGATATCTCGAGCATGTCGTGGCGCAGGAGGAAGTCGCGCGCGCGTCGGGCTCGGTGGGCCTCAGCTACGGCGCGCATTCCAACCTCTGCGTCAACCAGATCCGCCGCTGGGCGAACCCCGAGCAGAAGAAGCAATATCTCCCGAAGCTGATCAGCGGAGAGCATGTCGGTGCTCTGGCGATGAGCGAGGCCGGCGCGGGGAGCGACGTCGTCGGGATGAAGCTCAAGGCCGAAAAATCGGGCAACGGCTACCGGCTCAACGGCACGAAATTCTGGATCACCAACGGCTCGGAAGCCGAGACGCTGGTCGTCTATGCCAAGACCGGCGAGGGCAGCCGCGGAATCACGGCCTTCATCATCGAAAAGGGGATGGAGGGCTTCTCAGTCGGCCAGAAGGTCGACAAGCTCGGGATCCGCGGTTCGCCGACCGCCGAGCTCGTGTTCGAGGACTGCTTCGTCCCGCCCGAGAACATCCTCGGCGAGGAGAATAAGGGGGTCGAGGTCCTGATGAGCGGCCTCGATTACGAGCGGACGATCCTCGCCGGAATGCAGATCGGGATCATGCAGGCCTGCCTCGACACGGTGCTGCCCTACGTCCGCGAGAGGAAGCAGTTCGGGAAGCCGATCGGCGCCTTCCAGCTGATGCAGGCCAAGATCGCCGACATGTATGTCGCGCTGAACTCGGCGCGGGCCTACGTCTACCAGGTCGCCAAGGCGTGCGATGCGGGGAAGACGACGCGCTACGACGCGGCGGGCGCGATCCTGCTGGCGAGCGAAAATGCGGTGCGGGTGGCTAACGAGGCGGTGCAGGCGCTCGGGGGGGCAGGTTATACCAAGGACTGGCCGGTCGAGCGTTATTACCGCGACGCGAAGCTGCTCGATATCGGGGCCGGCACCAACGAAGTGCGACGCATGCTGATCGGGCGCGAGCTGATCGGGGCTTAGCGCTCCTCCCCGGACCGGGGGGGGACCACGAGCGATAGCGAAGTGGTGGAGGGGGCGTCGCGTCCGGCAATGGGCCCCCTCCGTCAGTCCTTCGGACTGCCACCTCCCCGTGCCGGGGAGGATTTGCTATCAGCCGACCGGGGGGTGCTGCTCATGCGGTATTGGACGATCGCCGCGCTGTTGCTTGCGGCTTGCCATCAACAGCCGAAAGTGCCCGCAAAGCCGGCGGAAATCACGTTCGACGGAGCCAAGGTGGCCGAGGCCTCGGCGAAGGTCGCGCACGGCGAGCGGCTCACCCATGTGCTCGGCTGCACCGGCTGCCACAACAAGGGACTGGTCGGCGACCGCTTCTACGAACTTTACGCATCGAACCTGACGCGCGAGATCCCGAAATATTCGGACGCGCAGTTCGAGCGGCTACTGCGCCACGGCGAGCGGCCGAACGGCAAGGATTTGGATGGCATGCCGTCCGAGGTCTTCCAGCATTTGAGCGACACGGACACGGCGGACCTGCTGGCTTATTTGCGGACGTTGAAGCCGCAAGGGGTGCCGACCCAGCCCAGGTTGCCGTTCACCGAGGAAACCAAGAAGTTGATCGCGGCAGGAGTGTTGAAGCCCGCGGCCGCGATGGTCGCACAAACCAAGAATATCGCTCCGGTCGATCTGGGAGCGAGTCACGCCCTCGGCCGCTACATCACCATGGTGACCTGCGCCGAATGCCATGGGCCCGACCTCAACGGCGATCCGCAGGGCGGGAAGGGCGCTCCGCCGAACCTCATCGTGGCCGGCGGCTATTCGCGCGCCGAGTTCGAGAAGCTGATCACGCAAGGGATTCCGACCGGCAACCGCAAGCTTCGCGAAATGATGTCGGGCGTCGCACAGACGCGCTTCAATCACCTGACCCCGCATGAGCGGGACGAGCTTTACGCTTATCTGAAGGCTCGGGCCGGGCAGCCCTGATCAGCGAATTTCCGCGCTTGCGGTGATCACGGCGCAGGCGATCTTGGGCCCGCTGTTGCCGCTCGGCTGACTGACATAATCGTCCGCGGCCGCATGGATCAAAATGGCCGCTCCGTCCGCGTCGAGCAACTCGGCCAAAGTGGCGTGCGGCAAGACCACGGTTTCCTGCAAAACGCCGTTCGCGGCAACCGTGACGTTGGGCATGTCTCCCGCGTGCGGTCCTTGCGGATTGTTGAGCCCGTGCTGCCGGCCGGTCGGGTTCCAATGGGTCCCGGCGCTGGCGAAATCGGGCGGATCGCAGCGGCCGATCGGATGAACATGAATGCCGTGAACGCCGTGGGGAAGGCCGCTTGCGTTGATTCGGAAGGAGATTCCGCCCGGGGTCTGCCAGGCGCGAACCGTGCCGATCGTTTGGCCGGCCGAATTGATCAGCGCCATCGGCGCTCCGCCCTGCGGGAAGTCGGTGACGCAGCCGGCCAGCGGAGCGGCCGCGGCGGCGGCGAATGCAAGTGTCACGAAGAGCACCGGGCGCATCGGCTGCTTAACCCGTCACGGGGAACTTGGTTCAGTTGACGATGATGCGATCCGTCATCCCCATCGTGGAATGCAGGAAATGGCTGCAACGCGCCTTGTAAGTGCCGCGCGCCGGGACCAAGGTGATGCTCTTCGTTTCCCCGCCGCGAAGCTCGATCTCGCCCTCCGGCGCCGAGCCGGCCGTGATCCGCGAACGGGCGAAGAACTCCTTCGCGGTGAAGTCGTGGCTGCTGCCCGAGCGGTTGACGAAGGTCAGCGTAACCGGGCGCCCGGAGGCGAGCTGGATCGGCCTCGGGGCAAAGTTGAAGCTCCAGACATAGATCGTCTGGGCAGCATGCTGGGCGGGCGCGGGGGCCGCCAGGGCGAGCGAAAGCGCGGCCAGGGCCGCTAGGCGAAGCGCGAACATGAATCTCTCCTTTGTTCGGTCAGTGCGAGTTTAGCCCGAATGCGTTCAACTGACCAGACAGCGTGGAGGAAACGAACCATATAGGTAAAAAAAGCTTGACAGCGTCGCGCTGCTTCGCTATCCGGTGGGCACAGTGAAGAATTGCGAGTCGGGCCTCCCGCGAAAGCGGCGGGGCCCGATTCATTTTGGGGGTGCCGGATGGCTCGGAAGCTCATGCTGAAAGGCGGCAGCAAGCCGCAGATGCGCAAAGCATCGAAGCGCAATTGGACCAAGGCGAAGGAGCGCGAATTTCTCTCTGTGCTGGCCGAGACATGCAATGTGACCGAGGCGGCAAGGAAAGCCGGAGTTTCGCTTCCTTATGCATACAAGAGGCGCAAATCGAACGCGGGCTTCCGGGCCGCGTGGCGGGAGGCGATCGGCACGGCTTACCAACGGCTCGAACTGGTGCTTCTCGATCGTGCGTTCAACGGCACTGAAAAAGTGACGAGGCGGCGCGACGGATCCGAAGAGCGGATGCTCGAATATTCGAACCAGCTTGGTTTGGCATTGCTGAGGATGCATCGCGGGACCGCGGGTGATGCCAATATGGAAATGCCAGAGGAAGATCTAACCGAAAGCCGTGAACGTCTCTTCAAGAAACTCATGCGGCTCAAGGACCGGATTGAGAAAGAAGATTCGGGCAAGGCATGAGCTTCGACGACCTTGGCCGGTTGTTCGCCTGGCTGCGCGACGCGACCATGGATCAAGTCCGCCGCTTTGTAGCCAAATTGACGTTCTGGGATCACTTGCAGCTCGATGCCTGCTTCGAGCTGTGGGCGCATCGAAGCCAGCTCCCGCCGAAAAGCGCGGGCTGGCGAGTTTGGCTGATGATGGCGGGCCGTGGGTTCGGCAAGACGAGGGCAGGCGCCGAGTGGATCTATCGCCTCGCGAGCGGCAAGCGCGGCATGCGGATCGCGCTGGTCGGAGCGACCATCGCCGACGCGCGGAGCATCATGGTCGAAGGGGTCAGCGGATTGCTGGCGGTGGCAAGAGCCCACCGGAGCTCACTCGAATGGGAGCCCAGCCTCGGGCGGTTGAAATGGCCGAATGGAAGCGAAGCGCAGCTCTTTTCGGGTGACAATGCCGACGGTCTGAGGGGGCCTGAGCACGATTTCGCATGGGCGGATGAACTTGCGAAGTGGCGCGAAGGCGAGGCCGCCTGGGTGAATTTGCAATTCGGACTGAGGCGCGGACAGCGGCCGCGGGCGCTGGTCACGACGACTCCGCGGCCGATCCCATTGCTCAAAGGGATCGCGGAAGATCGGTGGACGGTGACGACGCGCGGAAAGACCGGCGAGAACGTCACATTGGACGAGAAGGTCATCGAAGTGCTCACGGCGACCTACGGCGGAACGAGGATTGGACGGCAGGAGCTGGACGGCGAGCTGATCGAGGATGTCGACGGCGCGCTGTGGCCGAGGGAGGTGATCGAGCGGAGTAGAATCCTCCCCTTTTGGGGGAGGTGTCAGGCCGGAGGCCTGACGGAGGGGGCATGCAGCGCGACAGTCCCCCTCCACCATCCTGCGGATGGTCCCCCTCCCCCGCTGGGGGAGGATTTGGATCGGATCGTCGTCGGGGTCGATCCGCCGGCCGGTGCTAGCGGCAGGTCGGACGCGTGCGGGATCGTGGTGTGCGGATCGAGTGGCGGGAATCTCTACGTGCTCGAGGACGCAACGGTGCGGGGTCTCAGCCCCGAGGGCTGGGCGAACAGGGTCGCGGCGGCCGCAGCCCGGTGGGGCGTTGCGACGGTGGTCGCCGAAGCGAACAACGGCGGGGCGATGGTCGAAAGCGTGCTGAAGGCCGCCGACCTCGGCCTGAAGGTCCGACTGGTCCACGCGTCGCGCGGCAAATGCGCACGCGCGGAGCCGATCGCGCTCAAGTTCGAGAGCGGGAAGGCGTTCTTTGCAGGCGATTTCCCGGAGCTGGAGGCGGAGCTTGGCGGATTCGTCGCGGGCGGCGAGTACGAGGGGCCTGGCCGGTCGCCGGACCGCGCCGATGCGATGGTGTGGGCGATGACGGTGCTCAGCGAGACAAGGAGTGGGGTGCCGAGAGTGCGGAGATTGTAATTGACCCGGCGGCTGTTCAGTCATCCCCGTTGCAAATGTCGCAGATCGCGACTTCGCCCGTGATCGTGCCTTCGCCGTAACCGAACGGCCGATGGCAGCTAACGCACTCCGCGACTGGCGGTGATTGATATTGCGGCGTGGGCTTCAACTCTCGTTGGAGCTTGGCGCGATGCCAGGCTTCGAATTCTTCTTCTATGAATGCCATGTCTGCCTCCAGGCGGACTGGCTAGCCGACGCATAGTTAAGCGGTCGCAAATCGCGGCGGCTCACGAGCTACAAACCATGAAGACGAGCCGTCACGCGAGTGAATCGCGTGACGTCGATCGGGTTCGCTCCGCGACCCGTCGGCCGGCTTTCGTGCACTCTTCGACATAAGGCTGCGCTTGCTTCGCAATCGCCGCCTTATGCTCGGGCACTCAAGACTTAGGAGCGAGCGATGTGGGGATGGTTCGGGCGCAAGAGCGCGCCGGCGGACGCGAGGCCGTTTGTGCCTGCGTGGCTGCAGTCGGATGCAGCGGAGGCGGGATTCGCTCGCTCCTATTCCGAGCAATTCGAGGAGGTGTACCGGCGCAATCCGGTTGGGCAGCGAGCGGTGCGGCTGGTCGCCGGGATGCTCGGCGGGCTGACGATCGATGCGGTCGACCCTTCGACAAGCTCAGGGCGAGCGGCTGTAGAGCTGGTCCAGGCGGACGGGCTGCTCGAAAGCATAACGGCGAACTTGCTGCTCCACGGCAATGCCTATGCGCAGCTGATCGCCGACGATCGCGACCGCCCGCAGGAGCTGTGCCTGCTCCGGCCCGAGCGGGTCAGCGTGATCAGCGACGAGCGGGGCTGGCCGGTGGCCTATCTTTATCGCGCCGGCGGCCAAATACGGCGGTACGATCGGGTGGATGCGCTCGAGCGGCAGCAAGTCGCGCACATCAGGGCGCTGCACCCGCGCGACGATCATTACGGAATGGGCTGCGTCGAGGCGGCTTGTCCCGCGGCGAGCGTGCACAATCGCGCGAGCCGATGGAACAAGGCGCTGCTCGACAATGCGGCGCGACCGAGCGGGGCTTTGTCCTACGAACCGGCGGACGGAAGCGTGCTTTCGGCCGATCAGTTCAGGCGGCTGAAGGAGGAGCTGGGACAAGAGTTCTCGGGCAGCGGGAATGCGGGGCGGCCGCTGCTGCTCGAAGGCGGGCTGAAATGGCAGGCGCTTAGCCTGAGCCCGGCCGACATGGATTTCGTGGCTTTGAAAGAAGGCGCGGCGCGCGACATCGCGCTCGCCTTCGGCGTCCCCCCGGTGCTGGTCGGTCTACCGGGGGACGCCACCTATGCGAATGCGCGCGAGGCGGGACGCGCGCTTTATCGCCAGACAATCCTGCCGATGGCGGCGCGGATCCTGAACGCGCTTTCGAGCATGCTGAGCGACTGGCTCGGGCCGGTGAAGCTCGCGGTCGACGCCGACCAGGTGAGCGAACTCGCCGACGACCGCGCGAAGCTGTGGGAGGTCATCGGGGCAGCGGCCTTCCTGAGCGACGGGGAGAAGCGCGAGATGCTTGGTTTTCCGTTCGAAAAAGGTTGATCGATGACAAATGTTGTAATGGGTGCAGAAACGCTCCTGGCGAGCCTGATGGCGCAGGCCGAAGGACGCGGGATCGACTTGGTGACTCTCCGGGCGCTGGTCGAGGAGTCGAGCCAGGCGGGCGCGCGGCGGGCGCTCGCGTCGCTCGGCCTGGACGATGAACGGGCGCGGCGCGACATGGATGAATTGCGCGAGCTGCTGTCGGCCTGGCGCGATGCCAAGCGCAGCGCGTGGCGAGCGATCGTGACCTGGGCAGTGCGGCTGGCCCTGGCGATGCTGCTGGTCGGGATTGCTTACCGGCTGCGGCTGACGGATTTGATGGTGAGCGGGTGAAGCGGGCCCCCTCCACCATCCTCCGGATGGTCCCCCTCCCCGTTCCGGGGAGGATCAGGTTCGCAGGATATGCGGCGATCTTCGATCGGCCCGACAGGGGCGGGGATGTCGTGCGCAAGGGCGCGTTCGCGAAGGCGCTGGAACGAGCGAGCGAAGTGCCTTTGCTGTGGCAGCATAAGGCCGGCGCGGTGATCGGACGGATCGAGCATCTGTCGGAGGACAAGCGCGGGCTTCGGGTGATTGCGTCGGTTGGGGCGGAACGCGTGGCGCGGTTGCTGGGATGTGGGAAGCTGGACGGGCTGAGTTTCGGCTACCGGGTGCGCGAGGCGAAGATCGCGGGCAGGCTGCGGGAGCTGATCGAGTTGGACCTCGTCGAGGTGAGCCTGGTGGCGCATCCGATGCAGCCGAAGGCGCGGGTGCATGCGGTTGAGTCCGGATAGTTCACGCGGAAGCGCGGAGACGCGAAGACGATGGATCCGGCTCAAGGCCGGGATGACGAAAGAAGCAGGGCTGCGGTTTCCGCGGCCCTTTTTGTTTGTGCAGGAGACGGGTGAATGGCTATGAACCGCAGCGCGATTATCAGCTGGGCCTCTCGCGCAGCGACATCATCGATCAATCCGGAAGCGAAGCGCGGATCGAGCTTCCCGCAGTTCTGGGCGCAAGCGATGCGCGAACCCTCACTGAAGAGATAATAGCGCGTCGCTGGGTCCAGCGGGACAAGCTCGTTCTTCGATTGCCGCCGCGATTCATTACGCTGGAGCCAGGGCAGCAGGTTTCGCTCACGGGTTCGCCGACGCGTTGGAAGGTGCATGGCTCGACCATCGAAGGATTGGTTTCCGTGGTCGAGCTGCGACCCGTGTGGCAATCACGACCGGTACTGCCCGCCGATCCGGGACGGGTTCTGCCAACGAACGACATCGTGGCCGGCGAGGTCAGCATGGCTCTGGTCGAACTGCCCGATCTGATGAGTGACGAAGGACGCGGACCAAGCCTCTATCTTGCGGCATCGACGCCGAGCCCAGGCTGGAAGCCGCTTCCGATCGAGGTCAGTTGCGGTGCGTTCGTGGCGAGCGGACGAACCGCGACCCGCAAGGCAGTGATGGGCCACGCCGAAACCGTCCTTACCGACGAGGGTCTCGAAGTCCGGCTGATCGATGCAAGCCAATGGCTCAGCAGCTGCGACAGCGTTGATCTGGCGAGTTGCGCCAATCTGGCATTGGTGGGTGACGAATTGATACAATTCGCCGATGCCCAGCCGCTGGGGAGCGGGCGCTTCGTCCTGAGCGGGCTGTTGAGGGCTCGTGCAGCCACCGAATGGGCGAAGGCGGATCATGCGATCGGCGATCTGTTCCTGCTGATCAGCCCTGCGTGGATGCAGCCGATCCGTGTGCCGGCCATGGCGCAAGAGCCTCTGGTTTCAGTCACTCACCCAGCGACTGGCGCGTCAGCGACCGCGCGCCGGCGATGCCGTGAACGGTCGCCCAAAAGGCGGCGCCCGCAATCCGCGAAGCCTCGAGCAGGACCATGATAGACACCGAGGCGCGCGGGCGAGGTCGCGCGGATTCTTGAAGCGCTCCGAAAGCATGGACTTATCGGCATCTAAAAAACTCAACTCCGTCAAAGGCTTCCGTTTTCGGCCAAATTGCATTGAGGCTTTTGCGCAACAGTCCTACGGCAATCCCCCGCTTGCGCGGCAACCGGCGCTCTCATAATGTGTTCAGGCGGTTCAATCTCAGGACGCACGTGAAAGGGGACAAATATGCGCAAGCTGGCCATTGCGGTGGCGCTCGCATCGACTGCCCTGGCGAAGCCCGCTTTTGCTCGGGATCATTCGCCATATGTGGGGCTCGAAGGCGGTGTGATGTGGGTCGAGGATGCTGACGTCGACTATGACGACGGCGTTCTTGGTATCTCGAACGCAATAACAGTTACTCACAATATCGGCTACGACGTCGATGTCATCGCCGGCTACGACTTCGGTATGCTGCGGCTCGAAGGCGAGCTCGCGTACAAGCGCGCAGGCGTCAACCAGCTCCGGATCGATCCGCGGATTGCCGGCGGCGGTCCTGGCGACAACTATGACGCAGGCGGCCGTGCGCGTGCCCTTTCCGGCATGATCAACCTGCTGCTCGATTTCGGCGACGATGACGGCCTCAGCGGTTACGCGGGTGCCGGTGTGGGTCTCGCCAGCGTGAAGTACAGTGCTGATGCAACTACGCCGAACGGCCTTATCAGCTTTTCCGATACGGATAGCGGACTTGCCTGGCAGGGCATTCTCGGGCTCCGTTACGCGGTTGGCCAGAACATCGACGTTGGACTGAAGTATCGCTTCTTCAACGTTCCGAACCTGAAGTTCGGCTCCAGTACGGTCCAGGGCGCGCCGGTCGACCTCGACACCCGTTGGCGGTCGCACAGCTTGCTGGCGAGCGTGATCTACAACTTCTACTCGCCGCCTCCGCCTCCGCCGCCGCCTCCGCCGCCTCCGCCGCCTCCGCCGGCTCCGGCGACGCAGACGTGCCCGGACGGCTCGGTGATCCTGGCGACGGACACTTGTCCCGCTCCGCCGCCTCCGCCTCCGCCGCCGCCGCCGGCGCCAGAGCGCGGTTAACGGCGCATCGAAAAGAAGGACCGGTCCGGGCACTCGCCCGGGCCGGTTTTTCTTTGCGCGACTTAGCCGAAAGCGTTGGCCGGCGGGCCAATGCGACAGGCTGGTTGCTTAGTTGCCGGTGGTTCCCTGCGGTGAATAACCGCCCGCGAATTGCGTCGGCGGCGAGCGATCCCAGCCATAAATGTCAGGCAAATAGGTGAGCTTGCCATCCCGCACCTGGGCCGTGATGTAGGTCAGGTAGATTTTGGTGCTCGTGGGCAGTTGGACGCGGATCTCGGCATCCCGTCCGGGCGAAACCGGATCCTGGCCGAGCAGCCAACGGCCCAGCCGCTTCGCATCTTCCACGCGCACGCATCCGTTGCTGAGGTTCCGGTTGGCCTTGGTGAATTTCTCATGATCCGGCGTGTCGTGAAGATAGATGTCCTCAGGATTCGGGAACGGGAATTTCAGGATTCCCATCGAGTTCAAAGGTCCCGGATCCTGGCGAATCTTGAGGTGAAGAGTTCCTGCGGCCGCAGCCTTCCAATCGATCGTCTTCGGGTCGATCACCTGCGGATGCTCGCTCCATTGGTCGACGACGTCGTAACCGTGCGATTTGAAATAGCTTAGCCCGAGCTTCAGCACGTTCGGTGCGATGGTCTTGCGCACCAGGTGATCGGGCGCATGCCAGTACGGGTTATAAGTGATGTAATACATGTAGCTGGCGATCATCGGCGTCGGCAGCTCGTTGGTGCCGGTGATGACCTTCATCGAATCGATCACCTGCCCATTCTGATAGAGGGTCAGCATCGACGATCCCGCATCGACGAGAAGGAACCGCCCCGAGGCCGGCAGCGAACGCACGCGATCGAGGTTCGCCAGCAGCCGCGGATCGGGCGTGAAATCGCCGCTCGCCTGAGCCTGAGCCCACGCCGCATCGCGAAGCTGCGCATAGATTGGGTTCACGTTGGACACGCTGGCGAGATAGGTGCTCAGCGAACCCGCGGACGCAGCCGTCAGCAAGATCTGGTCGGTGCGCGAGCCTTGCGGCTGGAGGACCGGGTAAGCGTAGATCATGCCCGTGGTCGGGGCTTTCACTCGCTGCGCATATTCGACCCACGCCGTCGAAAGGACACGCTCGGCAGCCGAAACATCTTCCGGCTTGCCGCTCTGGGCCTGGGCCAGCGCCTGCTCGACCTGGGCGGCAAGCGCGGGGCCCGACGCAAGGCCGTCGAACGGCGCGCGCTTGAGGATGGCAACGAGCTGGGCCGTAGCCGGATCCGCGGTTCCGCTGCGGAACCAGATCTTGGGCGCGCTCCAATTCGTGTAAAATGCGCTGACGCTCGATGCGGCGGGTACGCCGGCGAGGCCAGGGCCAGCCGCGTTCTGCGCGCTTACCGATGCTCCGGAAGCGAGCAATGCCACTCCCGCCGCCGCTGCCAGCAATTTCGCGCGCTTCACCATCGATCCCCCATCAGTCGGTCGGATATTCTCACGATTGTAGCGCAGCTTATCCACGATCCAAGCTGGATTTAGGATGAACCTGGCCATGTCTCGCCGACCGTGTCCAGCACTCGACATAGCATAATCGATGAACCACCCGCTTGGTCTTGGCCGGTTTTCATCGCATAGGCGGCCCGTATTCAGCCCCGCTGGGGCCCACCTAAAGAGGATAGCATGAACATCAGCGGAATTGCCGCCGTCGTGACCGGGGCTGCTTCAGGTCTGGGTGAGGCGACCGCGCGTGAACTTGCGGCGCGCGGCGCGAAGGTCGCCGTGCTCGATCGGGATTCCGATCGGGGAACGAAGGTCGCGTCGGACATCGGCGGCATTTACTGCGAAGTCGACGTCACCAGTGACGAGAAGGTGGGGGCCGCCTTCGCTCGCGCTCGCGAGGCTCACGGCCAAGAGCGTATCCTGGTCAATTGTGCCGGGGTCGCGAACGCAGTCAAGACGGTCGCACGCGACAAGGAAAGCAAAGCCGCGAAATTCTATCCCATGCAGCAATTCGAGCTGGCCATTCAGATCAACCTCATCGGATCTTTCCGCTGCATCGCGCACAGCGCTCATGGAATGGTCGACCTCGAGCCGCTCGAAGACGGCGAAAAGGGCGTGATCATCAACACCGCCTCGGTGGCCGCCGAGGACGGTCAAATCGGCCAGGCTGCTTACTCGGCCTCGAAAGGCGGAGTGCTCGCCATGGCCCTTCCGATCGCGCGGGACCTGATGAACGAGGGAGTTCGGGTGAACACCATCCTTCCGGGCGTGTTCAAGACGCCGATGGTGGCGATGATGCCGCCGAACGTACAGGATGCGCTGGCGGCCCAGGTGCCGTTCCCGAAGCGGCTCGGGCAGGCCGAGGAATATGCCCGGCTGGCCTGTTTCATGGTCGAAAATCCGTATCTCAACGCCGCCGCCGTCCGTCTCGACGGAGGCATCCGGATGGCTCCGCGCTGAATTGAGCGAAGGCCAACTTCTCGACGAACTCGCCGACGCCGCCCGCGAGGCCGGTGAGGCTATACTCACGATCGTGCGCCGAGGCTTCGACGTCGAAGCCAAGAGCGACCGGTCGCCCGTCACCGAGGCGGATCGCACGGCTGAGCTGATTATCCTCGCCGCTCTGACCCGCGCAGCGCCGGGGGTGCCCGTGATCGCGGAAGAAGAGGTCGCAGCCGGTAGAATCCCGGCGCACGGCGAGACCTACTTTCTCGTCGATCCCCTCGACGGGACCAAGGAATTCATTCGCGGCGGAGACGATTACACGGTCAATATCGGCCTGATCGACAAGGGGGTTCCGAAACTGGGAATTGTCTACGCCCCGGCGACCGGGCGCCTGCACGGCGGATGTGCGGGAACCGGGGCATGGATGCGCGAGGGCAGCGGCGGCCGAATACCCATTCACACCCGCGAGCGAGGCGAGGAGCTGACGGCCGTCGCATCGAAATCCCATCTCAACCAAGCCACGATCGATTATCTCGAAGCCGCGGTCGGAACCTGCGGTTACATTTCGGTCGGCTCATCGCTCAAGTTCTGCATTGTCGCGGAAGGTCGCGCGGACATCTATCCGCGGGCCGCTCCCACGAGCGAGTGGGATACGGCGGCCGGCCACGCGGTGCTCCTCGCCGCCGGAGGCCTCGTCGACGGTCCCGATGGCCGGCCGCTGCAATACGGCAAGCCGACATTCCTCAATCGCGCGTTCGTTGCGACGTCCGGTTGGAAGCCGCCCCCGCTGGCGCCCTTCATCGAGCCCTTCGCCGGCGGTGGAGACCTGCCGGAGGGCGTTTGATCTAACGGCCCCCAGCGTGCGAGCGTGGACCGCCGCCGTTCAAGAGCCCCTCGAGCCATTTCGGGTCGATTTCACTCCGCACGTCGAGCCAGTCGCCGAAACGCAGCGATTCCACTTCCGAGTGCGCGGCTTCCAGGCGGGCGTACAGCAACCGGGCCTCCTCATTGTCGCCCTCGAGTACTCCCAAGCGCCAGGTCAGCCGCTGCGCCTGGTCGATGGCCTGTGCGAGCTCATCGAGCCAACGCGCCCTGTCGCGTGCGGCGGCCGGATTTCGAGCACGATGCAAATTTAGACTCCTCGAGCCTGGCGAACTAAGCACAGGCCATTACCGTCGGATTGCCATTGCATCCGATTTGGACGCGAAATTGACCTGACTTTTGTCCACTCTGCGCGTTATTGTGCACCCGCTCGGTCGCTTGTCGCGGGATAAGGGACCCCATGGACAGCTATCTGAGCTACAGCCAAAATCGCGCAAATAATTTCGATCATCCGCCAATCCTGGTGAGCGGCGATTCGGAATCGGCGTTGGCGCGCGGGCGTGCAGCGGTCTCGATGTCCGGCCTGCGCCTCGCCGATGCGGTGCCGCTTGCCGATGCCGTCGAGCGAATGGGGCGGCAGGCCGCGGCGTCCGCACTGTGGATCGAGCTCGACAGAGATGACGGCGCCAACGAGGCGCGAGAGCTTCTCGATCACGTCGTCAAGGACATTGCGGAAGGCCGCTACAGCGCGGTCCTGGCCGTGACGAGCGGCGCGCTCGACGCGGTGGCAGCCCATGCGCTCAGCGACCGTCTTGAAGTGGTCGTGGACGGTGACGAGGCGCAGCGAGCCGCAGCGCTGGCGATCGCCATTTCGCCGGCGCGGCGCGCGGACCGTCTATCGGACATGACTGCCGACAAGAACGCCGCGCGGCTGCGGCAGTTGAGCGACGAGGTCAGCAGGATCGCCGCAACGCTTGCCCGACTGTCCACTGGCCCAGCAGCAAGCGTCCGCGCGTTCGAATCCGAACAGCGCATCGATGCGCCCGAAGTGCCGGTAGAGACGGTTCGTGCAGTCATTCGGGCAAGGCGTCTGCGAAGCCGCTATTTTGCCGAGGAGCTGTTCGCGGACCCGGCGTGGGACATGCTTCTCGACCTGCTTCAAGCCGAAAGCTCCAACCTGCGCGTGCCGGTGTCGAGCCTTTGCATTGCCGCGGCGGTGCCAGCCACCACCGCGCTGCGCTGGCTGAAGACGATGGTCGAAGAGGGGATTTTCATCCGACGCGCCGATCCGCACGATGGCCGGCGCGTATTTGTCGAGCTCGCGCCGCACACCAGCCTCACGCTGAGACGCTATTTCGGCGAGGTAGGGCGCGTTCCCGTCATCTGAGAAGCTCGAATGCCGTCCGTCGGTCGTCATCGAAAAATGTTAGCTTAGTCTAACATCCTGTCAAGAGAGAGAAGTCAGATCGATCTAACGTTGTCGTGAGTCAAGTCGGACGCGATAGTGGGGTGTGACTTCACTCGGCGAATCGCAAATCTATCGCGATCTCATGCGATTCAGACCTGAGGATCTCTCGCCCAACGCCTGGGCGGTGAAGGCCGGCGTCAGCCGTACCGTGTGGGCAGACATGCGACGGCATGGTAATCCGTCACGCCGGACGCTCGAGAAGCTGCTCGCGGCGGCCAATTCATCGCTCGCCGAGTTCGAAGCGCTGCGACTTGGGGCGGATCTGCGGCGATCGGAAGGAAGCGCGCGCACCCACGAAATCGGCGATGCTCGGTGGGCGTGGACACCCGCGCCACTACCGCCCCTTCCGTTGATTGCGTCCGGGCTCGCGGGGGAATGGGGTGAACCGGGAAGTCGGATCGAGCTGACGGAGGTTCGACCAGGTGACCTGATCGATCGCCTCCCGCGGCCCAACAGTCTCGCGTCCGATCCCGATGCCTTTGCGGTCACCGTGGTCGGGGATTCGATGTGGCCGCGCTTTCGCCCCGGTTCGCGAATCGCGGTATCACCGCGCTCGCCAGTGAGGATCGGCGATGACGTTCTGGTACGGCTTCGATCGGGGGTATCAGGCGAAGACGGCGGCTACGACCGCGTGCTGCTGAAGCAACTGGTGCGGCGCTCGGCGATCGGATTCGAATTTCGGCAATTCAATCCGGACCTGACCTTCGCGGTCGACGCGCACGACGTCGACGCGATCCTGAGAATCCCCGGCGAACTCATCTAGCGCCGCCGGCCGACCCGCTTGCCGAATTCGCGCTTGCGTGGCAGGCGAGGCCGGTCCGGGCGGTTAGCTCAGCTGGTAGAGCATCTCGTTTACACCGAGAGGGTCGGCGGTTCGAGCCCGTCACCGCCCACCAAGTGCCGATATCGGCTTTCCATTTCGTTGGCTTCAAGGTCTGGACGGCTCTTCCAGGCGTCGGTTAGCCTCTCCGGCCCGTGGGAGTGATGTAATGCGTTTGCCAGCCTTGATTTCGTGTGCGGCGACGGCGCCGCTGCTTATTGCGGCAGCGCAGCCGTTACGGCTGCAGCCTTCGGGCCCTTGGGTGGTCGATTATGGGCTGAACAGCTGCCGGCTCGTCCGGACGTTCGGCGAAGGCCGCGACAAAACGGTGCTTGGGCTGGAAAGCGAGACGCCTGACGAGGTCGACATGCTCGTCGCCGGCAGGCCGCTCAACGGCTATTCCGAAGACGTTCCGGCGCGGTTCCTGCCTGTCCAGGGCAAGCCGATGGTGGGCCGTGGCGGCCTGACTGCCGATACGCACCAGCCGGCAATCCTCTGGTCGCGCATCAGCCTGTTCCCCGACGACTTTGCTGAGGAACTGAGAAAGAAGGCCGAGGCGCGGCGGGCCAAGCCAGGAGTCCGTCCCGCCCCCCTAGATCTGGCGGAGAGAGCGCTCATCAAAGCCAAGCGTCAGGAGTTCGCGTCCAAGGCGATCGAACTTCAGATCGCCGCGCGCCGCAATCACCCGGTGATCCTCGAAACCGGGCCGATCGGCGAGGCGATCAAGATGTTCGACAAATGCAGCCGAGATTCCCTTCGCGATTGGGGCGTGGATCCCGACATCGAGGACAAGATCGTCAGGCCGGTCTGGACGCCGAATGCCGCAGACTGGTTCACGTCCAGCGATTATCCGACCGCCATGGTGGCCCGCGGGGAGGAGTCGATCGTCAAGGTCAGGCTGCTGGTGGACGCGACCGGTAAGCCGACAAAGTGCACGAGCCTCAGCCATTTCAACGAACCGTCATTCAATGACGTCGTCTGTACCAAGTTCATGAAGCGCGCGCACTTCGCGCCGGCTGAGCTTGCGGATGGGACGAAGGTGCCGAGCTTCTACACCAACATCATCGTCTTTCGGATGTACCGGTAACCGGCAAGTCGCGTCTCAACGCTACTGGTTGTGCTGCACGATCCCTTTGTCGACGACCACCAGCGCATTCTGCGCCGTCGGGATCGGCTTACCGTTCCTGCCAAGGGGCGGGACGGGCTTGAGCTGCACTGGGACTTCGGCGCAGGCGCGCTGCACGAGCGCGGGATCGACCACCTGCTTATGTTTCAGGAGGTTGATTCCGACCGACTCGATCAGGGAGCAATTCGAAACCTGCCCAGCCTCGTTGAGGTAGAACTGGATTTCGAACGGGTTCTCACTCGACTGCGGGGCCGGGCCCGGAATTCGGATGCCAAATTCGGGCGCTTTAAATTGGGTGTCGTTCCTGACGTTAGCGACGAGGATCAGCTTGCGATAAACCCCGACGACCTTGCGTCCGTCAGGGCCATGTGCGGGCTCGAAAACCGCCCGCATCCGGAGCCGGTCGCAGACGTACGGCCCCATCTGCCGGTTGCCGGCGAAGACGCGACCCACACAATGGTCGAAATAGCCGTATTTGTTGATGGTCATCTCCGCGATGACCACCGATAGCTCGCCTTTCGCGAGTCCCTGCGAGGGCGTGTCGTAATAATCGGACCACCAATCAACCGTCATTACAGGGACGGGAGCGGTGACCGCAGCGGCGAGGAGGACGCTGAACATCATCAGCGCAAGTTGCCGAAGCTTCGCGCTATTGTACAGAACAGCCGTATGACCATAGCTTTTTACGATGCCGCCCAGGTCGAAGAGCTGCTCGATTATCCGGGCTGCATCGATGCCATGCGGCGCGCGATGGCCGCACTGTCGAGCGGAGAGCGGCCGCAGCCGCTGCGGCAGATTTTCACGGTCGCTGACGATCAGATGTTCGGCACCATGCCTGGCGAATTGGCGGCGTTTTCGACGTTCGGCGCCAAGCTGGTCAGCGTGTTCGCCGATCCGGAACGGCTCGGGCGGACGCGGCACCAGGGCGTCGTGGTCGCTTATGACGGGATAACCGGCGCGGTCAGCTGCATCGCGGACGCGGAGCCCATCACCAAGATTCGTACGGCTTGCGCGACCGCAGCCGCGACTGACGCGCTTGCGCGCGCCGACTCGGAGGTCCTCGCCATCTTCGGCACCGGCCTCCAAGCGGAATCGCACCTGCGGGCAATGCCGCTGGTGCGCCCGTTTCGCGAGATCCTGCTGTGGGGGCAATCCGAGCAAAGGACGCGCGAACTCGCCGAGCGGATGAGCGCGGAGCTTGGCCGGCCAATCAGTCCGACGATGGATGGACGCGAAGCTGCCGGCAGGGCGGATGTCATTTGCACGGTCACGTCTTCGGCCGAACCCGTCCTGCTCGGCGAATGGGTGAAGCCGGGGACGCACGTCAACCTGGTCGGCTCGAGCTATCTCGGCCCCGTCGAGGTCGACACTGCGCTGGTCGCCCGCGCCCGCTACGTGGCCGATTATCGTCCCGGCGCGCTCGCGCAGGGGGCAGAGCTAGCGGCGGCGCGCGAGGCGGGCGCGATCGACGACAGCTATGCGGTCCATGAGATCGGGGACGTGTTCGCCGGGCGCGTCCAGGGCCGCGAGGACGATCGACAGGTCACGATCTACAAATCGCTCGGCCATGTCGTGCAGGACCTCGCCGCCGCCGGCTATTTGCGAGAGCGCTCGAACGCGGATCGCTAACGTCCGATTTCGACCCATTGCGGACATTAGCGACTTATCGGCAACTTGCCCCTTGCTCGCCTTAAAGGGATCGCGGGTGGATCGAGCGGTGACTTTGCAACGCGTCTCGCCCGCCTGCAATCAGCCCCGTTCGGGCGTGATGACCGGCGGGGGAGCAGGAGGCGGGGCCTGCGGAAGCGCCGGTGGCGGAGCGGCCGGCGTCTCGGTCGGGGGTGGAGCGGACGGCTTCCGGTGACCGGGAGCCGCTGCAGCTGCGCCTGCTCCGGCTCCGGCCGGGACCAGCAACAGACCTAATGATGCGCCACCGCCGCCGCCCGTTGATTTAGCGATTGCCGGCGAAGTCAATGAGGTGGACAAGAGTGTCGTTATCACCGGAGCGGCGACGAGACCGGCCTTCGCATATGTGTTCAAAAATGCCCGACGGTCTTGGTCGACAGATTCTTTTTCCAGGTCGTTGAGTTCATCACCCCGCTTGAGCATGGCCCTCTCCCGCAAATTCGACTTGGTAACTTTCCGTTAAACCTTTGAACTTGCTGCAGGTTCCACGCGAGCGTGTTTCTTGCGACGGTTATATCCGTTTTCGACCCATTGCAGACACCAGCCTGAAACGGAGTTGCGGCATGTTTCGGGCTCGCCTACGGGCCGCCACAGTTCCTCAACGGCTGAATATCCACACCAGTGAACCGCAGATCGCTTCTTCTCGGCGCGCCCTTACTCGCGCTTGGCTCTCCGGCTCTTGCCGACCACATGGGTCCTTCGGGCTTTGGCTCTGGCGGTGGAATGAGCGTCTTCAGCCCAGAGACGATGGACGGTGGCCACTGGGCTGCAGGGCTTCGTCTAACTTATACGAAGCCCGATCAGCGCTCGGACGAAGAGTTGGAGTCGTTGGCCGAACGCGGCGTCGCTGCCCACAACACCGATTATAACGCGAATGCGTCGTTCGGCATCGCCTACGGCCTGAACCATCACCTGACCCTCTCAGCAGAACTGCCGTATGTACGGCGCGACGAATTGCGAGAGGCTGATGACGGCAAAGTCGAACGCCTAGGCACCGTGTCCGGCATCGGTGACATGAGCCTCCTGGCCAAATATCGGCTGACCGACGGCGGGCCGAACGGCCTTGCGTTGATCGCCGGGATCAAGGTTCCGACCGGCAGCACGCACAAGCGAGGGGACGATGGCGAGCGCCTCGAAACGGAGCATCAGCCCGGCACTGGAAGTTGGGACCCTATTGTTGGGGGCTCCGCCTCAGGGAAGCTCGGTGCGATTCAGCTCACCGCGAGCGCGCTCTACCAATTCTCCACCGAAGGGGCGCAGAGCACGCGCCTTGGTGACCGGCTCCAGGGCGGTATCGCGCTGTCCCATCACTTCGGGCCAGAGCCGTATGAGCACGGAATGAGTCACAACCACCACCATGGAGACGAGCTGGACGAGCACCCCGACGCCGACGCGCATTCTAGCTGGGACGCTTTCATTGAGTTCGCCGGTGAATGGGAAGGTCGCCAGCGGGTCGATGGCGAAATCGAGGAGGCAAGCGGCGGCAAGTGGCTCTACATCGCTCCGGGCGTTCGCTTCAATTCGGTGTCTCGGTGGTCGGTTGGCGCCACGCTCGCGCTGCCGGTCTGGCAGGATATCCGTGATTCCCATCCCAACAATCGGTTCCGCGTGACGCTCTCGCTGGGTCGGTCGTTTTAGCGTCCTCTTCCACCCATTGCGGACATGCGCCTCTAGGCGCCTTAACTTCCGCCCCTTCGTTAGGGAAAGCGGCGCCAATGTGCTAAGGAGAGTCCATCGCGCGGAATTTCCCATTGTAGGCCTGCGCGGCTGAGAGACCCGATTGCGCTCCCGCTTACGAACGTGGGAGCATCGCATGGATCTCAATTACCTATACCATCGTCACCAAGTCTCGCTTTTCAGGGCGGCCACTGGAGCGAACGAAGCGTCGCGACGAGTCCATCGCCAGCTGGCCGACCGCTATGCCCTGCTCATCGCGGCTCTGAGATATCCCTCGCTCGCCGGAGCCGCTTGATGGAACGGCAGAGTCGCGGAGAGGCCGCCGACGCCTTACGCGAGCAAGCCGCCTCGTGTCGCAGGCTTGCCCGCCGGGCGCGCACCCCCAGCGGGCTGTCCGCGCTGACGACCGTCGCCGACCAGTTCGACGACGACGCGCGCCGCATCGATCCTCTGAGTCTGCAACGATGAGCGGGCGCGGAACGGCAATGGGCGAACGCGACGAGGCCGTGCAGGCCGAACTCGAACGCTACGGCATCGAGCGTCTGCCAGCCGATGTCTATCTGTGGGGCGGTTACCGCTATTCGAACGTCAATGACGCCTTGGCTGCCGCCAAGCGGAAGTTGTCATGAGCCGGACTGTTTACCTTCGTCTCGACGAGGGCAAGGTCGTAGCCGAATGCCTGAAGCGGCAAGTCGGCGTCTCGGCGATCGAGCGATTGCCGGGCGGCGGCGTACGGCTGGTATGCATGAGTGGTGACGGCGCCGCGTTGATGCGCAAGGCGCTCAAACCCGAGTTGCTTGATGACGGTCAGGTCGCGCGCGAGCGGCATCGGCCGAGCACTCCATTATGGTAGCCCCCGAGCCGTCACGATCGGGTTTGCGCCACAACCGAAGGCGGGAGGACACGGCGGAAGGGTGCCGCTCGCTCGCCCAAGCCGATTGGGAGCGCGCGGCCGACATGGTCAATGAGCACATGCGCGCATCGCTCGAACGCAGCGCCGAAACGTGGGCAAGTCGCGCGAAACTGCTGGACAGGCTCGAGGGTCGATTCAATGCCCGGGCCGAAGCCTGGGTTCGGAATCAGGACGAACTTCGCTCTGAGAGGAATGACGATGGCCAAGGGACAGGTTCGATCGAACAAGGAAAAGCGCAAGCCGAAGGCGAACGGGGGCAAGGGGAAGAAAGGGCTCGGCCCCGTATCAAAGGATTGAGCTCAACTCCGGACCGAAAGGACGCCGATGGAGATTGAAGGATCAATCCGCGCGAACCTCATCGCCGCAATCGCCAGCGCCAGGCGGCCGCGCGGCCATCCGGTGCACGGTGACACGGTCAAATATTGGCGGCAGCTGCTCGACTATGCTCGCCGGGCGAGTACGCGGCCGCAGCCCGAGGCCTTCGCCGAGCTGATGGCCGAGCTCGAAACGCTGCTGGCGCACAAGGCGGCGTCGTCGGGCCTGTCCGCAGTGCCGTGACCAGGGGCTTCAGCGCGTCCTTCCCATTTTGAACGCCCGACCTGGTCGAGCCATTGGGTTATTCCAGCTTCAGAGCCTCATCGAACAAAACGGTCATCAGCGTCCTTCCGGCCTCATCCTCGATTTCGACCCGCTCGCTAACGGGAAGCCGGCCTTGACGCGCACGGTCCGCGACCAATGACCGAATGCCCTGGATGGCCTCAGTTCGGGCAGTTTCGGCGTCGGATAGCTCGATACCCAGATTGTCGGGGAGCTCATCACCATCGCAAAAGCGAAAATAGTAGCGCGGCATGGAGCGCCCAGCGACTTGTGAGGCCGGTCGTTCCATTTCCTCGCTTGGGTTAGCGTCCGCTTTCCACCCATAACGGACATTGGGAGCCCGCTTGAAATCTCTGGTAAAGTAGGAATTCACCTGCGACGAGCGCGAACAGATTTTCCGTGGACTCGGTTGTGTCTAGTCGCCCCATTTACTGCACGTCAGTGCGAACATTCGTGAAGTTTCGCCCCGCCGGTTTAGGACGGCGACAACCGGCTAGAGAGTCCGCACCAGCCTGATCGCGACTGCGAGCCATGGCGGATTGGCGACAATTTGCTGCCGGCCGCCGGCTTCCAACGGCAGGATTTGCAACTTTTCCTCGTCGCGATTGATCAGCCGCCCGAACAGGAAGCGTCCCGCGGGACGCGGAATCAGCACGTCGCGGTTGAGTGCCCGTCCGTAATCTTCAGGCTGCAGCGTGTCGCACCAGATTTCGTCGCCCGCGCGATAGTCGCCGATGCCCGCCGCTACGATCACTGCGATTTGCCCGTCGTTGATGCGGGGCGAAACGACGATCGCGGACCGCTTGGGCGCGGCCGCTCCCGACGGGCCGAGCACGGCGGCCACGTTGAGCTCGGCATTCTCTCCGCCCTGGACCAGGTCCTGCGCCTCCACTCCGAGCGCATTGGCGATGCGATTGAGCCAGCCGACGGAGACGGTGCGAGTGCCGGTCTCGAGCCGTCCGATCGTCTGTGGCGTCGTCGGCGGATCGCAGCGCGCCGCAACATCGTCCAAAGTCATGCCGCGGGCCCGGCGCACTTCCCTGATCCGCGTGATCATCGATCTGATCCTGTACCAAAACGGTTTCTCTACTGTCCTACAGGTTTGCCGATATGGCAAGTGGGTTTCCGACTCGCGAGGAAGGAGACGGTAATGAAAATCGAGAATCGATTGCTAGCAGAGCGCGGAGCCGAGGGTGGCGATATCCGGCACTATTCGCCTCGAGGGACATCGGCTCGCTCAGTCAGCGTAAACATGCTCGAATCCCCGCTCGGCTGGCTGTCCGTTCGGGGCTTCATAACGAAGCGGCAGTATGAAGCGGGCGAGCGGCTTCGCGCGGATTGGGAACGCGCGCAACTCTCTCCTCGCGTGACGATGGCGTGGGATTCGGCGCCGGTCGCCAAGGGCCGCGGCGGTTCCGGGCCCCGGCCCGACCTCAACGGGGCGCAGATTGACGCTCGCAATCGGTTCGATGACGCGATCGCTCATGCGGGCTCCGGTCTCGCCGATATTCTCTGGCGTATCGTCTGCGCCGGCGAGGGGATGCGTGAGGCTGAGACGGCGCTGGGCTGGCCAGCGCGGGCGGGCAAGGTCGTGCTTACGCTCGCGCTCGACCGAATCGCGGACTATTACCGCGTGTAACGGAGGCGCCCACCCATGATTCTCTTCGGATCTTCCCTCTCGCCATATGTCCGCAAGGTGCTCGCTTATGCCGCGGAAAAAGGCATCGAGCTCGAGCTCCAGCCGACCGGATTCCCGAGCCATTCGCCCGAATATCTGGAGGCGAGCCCGTTCAAGAAGATGCCCGCGTTACGCGACGGCGACTACACGCTCGCCGATTCGAGCGCGGTTATCCATTATCTGGAAGCGAAGCATCCGGATCCGGCGTTGATCCCGACGGAGCCGCGAGCTCGCGGCAAGACCATCTGGTTCGACGAGTTTTCCGACACGATCCTGGTCGCTTGCGGCGCCAAGATGTTTTTCAACAGGATCGTCGCGCCGCGCTTCATCGGCAGGCCCGGCGATCTGGAGGCTGCCGACACGGCCGAGCGCGAAGAGCTTCCGCCGATCCTCGATTATCTCGAGAAGACTGTGCCCGACGCCGGGGGTTACCTCGTCGGCGACAGGCTGACGCTCGCCGACATCGCGGTCGCGAGTCCGTTCGTGAACCTGGCGCACCTCGACTGCAAAATCGACGCGACCCGCCACGGACGGGTCCGTGCCTATGTCGATTCGATCCTCTCGCGGCCGAGCTTCGCACAGTGGATCGAGCGGGAGTCTGCTTTCCTCGCGAAAGAGCCTGCTTAAAAGAAAACGCCGCGCCCCCAAGGGAGCGCGGCGTCTCGTCAAACGGCTGGACGTTAGATGTCGCTGCCGCCTGAGCTGCTTCCGAAATCGCTTCCGGATGAGCCTGTGCCGGACTCTTCGTCCTTATCGTCGAGCGCGCCGCGGCCCTGGTTGGCAAAATCGCTGCCGCCAGTCGCCCCGGACGACGAACCCATGCCGCCTCCGGAGGAGCCGCCTTGGCCGCCCTCGCGCAGATAGTCATCGGATCCGCCTTGCTCTGAGCCGATGAAGCTCTCGTCCTGAGAGCCGGACTGACCGCCGGAACTCTGGCCGAGACCGCCACTTTGGTCGGTCGTAAGCGTATCGCTATCGCTTCCGCTCTGGGACTGGCCGCTGGAGCTCTGGCCGCCGAAGCTGCCTTCGCTGCCCTGGCTACTCGAGCCCTGGCCGCTCATCGTCGCCTGCGAACCGAGCCCGCCGGCCTGCTGGCCCTGCTGCTGTCCAAATTCGGACTGCTGGCCCTGCTGACCTGTCGTCTGCTGCTGGCTCTTGCCTTCGGTGTCGAATTGGTCCTCGTCGCGTTCGTCAGCCATTACTATCTCTCCCTCACAGGCCCGCCAATGCTCTGGTGCATAAACCGGGACGGGGGCGTAACCGTTCCCTCGGGCCAAAGACGGATGCGACGAACCGCTTGTCGCAGAACGAAAAAGACCGCCGACCCGGCGTGGGTCGACGGCCATTTTTCGTGCGGTGAGCGAGTGCTCAGGCCTGCTCTTCGCCCTCGTCGCCAGAAGCGTCGGTTTCCTCCGAAGGAGCTGCTGACGGTTCTTCTTCAGAAGCGCTTTCCTCAGCGGGAGCTTCCTCGGCAGGAGCTTCCTCAGCCGCCGGAGCCTCCGCGATCGCTTCTTCCGACGCCTCACCGGGCGCGCCTAGGTCTTCGGCAGCAAGAGGCGCGGCTTCTTCCTCGAACATCTGCTGCAGGACATCGACGCCCTGAGCCTGGAGGTCGGCCTCCTCCGGCGAACGCGCGACGTTCACCTTGACCGTTACCGCCACTTCGGGGTGCAGAGCGACCTTCACCTCGTGCATTCCGATGGCCTTGATCGGACGGTCGAGCACGACCTGGCTCTTGGCGACTTTCGCGCCGACGCCTTCCAAGGCCTCGGCGATGTCGCGCGCGCTGACCGAACCGTAGAGGTGGCCGACGTTGGACGCCTGGCGGATCAGCTGGACGCTTTTGCCCTCGACGCCCTTGGATGCCTTCTCGGCGTCCGAGCGCCGGGCGGCATTGTCGGCTTCGATCTGCGCGCGTTGCGTTTCGAACAGCTTGCGGTTCGCGTCGTTGGCGCGGAGCGCCTTCTTGCGCGGCAGAAGGTAATTGCGGGCAAAGCCGTTCTTGACCTTCACCACATCGCCGATGGCGCCGAGCTTCTCGACGCGTTCTAGCAGGATGACTTCCATGTTCCTGCCTCCTTATTTCACGATGTAGGGAAGCAGGCCGAGATGGCGCGAGCGCTTGACGGCGCGCGCGAGCTCACGCTGCTTCTTGGACGACACCGCGGTGATCCGCGACGGGACGATCTTGCCCCGCTCCGAGATGAATCCCTGGAGCAGGCGGATGTCCTTGTAATCGATCTTGGGCGCGTCCTTGCCGGAGAACGGGCAGGACTTCCGGCGGCGGAAAAATGCGCGAGCCATTATTCGACCTCCTCTTCACGGCGAAAGTCCATCCCGCGGTCGCCGCGGTCGCCGCGCGAAGAGCGCTCCTTGTCGCCGCGGCGCATCATCGCCGACGGACCCTTTTCATGCTCGTCGACGCGGATGGTGAGGAAGCGGATGATATCCTCGTTGATGTTCGACTGGCGCTCGAGTTCCGCAAGCGCGGCGGCGGGCGCGTCGATATCCAGCGCAACGTAATGCGCCTTGCGGTTCTTCGCGATCCGATAGGCGAGCGAGCGAAGACCCCAGGTTTCGGTCTTGGCGATCTTCCCGCCATTGTCTTCGATGATCTTGGTGGCGTTTTCCGCGAGCGCATCGACCTGGGCCTGAGCCAAGTCCTGACGTGCGAGGAAAACATGCTCGTAGAGCGGCATGTTCATTTCTCTCTTTTGGCCGATCGCTGACGTGCCCCAGTGGCACGCCTCTCCGGCTGTCGTCTAAAAACACTGGGGCACGAGCAAGCTCGCACCCCATCGCGGGCGCCATTGCCTCAAAAGCCGCGAAATGGCAAGCCGCTAGAAGGGAATCAGTCCCTCGCGAAGGCGATCGAGCTCCTGCGGCAGCGGCCTGTTCGCGGTCTCCCACCCGGGGAAGCCGCCCCATCGGAGGATGGCGATGCGAAGATATTGGACGAAGCTCACTTCGTGGGGCTCGTCCACGCTCGCGTCCGCCGCAGGCGCGGGAACCGCGATCGAATAAGGCGCGCCGCCGCTGATGTTGGCTTTGTGAAGCGCGTCCGGCGCGAACTCGATGACGCACGGTTCGTCTTCGTCGCGATCCTCGCACTCGATCATCGCGATCGCGTCATCGACGCTGCAGACCATCAGCGGGTCCGCAGCGACGTCGGAATCTACCGGCGCCAGCGAGTCATGATTGCCGTTGAAGTTCACCTCGCCGACCAGCTCGAAAAAGGCGCGCAGCGACAGTGGTATCGGACCGCCGACCAGGCCCTCGAGCTCAGCAATCTTGGAGCGGACGTCGGCGCCCGGCGGGACGTGAGGCCGATGCGCTTGCGCCTTACGCAGCCCGAAAAGGCCGCCCCCGGATCCCGGATAGACGAAACGATAGTCCATGCCCTCGAGCCGGTCCGCGATCGTGTCGACGTTCCGCGCAACGCGGTTCATGGTCTCGTAGGCGACGGCGAGAGCGTCCGGCGCTTGCTTGTCGTCGAGCGCCGTCTCGCCGATCGTTACCAACTCATTCCAGACCTGTTCGTGCTCGCCGGCCAGATAGCGATCGAGGAGGGGCAGAGGCGCTTGCCGCCGAAGGTAGGCGAGGCGTTGGTCGTGGCTCGCCGGAAGCTCCGAAAGAAGAATATTCGCCGTTTCGGCCGCGGCGGTCGCCGGCATAGTCGGCTTGGCCTCGGTACGTGCGGCTTTCATCTCGGGCTTGCCGCCCACGGTGAAGCCGTCTGCCCACTCCATGCGCGGGCCTTCAGCCGTGAGCTCGGACGCGACCGGCCGTTCGGAGAAAACGACGCCTTCGCGACACGGCCACCACATCCCGCACGCATCGTAGGCCGCCCACATGGCGCGCTGGAGCTCGTTCGGCTGGAATTTGCCGGCCTCGACCAGCGCCTCGTCGATCGCGACCTCGATGTACGCGAAATTGCCGTACAGCCGGTGGTGAGCCGAGCGTCCGCCAAGAATCGCGATCTGCTTGCCGCCCGCCTGCGCAAGCGCCTGCCTGTAGAGCGACGTAACCCCGCGCCGCTCGCCCTCGAAGTGAAGCGCCTGCTCGAGATCGTGGAGAGGCTTGAACGGGCCGCCGCTGTGCGCCGCGAGGAAGGTGTCACCGCCTTGGGCCCGGGCGAGCCATGCCTCGGTAATTCCCTCGCGCAGCTTTGCAGTGACCGGATTGGTCTCGTCCGCGCGATAGAATGCCAGGCCGAAATATCCCTCGACTTCATCCTCGGGGATGCCAAGACGCTCGGCGACGGACGCGCGGGCCTTGGCGAGCTTGTCCTTGCCGGTCTTCAGACGCTCGATATCTTCGTAGACGGCATGGTTATAGTTTTTGTCCTTGCCGATCAGGACGAGCGCGGACCAGACCGCCTCCAGTGGCGACGCGCACCACAGGAAGCGCTCAGGCTCGATCATGCCCGCGGCGCGATAGACGCCCCGCACTGCAGCTTCTGCTCGACCATGGTCGACCGGCTCGCTGCTCAACAGCTGGTCGTGCCACTTGCTGGCGATCGTTTCTACACTCACTCGGTTTCCCCCTAAAACACCCGCCCGCGTAACAGCCGTTGATTAGCGTTTCATTGCGCCATTCCAACCGCCGTGGCACATGCGGGACAATGGCGACGCACCTGAAATCCGTCCAGCCGACCGCGGACCCGCTCGACAATATGAGCCTCCCCGGCTGGCTCTATCACGATGCCGAATTCTTCGAGGCCGAGAAGGCGGCATTCCTGCGCGCCGCACCGCAGATCGTGTGCCACGAGAACGAGATATCGGAGCCAGGCGAGTGGCGGACCCTCGAGTATCTCGGCGAGAGCGTCATCGTCATTCGCGGAGACGATGATGAAATTCGCGCATTCTCGAATGTTTGCCGCCATCGCGGATCGCGGCTGGTCGACGGAACGGGTGGCTGCTCCAAAGTCCTGACCTGCCCCTATCACGCGTGGAGCTATGCGCGAGACGGGCGTCTCGTCGGCGTTCCGCACCGGCACGAATATCCGGACCTCCAGACGGAGGCGCTGGGATTGAAGCCGGTCGCACTGGAAAATTGGCACGGCTTCCTGTTCGTGACGCTCGAACCTGGCGTGCCGCCGGTCGCGGAGATGATGGCGGCCTATGAACAGGAGATCGCGCCCTATCGCTTCGAGGAGCTGAGGCCGCTGGCGCCAGTCAGGCTTCGCCCCCGGCCGCTCAACTGGAAGACGATCGCCGACAATTATTCGGACCATCTCCACATCCCCGTCGGGCATCCCGGCCTTACCCGCTTGTTCGGCAAGAGCTATCGGATCGAGGCAAAGGACTGGGTCGACAAGATGGAAGGCGACCTGGTCGACAAGGAATCGGCCAATCCGTCCGAGCGCGCCTACCAGCGCTACCTCCCGAGGGTCGATCACCTGCCGGAAAGCCACCAGCGCAAGTGGCTTTATTACAAGCTGTTTCCGAACGTCGCCTTCGACATCTACGCGGACCAGGTGGATTTCATGCAGTTCATTCCGGTCAGCGCGACGGAATCGCTCCTCCGCGAAGTCAGCTATGCGCTTCCGGACGATCGCCGCGAGATGCGGGCCGCGCGTTATCTCAACTGGCGGATCAATCGGCGCGTGAACGCTGAGGACACAGAATTGATCACGCGGGTGCAGCTCGGCATGCAATCATCGAGCTATGAGGCCGGGCCGCTGGGTACGAGCGAGGTGTGCTTGCGGAGCTTCTCGAGGAAGCTTCGGCGGATGATCCCCGAAGCCCGGCTCAGCTCGCCTCCGCCGCCAGGCTGGAGTCGCCTCGCGAATTCAGGCGGCGCATAACGAACCGGATCGCAAGGCCGGCTGTGAGCAGCGCGATGCACCACAGGTCGGCTTCCATGCCCGTGCCGTAGATGGCGAAGGCGATGAAGAGCAGCGCGACAACGTAAACCCATCGCGCGCCGCTCCTCGGATTGGATTTCCAGGCCGCCAAGACTCCCGCGAGGTAGACGACGATCACGGCCGCCGTCGAAAGCAGGATGATGAACGTATAAAGGTTGGCGGTGGCGCGGCTGCTGTTGGCGAGGATCAGCAGGATTGCGAGGGCGGATCCGACCGATTGCGCAACGACCGGGGTATCGGCTCCCCGAGTGCGGGTCATGACGGACGGAAGATCTCCCCTCAGCGCCATCGAATAGCCCAGCTCGCCCGTGCCGAGGGTCAGGCCATTGAGGCAACCAAAGGCGGCGATCGCAATCGCCAGCGCTGCGAAGGAGGCCGCGCCTCGTCCCCAGCTGGAGACCAGAGCGTCGGCGAACGGCGCCGGCGACGCCGCGACGACGTTCGCGGGCAGAAGCATCTGGATGCCGGTTCCGGCGACAAGGTAAAGCAGCGCCACGAAGGCTGTGCCGCCAATCAGCGCACGCGGGATGGTTCGCGACGCGTCCCGGATCTTGCAAACTGGCGCAGTCGCCGCTTCGAAGCCCGTCAGCGCGAAAAAAGTCAGCGCCGTGGCACTTGCGACGTTGCCGAAATTCAGCGGGACCGGAGCGAACGGCTCGTAAGATCCTCCGCTGGCGCCGCGCTCCGCAAACAACCAGATAACAGCAAGCAAGGGCAAAACCTTGATCGCCACGGTGATGATCGAGAGGCCTCCGGCAGCACGTACGCCGATTGCGTTGACGAGGGTGACCAGCAAGACGCAGCCGATCGCAATGGGGACGACGAACCCGGCGAAGCGGGGCCCGATGAACGAAAGCGCCGAGGCAGTGGCGATGGCCACGGACGCCTGAGCGACCCAGTTGGACACCCAGAACGACCAGGTGGCGAGAAAGCCGCTCGTCGCTCCAAATTCCCGCTCGATATTGGCCTGGATGCCTTCGCCGCCGAAACGTGAAATTTGGGCGAGGCCGAGGACGATACACATAGCTCCAAGGCCGCTGATCACCCATGCGATCAAGGCATTGGCGCCCAGCGGGGCGAGGCTGACCGGAAGCATGAAAACCGCCCCGCCGATGATCGTCCCGACGACCAGCGCCGACGTCATCCAGAAGCCCATCTTGCCGTCGTTAGGATTGTTCATCGTCATCCCTCCCCAAGGAGACGTGGAAGTCACTTAGACGTGCGCTTGAACTCGCGTTCCGCGCGGCCTTCTGACGAAGTAGATGAGACCGCCGGCGACCGAAAGGCCCAGAGAAAGCAAGACGGCTTCCAGCCCAGATCCGTAGAAAGCGAAGAGGACGAAGGCGAGGCCGATGGTCATTGCGGCGAATGTCAGCGGACGCTTGTCCTTGATCGCTGCGGCGATCGCTGCCGCGGCATAGAGATACAGGACCGCATCGCTCGCGAGCACCGTGATGAAGCCGAAGAGCTGAGTCGTCTCCTTGGACGAATTGAGTCCAAGCAGGACGAAGGAGAGCGCGATGCTGCCGAGCTGCGCCGCGTAGGGCGCGTTGAAGCGATTGGCGCGGCTGAAGAGCCGCGGCATGTTGCCGCGCAGGGACATCGAGAACAGCATTTCCCCGCCGCCCAGCATCGCCGCGTTCAATCCTCCGAGCGCGCTTATCGTAATCGCCAAAGTGGCAATGGTCGCAGCGCCGCCGCCCCAATAATGACCGATCGCGTCGGGGAAGGGCGTGATCGACTTTGCAATCTGGGCATTCGGAAAAATGAGGCTGAGGGAAAGCGTGACCAGCAAATAGGCCACCACGATCCCGGCAAGGCCGACAACCAAGGCGCGAACCAAATTACGTTCAGGATCGCGGATCTTGCCCACCGGCGACATCGCGAACTCGAAACCGGTGAGCGCGAACAGGCACAAGGCAGACGCCGTCGCAATGTTCCCCATGGACGGCGGAGGCACGTCGATCCGCTGCACCGGAGCGCCGCTTGTACCGAGCATGACCGCGATCGCGATGACCGAGATCATCGGCACGAGCTTGATCAACACCGTGACGATTGCGAAGTCGCCGGTGGCCTTCACTCCGAACAGGTTGATCAGCGCAAGGACCGCGATGATCACGAACGAGAAAGCGATAAGGTGATCCGCCAGCCCAGGCACCATCCTCGCCAGCCCGGCGCTGGCGAGCGCCACGGCCGGGACTCCCACCCAGGTCGAGCACCAGGTCATCCAGGTGACGATGAAGCCGGCCGCCGGTCCAAGCTCATTTTCGACATAGGTCTGAAGGCCGCCGCCGTCGGGACTGACGATCCGCGAGGCGCAATAAGCGAGCGCCATCACTCCGATGCCGCTGATCATCCAACCGAACGGGATGCTGCCGCCGAGCGGCGCAAGCGCGATCGGGAGGTAGAAGATGCCCGAACCGACAACTCCGCCGATCACGAGGGCGAGGGTAGCCCATGGCCCAAGCAGCGGTGTCTTGCCGTCCCTCGTCACGATCCCCCTTCCAGCCTTGGCAATCGCCGTATGTCAGCCTAGTCGCCCCGACGGTTCATAGCAGGGGGAACGATGCGCGCATTCCTTTTTCCGGGGCAGGGCAGCCAGGCTGTCGGCATGGGCGCGGCGCTCGCCGGGGCGAGCGAAGCGGCCCGACGGGTGTTCGAGGAGGTCGACGAAGCGCTCGGGCAGAATCTGTTCCGCCTGATGCGCGATGGGCCGGAGGAGGAACTCAAACTCACCGAAAATGCGCAGCCGGCGATCATGGCGCATTCGATCGCGGTGCTGCGTGCGTGGGGGATTGGGCTGCCCGACCTCGCCAACTTCGTCGCTGGGCACAGCCTCGGCGAATATTCCGCGTTGTGCGCCGCCGGATCGTTCGATCTCCCAACGACGGCGAAGCTGCTGAAGCTGCGCGGCCAGGCGATGCAGCAGGCGGTGCCGGTCGGGCAGGGGGCGATGGCGGCGTTGCTCGGCGCTGACCTGGCGCTCGCGCAGAAGATCGCCGACGCTGCGGCGCAGGGGGAAGTCTGCACCGTAGCGAACGACAACGACCCGACGCAGGTCGTGATTTCGGGCCACAAGGCCGCCATCGACCGCGCGATCGAGCTGGCAAAAGAGATGGGCGCCAAGCGTGCCGTGCCTCTACCGGTCTCCGCGCCGTTTCATTGCCCGCTGATGCAGCCCGCGGCCGACGCGATGCAGGACGCGCTGAGCTATGTGGTGCTCGAGGTGCCCGCGATTCCGCTCTATGCGAACGTCACCGCGCAGGCCGAACGCGATCCGGACACGATCCGCAACCAGCTGGTCGAGCAGGTCACCGGCATGGTCCGCTGGCGCGAGAGCGTCGCGAACATGGCGTCTACCGGAGTCGACGAGTTCATCGAGCTCGGCGGCAAGGTGCTCGGCGGAATGGTGAAGCGCATCGCGCCCGATGCGAAAGTGACGAGCGTGGTGACGATCGAAGACATCGAAGCGCTCGCGAAGGAGATCGCGTGAATGTTTGACCTTTCAGGGATGACCGCGCTGGTCACTGGTGCGAGTGGGGGCCTCGGAAGCGCGATCGCCAATTCGCTCGCAGGGCAGGGCGCGCGGCTGGCGGTCTCGGGCAGCAATGTCGAAAAGCTCGAGGCGTTCCGGGGAACGCTTGGAGGCGATCATGTCGCGCTGCCCTGCAACCTCTCCGACGGCGCGGCGGTCGACGAACTCGTCCCGCAAGCCGTCGAGGCGCTCGGAGGCAAGCTCGACATCCTCGTCAACAATGCCGGTGTTACCCGGGACAACCTCTTGATGCGGATGAAGGACGAGGAATTCGACGAAGTCATCCGGATCAACCTCGAGGCCGCGTTTCGGCTGATGCGGGCGGCGGCGAGGCCGATGATGAAGGCGCGCTTCGGACGAATCATTTCCATCACGTCGGTGGTCGGAGTGACCGGCAACCCCGGACAGGCAAATTATGTCGCGTCGAAAGCGGCGCTGATCGGAATGACCAAGTCAGTGGCGCAGGAGCTCGCAAGCCGCGGGATTACGGTGAACGCGATCGCTCCCGGCTTCATGACGTCAGCGATGACGGATGCGCTGAATGAGCAGCAGCGCGAGTCGATTTTGGCCCGCATTCCCCTGGGTGTGATGGGAACGGGCCAGGACATCGGCGCCGCCTGCATTTATCTTGCGTCGAAGGAGGGGGGATACGTCACCGGCCAGACCATCCATGTCAACGGTGGGATGGCAATGCCGTGACCCGCGGTTAACTCTGTCTTACTGCAATCCTTGTCCTCGCTAGCGCGCCTCCTATATCCCGGATGAATTTCAACAATTCCGGTCGCCTTCGGGGACCGGAACAGGGGCTGGATAAGAGGGAAAAAGATATGGCCAAGGTCATCGGCATCGACTTGGGCACCACGAACAGCTGCGTGGCCGTCATGGAAGGCGGCAAGCCGAAGGTGATCGAAAATAGCGAAGGCGCGCGCACCACGCCGTCGACCGTCGCTTTTACGAAAGACGGTGAGCGCCTCATCGGCCAGCCGGCCAAGCGCCAGGCTGTCACCAATCCCGACAATACGATTTTCGCAGTCAAGCGGTTGATCGGCCGCCGTTTCGACGACCCGATCACCAAGAAAGACACCGAGCTCGTCCCCTACAAGATCGTCAAGGGTTCGAACGGCGATGCCTGGGTCCAGGCCGGCGGTAACGATTATTCGCCCTCGCAGATTTCGGCCTTCATCCTCCAGAAGATGAAGGAAACCGCCGAGGCCTATCTCGGCGAGACCGTGACCCAGGCGGTCATCACCGTTCCGGCCTATTTCAACGATGCCCAGCGCCAGGCGACGAAGGACGCCGGCCAGATCGCTGGCCTGGAGGTGCTGCGGATCATCAACGAGCCGACCGCGGCCGCGCTCGCTTACGGTCTCGAAAAGGAAGAGGGCAAGACGATCGCCGTCTATGACCTTGGCGGCGGCACGTTCGACGTTTCGATCCTCGAAATCGGCGACGGCGTGTTCGAGGTGAAGTCGACCAACGGCGATACGTTCCTCGGCGGGGAGGACTTCGACGCGCGGATCGTCAATTGGCTCGCCGACAAATTCAAGGCGAAGGAGAATATCGACCTTCGCACCGACCGGCTCGCGCTGCAGCGCCTCAAGGAAGCTGCCGAGAAAGCGAAGATCGAGCTCAGCTCCGCGGCGACCACCGAGATCAACCAGCCCTTCATCACGGCGCGGATGGAAGGCGGAGCGACCACCCCGCTCCACCTCGTGGAAACGATCAGCCGCGCGGATCTCGAGAAACTGGTCGAGGACCTCATCGAGCGGACCATCGAGCCGTGCAAGAAGGCCCTGAAGGACGCCGGCATCGACGCCAAGGACGTCGCCGATGTCGTGCTCGTCGGCGGAATGACCCGCATGCCGCGCGTGCGCGAGCGCGTGAAGGACTTCTTCGGCCGCGATCCGCATACGGGCGTCAACCCGGATGAGGTCGTCGCCATGGGCGCGGCCATCCAGGCGGGCGTGCTCCAAGGCGACGTCAAGGACGTCCTCCTGCTCGACGTCACCCCGCTGTCGCTCGGCATCGAAACGCTCGGCGGCGTCTTCACGCGGATGATCGACCGCAACACGACGATCCCGACCAAGAAGAGCCAGGTCTTCTCGACCGCCGAAGACAACCAGAATGCGGTGACCATCAAGGTCTACCAGGGTGAGCGCGAGATGGCGACGGACAACAAGTTGCTCGGCCAGTTCGACCTGGTGGGAATCCCGCCCGCGCCGCGCGGAGTGCCGCAGGTCGAGGTCACCTTCGACATCGACGCGAACGGAATCGTCAACGTGTCGGCGAAGGACAAGGGCACCGGCAAGGAACAGCAGATCCGCATCCAGGCTTCGGGCGGCCTGTCGGACTCCGACATCGAGAATATGGTGAAGGAAGCCGAGCAGTTCGCCGATGACGACAAGAAGCGGCGCGGAGCGGCCGAAGCGAAGAACAACGCCGAAAGCCTCATCCATTCGACCGAGAAGCAGCTCCAGGAGCATGGCGACAAGGTCTCGGCCGAGGTGAAATCGGAGATCGAGACTGCCCTGACCGAGGCGAAGGCCGCGGTTGAGAGCGGCGATACCGACCAGATGATGGAGAAGACGAACGCTCTCACCCAGGCCGCGATGAAGCTTGGCGAGGCGATGTATAAGGCCCAGCAGGCGGAAACCGAAGGCGCTGCAGGCGCTTCGGCCCCGGACGAGGAGGCTGCTGCTCCGGCGGAAGAACAGGCCTCCGACGAGGACGTGGTGGACGCGGAGTTCTCCGAGGTCGACGAAGAGAACAAGGGCGCATGATTGGGTGGCGCCGGACAAAGGGGGCCGGCGTCATGAGTAGGCGTAGCGGGGAGGCGTGATGGTCGAGCAGGACTATTACGATTTGTTGGGCGTTCCGCGCGGGGCGGATGAGATGGCTATCAAGGCCGCCTATCGCCGCCTTGCGAAGGAACATCATCCGGACCGCAAGAACGGCTGCAAGGAATCCGAAGCCCGATTCAAGGCGATCAACGAAGCCTATGACGTCCTCAAGGACCCGCAGAAGCGTGCCGCCTACGACCGCTTCGGACGTGACGCGTTCAACGGCGGTGGCCACGATCCATTCGGAAGCGCGGGTTTCGAAGGCTTTTCCGACATCTTCTCGACGATTTTCGGCGAGTTCATGGATCCGCGCGGCGCGCGCCAGAACGCTGCGCGCGGAGCCGACCTTCGTTACGACCTCGAGCTAAGCCTCGAGGAAGCGTTCTCCGGTTCCGAGAAGACCATCACGATCGAAGCCTCGTCGACCTGCAGCAGCTGCGACGGCCGGGGCTGCACAGGCCTCGATCGCTGCGCCAGCCCCTGCCAGACCTGCGGAGGCGCCGGGAAGGTCCGTGCGCAGCAAGGCTTTTTCGTCGTCGAGCGCGGCTGCCCGACGTGCCGCGGAAGCGGCGAGACCATCAGCAATCCCTGCACGAACTGCCAGGGCGAGGGCCGCGCGCTCAACCAGCGCAAACTGTCGGTCAAAATTCCCGCCGGCGTCGATGAAGGTACGCGGATCCGCGTTGCCGGTGAGGGCGAAGCCGGCCTTCGCGGGGCCGCGTCAGGCGACCTTTACTTGTTCATCCACATGAAGCGGCATCCGATCTTCGCTCGCGAAGGGACGACCCTGGTTGCCGAAGTTCCGGTCAGCTTCACCACGGCTGCGCTGGGCGGTTCGATCAGCCTTCCGGGAGTGGATGGCGAGAAGGTCGAAATGAAAATCCCGGCTGGAGTCCAGTCAGGCGAACAATTGCGTCACCGGGGCTCGGGAATGAGCGTGCTCAACGGCCGGGGGCGCGGCGATCTCGTCGCCCGCATCCTCGTCGAGACTCCGACCAAGATGACGGCGAAGCAGAAGGAATTGCTTCAGGCTTTCCGCGACACCGAGACCGGCGAGGAATGCCCCGCCGCGAAAGGGTTCTTCACCCGCGTCCGCGAATATTTCGGCGGCTAGAAATCCTCCCCCCTTGGGGGAGGTGATGCGCACAGCGCATCGGTGGGGGTATGCGCTGCTACGTACCGTACCACGGCATCTAGGTCCGTTAGGACGTCGATCGCCTGAATTCGCAACGTACGAATGCCGCGTTCCGCTAACCAGGCATCGCGAGCAGCGTCACGTCGATGCTGATATGCGTGCTGCGCACCATCAACTTCGACGCACAGCTTCGCAGAGTCGCAGTGGAAATCGAGAATGTAACATCCGGCTGGGTGCTGGCGCCTGAAGCGCATGCCGGTTTGCTGTTTGCGCAGTGCGCGCCACAGCAGAACTTCCGGGAGCGACATCTTCGAGCGAAGATGCTTGGCGCGCTTGATTGTTTTCGGAGGGCCGCTGAGTTCCATTCCCCCTCCGTCAGCCCTGCGGGCCGACACCTCCCCCAGAGGGTGAGGATTGGCGCTTCAGGCGATCGATTTCCAGCCGCATTGCGAAAAGTTGAGCGAACAGCTCAGCGGCTGCATGCACTTCGAAGCTCGGCGCGCGCGGCTTGATGTGCGCCATCCGGAACTCGCCGATCTTTTCATTATCGAGCATGACCGGAACCCGCATCGTCGAACCGAACCCACGCTCGACAAGCTCGGCTTTTTGCTCGGCTGATGGAGAGCGCAGGAGCGCGGTTGCAATCGCCGAATCTTCATCTTCGCGCGGGAAAACCGGCACGGCCGCCGCCGTGGTGTCGGATACCAGAAGCGGGACGTCGTCGCTGAGAGTCGCGTTCGCGTCCGGGCGGAATGGAACACCGGTGCGGCTGCTCGTCGCCTTGGAGTCCCCGACCAGAAGTGTGACACGATCGAATGCAGTGAGTGCGCGCATGCGTCGTGCCGCGGCGTCGAGGAGCTTCGGACCGCTTTCGCTTGCGAGTCCGTCCCCAAGCCCACCAACGGCGCTCAGCTCCTCACCAAGTCCTCCGGCGGGGCTCGATACCGCTTCGAGGATGACCCGGTCGGCGCGCTGCTGGAAGGCGATGTCGAAGAGGTCGGGATCGTCGGTGAGGCGAACGCGATAGGCTCGCGCTATCCCCGTGGTGGCGCTCAGCCTGGAGAACAAATTCCTGAGGTCGTGAAGCGCCTGCGACTGCACGAACCGGCCGAGCGGCTCGTCGATCAACGTGACGTGGGATTCGCCGAGCAGGTGATGCGCGTTCTCGGACGCGCGCTCGACGATCCAGTCGAGCGACAGCTCGAGAAGATACGCGCACGCTTGAATACCCCCGTCCACACCCGATCCTTAGTTCAGCCGAAGACGCGCGAGAAGATCGTGTCGACGTGCTTCAAATGATAGCCGAGATCGAAGAGCTCATCGAGCTGCGCACCAGACAGGCGCTCCGCCACCTCCGAATCGGCCTTCAGCAGGTCGAGCAGCGACAGTTCTCCGTCCGATTCCCACACCCTCATCGCGTTGCGCTGGACGAGCGCATAGGCATCTTCGCGGCTGACACCCGCCTGGGTCAAGGCGAGCATCACACGCTGCGAATGGACGAGCCCACCCATCCGGTCGAGGTTCTTCTGCATCCGCTCGGGATAGACGACGAGCTTGTCGATCACACCGGTGAGGCGCGCGAGCGCAAAGTCGAGGGTGATGGTCGCGTCGGGGCCGATGAACCGCTCGACCGATGAGTGCGAAATGTCGCGCTCATGCCACAGGGCGACATTCTCCAGCGCGGGGGTCACGTAGCCGCGCACCATCCGGGCCAGGCCGGTGAGATTCTCGGTCAACACCGGGTTGCGCTTGTGAGGCATGGCCGAGCTGCCCTTCTGCCCCGGAGCGAAATATTCCTCGGCTTCGAGCACTTCGGTGCGCTGCAAGTGGCGGACTTCCGTCGCCAGCCTCTCGATCGACGAGGCAATCACGCCCAATGTCGCGAAATACTGAGCATGCCGGTCCCGCGGGATCACCTGCGTCGAGATCGGCTCGACGCCAAGTCCGAGTTCGGCGGCGATATGCTCCTCGACTTCGGGCGGCACGTTGGCGAATGTTCCGACAGCGCCGGAGACCGCGCAGGTGGCAAC
>JBKPOO010000041.1:0-9389 GCA_046733175.1 Pseudomonadota bacterium
GTCGACGCCGCGATCCAGTCCAACCTCAAGGAGACGGTGACGCGGGTGCTGGCGTCGCTAACCCCGCGCGAGGAGCGCGTTCTGCGCATGCGCTTCGGCATCGGGATGAACACCGATCATACGCTGGAGGAGGTCGGGCAGCAGTTCAGCGTGACCCGCGAGCGTATCCGGCAGATCGAGGCGAAGGCGCTGCGTAAGCTGAAGCACCCGAGCCGCAGCCGGAAGATGCGGAGCTTTTTGGATCAGTAGGGCAAACGTCTTCACCCAAAGCGGTCCTTCCCTTGCGGCTGAACTTCGGGAAGCGTTGATCCATGAAGCTCATATCCACCTGGTTCCTCGCCGCCCTTGCCTCATCGGCCGCCATTGCCGCGCCCAAGCCGACCGAGCTGCGCATCGCGAACGTGCCCTGGCATCTCGAGCTATCGCTCGCCGACATGAAGCCGATCGAGGGCTATCCCAGCCGGCCCGATCGCGACGTCTTCACGTACAAGATCGACGAGGGAGGGATTCTCTCGGTGATTGTCGAAAATGCGCATTCGCCCGCCACGCTGGCGGGCTGCCGCGCCGTTTTCGAACGGCGGAAGGCCGGCATGGGACTCACCAGGGACGTCCAGGCCCAGCGCGGCGATGCGGCGACGCAAGAATATAACGTGTCGTTCGGCGACCCGAAGGCGATGGCGTTCCAGCATAATGTCTACAGTTGCCGGGTCCGAGGCACCTATTATATCGACGTCCACGCATCCCGGATTCATTATGAGCCGGTCCAGGAGGACGGGCTTCGCGCACTGGTAGAGCTCGTAAAGATCGTCGAATAGTCGCGGTTATTCCCGCGGCAGCGCCCGGCGAGTGACAGCGCGCTATTTGACCCGGCCCGGCATCTGGCCGGGCGGTGAGACCAGCATCTGGAACTCACCCGAATTGCAATGCAGCGTCGTCTTGGTGACCTGCTTCGTATCCAAGATGATCCGCTCGACGAGATTGCCGTTGCGGATGGTGAGCACGCCCCACTTGTCGAGGCTCAACTCGACCATGATCCAGTTGCTCGTCAGCGGAAACTCGATGAGCGCCGTCTGATACCCCGATCCCACTGGCTGGAACGCGACATAGAGATGGCTCCGGTCGTTCTGCGCCTCGCCAACCGTCACTTTCACCCTGCCGTCGGGAACCCCAAGGATGATCGAAGCGGCGGGCGCATAATCCGGGTGGAAATTGTCCTTGAGGAAGCGAACGCCGA
Source organism: Pseudomonadota bacterium (assembly GCA_046733175.1). Taxonomy (GTDB): domain Bacteria; phylum Pseudomonadota; class Alphaproteobacteria; order Sphingomonadales; family Sphingomonadaceae; genus Sphingomicrobium. The sequence continues at coordinate 1,235 of JBKPOO010000041.1, forward strand.
ATTGGAGCTTCTGCCCTGGCCGCAGCGGATCGATGTCCTGGCGAATGAACTCACCGGCCGGCGCATTGCAGATGTAGCGCCCGGGCTGAGTCTCAATCATCGGGACCGCCGCTGGCGCGGGCTCGCTTTCCCCCGCCAGCCGCCAGGTGATCGGCGGAGTGACGTAGCGATCCTCTCTCGGATTTCCGTTCGAATCCGTCGCAGGTTTGAACCTGGCGCGAGCAGTGAGAATGTTGCAGGTTACCGTATCGAGCGAGACGGAATTGCTGCTGCGAAGGATCTTGCAGGCTTTGACTCGCCCGTCCGTCCCCACAGTCAGCTCGGCCTGGACCGTCCCCTGTTCCCCGTTCTTGGCCGCCACCGCCGGATAATCCCGGTCGCTGAACAAAAGCCGCGTGTCTCCCGATGCGGGCTCAGGCGGCGGGGTGGCCTGGGCAAACGCCGGCGAAGCGGCCAGCAATGCCGGCAGGAGCAGGAACGCATACTTCATGCGCGCAGCTTATCGGCTCGCGCGCAAATGCCAAATCAGCGCCGCGCTACTTCAGACCCTTCGCCATATTAAGATGGGCCGTGACGGTCGGGACCATTCCGCTCGCCAGCGCCTTCAAGGCTGCATTGTCGCCCGAGGCGGCATAGCCCTTCAGGGCATCGAGCGCCTTCTGATGCGCTTCGACCTGAGCGGCCGCATAGGCCGTGTCGAAGTCTGCTCCATGCAGAGCCTTCAGGCTGTCGAGCTTGCTTTGCTGGTCCGGCGACAAGGTGTCGTCGGGAGTGACGGCCGGGTTCAGGCCCGCAGCGGTCGCCTTGAGCTTGGCGGTCGAAGCGGTGTGCGCGGCGACCATCTTGGCGGCGAAGCCCTTGATCGCCGAAGATGTCCCGGCGGTCGCGGCCAAGGTCGAGCTCTCGATCTCGAACCGGTCGCTCGCGGCGGCGGCGTTTGCGAATCCCTGGGCCGTCGTCGGCGCGGCGGCCTCGGCATCGTTCGCGGGCAGGACGCTGCCGTTCGCCACAGTCGCGTTCGAGTCGGTGTAATTCGTTTCCGACTTGGGGCCGCACGAAACGATCGCCAGAGTCCCTGACAGCAAGATCAACATCCTGGTCTTCATGGCTTTTCTCCTCCCCGGGACAACGAGCCGGGCCGGACCGGCGTTCCTACGGCTGGAGCTTCCGCTGCCGCTTTTCGTTTTCACCCAAGGACCGCAACCCCTCAGAGGAGCACGCCGCGATGAGCATATTCGGCAACATCATGAACAAGATATTCCACCACGGAACGGCGACCGCCCAAGCGACTCCGCAACCCTCGGCTGCGTCGAGGGAGGGCGACACCGGGACCGTAACCGCGGCTCCGCCGGCGGCCGCCCAGACGGTCGATGTCGGCGCGGTCCTCGGCGAAATGGCGTCGATGAAGGGCGGCGGCAGCAATTATCAGACGTCGATCGTCGACCTGTTGAAGCTGCTCGACCTCGATTCCAGCCTGGAGGCCCGAAAAGAACTCGCCAACGAGCTCAACGTCCATGCAGGAGCCGACGGCAGCGCCGAGCAGAATATCGCGCTGCATAGGGCGGTGATGGCGAAGCTGGCGGAAAATGGCGGAGTGGTGCCCGATAGCTTGCGGAACTAGCTCGAGCTTTATTCCTCGAAATTCGGTTCCGGGCCGCTCCGCGGTGCAATCCAAGTGATGAGGTCCCACTCGTTGCGGATCGCGAGCAGGAGCCCGGCGGTGACCGTCACGGCGAGTCCGGTCTTCGCGCAAGCCCAGCCCTGCCAGAAGGCGAGCGCGACGATGCCAATCGCAAGGTAGGCGACGCTCGGCAGCACGCCGTAGAACCACAGATCGGTCCAGTGCACCTCTCCTTTCAGGCGCGCGATGCCGACGGTCGAGTAAAGCCCTCTCGCGAGGCCCCAGGCCGCGATGACCGAAGCGATCAGCGCGAACTGCGCTGGCCTGATCCCCGGGGTCAGCGCTGCGGCGCTCAGTACCATCACGAAGCTGACTCCGAGGACGATCGGACCCATGTAGAGCCGCGACCCGGCCATGACGCTCGACCGCGAGCGGTCCTGCATCAGGCTGATGACGACGAAGATGAGGCCGATGAGGACCGACGCCGCGGTGCCCACGAGCAGATAGAATTCGCTCCAGCCTTCGAACATGATGCCGCTCATAGGCGACAGCGGCGCGCGGATGAACCCCGCGTCCGCGGGCGTTAGCGGATCGAAGGGGGGCGTTCCCGATGGCCTATTACCGGCTTTACTTCTTCGACCGTTTCACCGGCCACATCGACCATTTCCGCGAGTTCGAGGCTCCGGACGATGCGTCCGCGGTCGGCCAGGCCGCGGAGTGGCGCGAGCTCGACGCGATGGAGCTGTGGTCCTGCCGCCGCAAGGTCCGGCGCTGGGACGCGCTGGCGCTCTCGCCCGAGGCGCGGGCGCGCTCGGCGATCATCGCGCTGCGGACCCTGACCGCGGCTTAGGGTTGCGTTTCAGCCTTCCGCAGCGCCTCAGCGGCCTTCATCAGCTCGGAACGCTCGGCGCGGTCGGCAAGGGCCTGCCACGCGGCTTCGGAACGACGGCAACGCTCGCGCACATGGTCGAGCGTCGCCGCCTCCCCCTCGGCCCGCGCCTGGGCGGCACGGGCGAGGTAGAAATCGAGACTTGTATTGCGATGACTGGCCGTCACCACGGCGCTCACTCGCCCTCGTCGCTGGCGGACTCGGCCGGAGCTTCATCGGCTGCGGCTTCCGGGGCTTCCGCTTCGTCGGCGGAGCGCAGGTTCTCGGCCTTCATCTTGCCGCGGTTATCCTCTTGCAGGTCGTACGCGACGCGCTGGTTTTCGCGCAGGGTGCGCATTCCGGAGCGCTCGACGGCGGTGATATGGACGAATGCGTCCTGTCCGCCTCCGTCGGGTTGGATGAAGCCGTAGCCCTTGTTCTCGTTGAAAAATTTGACGGTGCCGACCGGCATGATCCGTTCCTTCCTTGGTTGGCGGGGAGCCGGAAGTCGGTCCCCTGGTGCTAGGAGGCGGCAAGCGAAGGAAGAAGGAGCCGCAAAGCGCCTAGACCGTCAATTTGCGACTGATAGCGAGGCGTAGATAGGCGCGAACTGCCGCAATTGTAACCCTGTTTGGCGACCTTTCACTCGCGGTTCATAGCCGGGGCGGCTAACGTAGCCGAACTCGCGACGCCTGACGGATTCCAGCCAGACCCTTGCCTTCTTACCGGACCCGATCCGCATTTTCGCGTCCGCCGCTGCGGCGGCGAGCTTCGGGGCTTGCGCTCGCGCTCGCGGTCAACGGCGCGCTGCTGCTGGCCCTGCTTACATTGGGGGTGATCCCGCTGCCCGACCGGAAATCGAGCCGAGCGACGATCGTCGATCTCATCCCCGAATCGCACAGCCGCCAGGCCAATCCGACAGCCGCCGCGGCGAAGCCCAACAAGCCGGTGCCGAAGCCGCCGCCGATCGTCCTGCCGGTGAAGCCGACGATCGCTCCTCCGCCGCCTCCGACGCCGAAGACGCAGCCATGGATCGAGATGAGCAGCGACCAGATGGCGGCGGCCGACCTTAAGAACCTGCCGAGGGGCAACCCTGGCGAAGGCGACAGCGAAGAGGTCGGACGCGGGCCGCACGGCGAAATCCTCTACGCAGCCGAGTGGGCCCGCGAGCCCACCGACGCCGAGGTTTCTGGCTATTTGCCGAGGAATGCGCCCGACGGCTGGGGCCTCATTGCGTGCAAGACGATCCCCGGGAACCGGGTCGACGATTGCGTGGAGCTCGGCCAGTCGCCGGCCGGATCGCATCTCGCGAGCGCGGTGCGCCAGGCCGCGTGGCAGTTCAGGGTCCGACCGCCGCGCAAGGGCGGTAAGCCCATGGTAGGCGAATGGGTCCGCATTCGCATCATCTATGAAAGGCTCGGCGGCTAGCGGCGAGCCCAGCGGCGGCGCGGGTCGTCGCGATCCTCGTTCCTGAGCTGGAGCATGAAGCCCTCGCCGCGCTTGGGCAGCTGCGCTTCATATTCCTCGGCAAGATGTTCCAGCGAATGACGCACTTCGTCGTCCGTCATGACACTGGCGATTCGGCGACAGCGCTCGATTTGCCGCCTCAGGTTGACAGTTTCTTCGTTCATCGGTTCCTGCACCGTCGCACGCGATGCCCACCCACAAGACGGAACGTCCCCTGCCGGAACCGGTTCCTTGAAAAGGCGGAAATCCGCCCTGTTTATCGTTGTTTACGAGGCGTGAAGCGTCTCCGGCCCTTGCGATCAACGCCGCGCAGGCGCTCGATCTGGCGCCAGAGATTGAGGCTCTTGTCGTCCATGAGGTTCCACCCGGCCAGCAAACGTCGGCTGGCCGACAGAGTTCCTGCAAGAGAGAGAAAGGACTGGAAGCCCTGCCGGGCCGGGGGAGCGAGGGGAGCATTCCAGCTCGCGGCAGGGCTTCTTACGTCGTTCGGGCAGTCGCTTGAGCTCGCAACAACAAGTGGCTGCTGAGTCGAAATTTACCGCTTGGCGGTTAGCGGGGAATGACGCGATCTGGTTTACGGAAATTAACGCTTCACGCGGCGGGCTCGCCTTCCGGCGTCCCGCGGCCGAGCTTGTCGGGCAGTGGTTCGCCGAGCGGCGTGAAGTCGAGGCTGACCGAATTGATGCAATAGCGCTCACCGGTCGGCGGCGGTCCGTCCGGAAAGACGTGACCCTGGTGAGCCCCGCAGCGGGCGCAGACGATCTCCGTCCTGATCATCCCGTAGCTCGTGTCGCGGATGGTCTTCAGGTGATCCTCATTGAACGGCTGGGTGAAGCTCGGCCAGCCCGTGCCGCTCTCGAACTTGGTTCCCCCGTGGAACAGGGGGAGCCCGCAGAGCCGGCAGGTGAACACCCCGGGACGCTTCTCGTCGAGGAAGGTGCCGCAGAACGGCGCTTCGGTGCCATGTTCGAGTAGGACGTGCTTCTCCTCCTCGCCAAGGTCGGCGACGAGCGCGTCGAACTGCTCCTCGGTCGGCGAGGTGAGATCGAAGGCGGTGGTCACGGTGTCGGTCATGGGCTGCTCCAATCCGTTCGGGCTGAGCCTGTCGAAGCCCTGCCCTTCACCTCCCAAGAGAAAATGCAGCCCTTCGACAAGCTCAGGGCGAACGGTTCTGGGGATTGACGCCCCTACTCCTCCGCGGGTTCGAACCGCAACACGCCCTTGGTGTAGGTCGTATGCGTCGGGTTGTCCCCAGGATGTCGCTGGCCGTCGTAGACCACGACCTCGGCGAAATCGAAGGGCGAGACGCCTTCAAGGCAGGCGACATTGACCCCGAGCTGGTCCGGGTTCGATCGGCGCTTGTGGTGGGTATAGATTCCGCAGACCGAGCAGAAATGATGCTCGGCGGTCATCGTGTTGAAGCGATAGGTCGCCAGCTTGTCCTCGCCTTGCGTGATTTTGAAGCGATCGTGCGTCGAGGTCACCGCGACCGCCCCGCGCATCCGGCAGATCGAGCAGGTGCAGCGTCTCGCCGAGGCGAGGCCCAGCGGCAATTCGGCCGTGAACTTCACCGCCCCGCAATGGCAGGAACCGTTGAGGGTGATGGGGTCGGAGGAGGTGAGGTCGATCATGGAGCTCCCCCTGGCATGGCGACGTCCAGTCCGAAGCGCTGCGAGCGCTTCGTGAGCCGTAGCCGATCGACGTGCAAACCGCTTCTCAAGTCGACCAGCAGCGACTGGCCGATTAGCCGCCCGCTCACCCGATAGGGAATCTCGCCAGCTGTCGCACCGGACGCGTCGTAAGTCGGCTCAGCAAAGGTGAGTTCGAACTTGGCTCCGTTGATTTTCACCGGAACTCTGTGGGCTTCGTTGCACCACCCTTCGCACAGAACCACGAACGCATGAGCCGTTGATGGGTGGGGATGGATTTCGATCTCCAGCCCGCCAAGGTCACCAGACTCCGGGCTCAACGCGACATTGCTGAAGATCCCTGCGAGAGGAGAGCGAACGTCCGCAGGCGCCGGCGTCGAGAGCAAAGGAAGAAGCAGCAATCCTGCGGTGAGATACCGGCCGGAAGGAAGCGGCGTCACGCCGCAACCTTCTCCAATGCGTCCTTGATAGCGTCGAGGGCTTCGTTCGCGTTCGAACCATCGGGCCCGCCGCCTTGCGCCATGTCGGAACGGCCTCCCCCGCCCTGCCCGCCGAGCGCCGCCACCGCGGCCTTCACCAACTCGACCGCGCTCACCTGGCCGGCAAGGTCATCGGTAACTCCAACCGCAACGCTCGCTCGACCTTCGTTGACGGCGACGAGCGCGGCGACGCCAGACCCCAGTGCCTTCTTCATCTCGTCGACTGCGGCGCGCAGGCCCTTGGGGTCGAGCCCTTCGACCACCTGGCCGAGGAATTTGTGGCCGTTCACGTCCTCGGGAGCCGCGGCGACCGCCTTGGCGCCGCCGCCCCCCATGGCCAATTGCTTCTTCGCGTCCGCCAGCTCGCGCTCGAGCCGTTTGCGCTCGTCGACTAGCGAAGCGATGCGGGCCGGCACTTCGTCCGGTGAAGACTTCAAGGTGGCCGCGGCTTCGCGAAGCTTCGTATCGCGGTCGCTGAGCCACTGGCGCGCCGCCTCGCCGGTTAGCGCCTCGATCCGGCGGACACCTGCTGAAACCGCGCTTTCGCTAATGATCTTGAACAGCTGGATATCCCCGAGCGCCCGGACGTGGGTCCCGCCGCACAGTTCGACCGAATAATCGGCGTCGGAATCGTGGCCCATCGAGAGCACTCGGACCTCGTCGCCATATTTCTCACCGAACAGGGCCATCGCGCCCGCCGAAATCGCTTCGTCCGGAGTCATTAACCGCGTCGTCACCGTCTCGTTGGAGCGGATCTGCGCGTTCACTTCGGCCTCGACCGTCTCGATCTCCTCGCGGGTCAGGGCCTTGGGATGCGAGAAATCGAAGCGGAAATAGTCGGGCGCGACGAGGCTGCCCTTCTGGGTGGTGTGCGTGCCAAGATGCCGGCGAAGCGCGGCGTGAAGCAAATGCGTAGCGCTGTGGTTCGCGCGCACCCGGTTGCGGCGCTCGGCGTCGACGACCTGGTGTACCGTCTCGCCGACCGCAAGTTCGCCCTTCGCGACCTTGGTCCGGAGCACGTGAAGCTTGCCGAGCGGCTTCGACGTATCCTCGACCTCCCCTTCAAAGCCCTTCAGCGTGGTCAGCTTGCCGGTGTCGCCGATCTGCCCCCCGCTCTCACCGTAGAAGGGCGTTTGGTTGAGCAGCAGTTCGACGGTGTCGCCAACCTCGGCCTGATCGACCCGCGCGCCGTCCTTGACGATCGCCAGGACGACCCCCTCGCCCTCGTCGCCGGAATAGCCGGTGAACTCGGTCGCTCCATGTTGCTCGGCGAGGTCGAACCAGATCTCCTCGCTCGCCTTCGCGCCCGAGCCTTTCCAGGCGGCACGCGCCTTGGCCTTCTGCTCGGCCATGGCCGCGTCGAATCCCTCGCGATCGACGCTGAGCCCGCGCGATCGCAGCGCGTCCTCGGTCAGGTCGTACGGAAAACCATATGTGTCGTAGAGCTTGAACGCCGTCTCGCCGGGAAGCGTGCCCCCTTCCGGCAGATCGGCGCTGGCCTCGTCGAGCAGCTTGTTCCCGGTCACGAGCGTCTGGCGGAAGCGGGTTTCTTCCTGCTGCAACGTTGCCTCGATCAAAGGCTGCGCGCGAACCAGCTCGGGAAAAGCCGCGCCCATCTCCGCGACCAGGGCCGGCACGAGGCGGTACATCAAGGGCTCGCTCGAGCCGAGCAAATGCGCGTGGCGCATCGCCCTGCGCATGATCCGGCGGAGGACATAGCCCCTGCCCTCGTTAGCCGGAAGCACTCCGTCCGCGACGAGGAAGCCGGAAGTCCGCAGATGATCGGCAATGACCCGGTGGCTCGTGACGGAATCCGGGGCATTGTTGCTGGTGAGCGCACCCGAAGCGGCGATCAGCGCCTTGAACGTGTCGGTTTCATAATTGTCGTGGATGCCCTGCATGACCGCGGCGATGCGCTCGAGCCCCATGCCGGTGTCGATGCTCTTCTTCGGCAGCTCGGAGACGATCTCGTTCGCCGCCTGCTCATATTGCATGAACACCAGGTTCCAGATCTCGACGAAGCGGTCGCCGTCCTCGTCCGGGCTGCCCGGAGGCCCGCCGGGGATATGAT
>JBKPOO010000042.1:0-54475 GCA_046733175.1 Pseudomonadota bacterium
CCGGCCGAACTCGCTGCGGACGAGCCGGCGGTCGAGGGAGGCATCGTTCCCGAATGGCTTCGAACGGAGCTGTCGCCTCGGGTTGCCGAGGCCGAATGGCCAGGCTTGCTCGAACGAGCCCCGCTCGACTTGCGGGTGAATGCCGCGCGCGCTTCGCGAGACGACATTCTATGCCAATTCCCCGCCGCCGAAGCCACGCCGGTCAGCCCGTGGGGGCTCCGCCTTCCGCCCGACAGCAGGGTCGACGACCATCCCGCGTTCAAGGCGGGCCTCATCGAAGTGCAGGACGAAGGCAGCCAGCTCATTGCGCTTGCGTGCGAAGCGAAGGACGGCGAAGCCATTCTCGATCTCTGCGCGGGCGCGGGCGGGAAGGCGCTTGCTCTTGCGGCTGCAGCGCCGAAGGCCCGAATCCTCGCAACCGACAGCAATCGCGCACGGCTCGCCAAGCTCCCGCCGCGTGCGGCGCGGGCAGGAGCGGCGGTGGAAACGCGGCTCCTGAACCCGCCGAACGAAATCGCCGAGCTGGACGATTGGCGGGGCAAAGCCGATCTCGTCCTGGTCGACGCCCCCTGTTCGGGAAGCGGCACGTGGCGGCGAAACCCGGAGGGTCGCTGGCGGCTGACACCGGATCGCCTCGACCGTGTCATCGAGTTGCAAGCGCGCCTGCTCGACATCGGCGCCGAATTCGTCCGGCCCGGCGGGATTCTGGTCTATGCGGTTTGCTCCCTCCTGTCCCGCGAAGGGGCAGGCCAGATTGCCGCCTTTATCAGCCGCCGTTCATCATGGATTGTGCAGGAAACGCCGTTCGCCGCGGGGCGTTTGGATGGTGCCGGCAGGCTGTTGACCCCAGGGCACGACGGCACCGATGGCTTTTTCGTCGCGCGCCTCCGCCGCCCATGCTAGGTGGGCGCGGCTGAGTGGAGAGAAATTGATGCGTTTTCTTGCCCCTGTCCTTGCCGTGAGCTTCGCCGCCATGGCTGTTTCCGCGCCCGTCGCCGGGCAGCGGCCGGACAATCAGATCGCGCCCAAATCCGTTGAGCTGCAGAAGCAAGGGGAGACCTTCCTCGCTTCCGCGAAATTCGATCAGGCCGAAGATGCATTGGAAGCGTCGCTGGCCGTCGACCCGCGGAACCGCTGGGCGTTCGTCGACCTCGCACGGGTCGCCGAAAAGCAGAGACTGTACGGCAAGGCGATCCGCATGGCGAACAAGGCGCTGCTGCTCGAGCCCAACGATCCGGACGCGATCGCCGTCCAGGGCGAAGCGATGGTCGAGCTCGGCGCTACGGCCCGGGCGCAAGCCAATCTCCAGAAGTTGCAGACGATCTGCAGCAAGGGGTGCCCTCAGCTCGCGCAGCTCTCCGCCGCGATCACGCGCGGGCCGTCGGTTGCGTCGGCGAAGGCGCCGGACGTTCCGAAGAACAATTAAGACAAAGCTCGCGCCAGCTTCACATAGTCTTCGACGCTGAGGGTTTCGGCCCGGCGCCGCGCGTCGATTCCAAGGCTGTGGAGCGCCTCCAGCGCGCCAGGCAGGCGCTTCAGGCTGGAGCGCAGCATCTTCCGGCGCTGGCCGAACGCCGCCTCGGTGACTCGTTCGATGACCTTCGCATCCACTCCGACGGGCGCATCGGCGGGCAGGATGTGCACGACCGCGGAGGTGACCTTGGGCGGCGGGACGAAGGCCGACCGCTTGAGAGTCATGGCGATCCGGGGGCTCGAGCGCCACTGGGCGGCGATCGAGAGCCGCCCGTAAGCGTCCTCACCGGGCCCCGCGACGATGCGGTCGGCGACTTCCTTCTGGAACATCAACGTCAGCGAACTCCACCACGGCGGCCACCGGTCTGCCGCCAGCCAGCGCAGGAGCAGCGCGGTACCGACATTGTAGGGCAGGTTAGCGACGACGTGCGCACCTTCCCCGGCAAGCGCTCGCTCATCTACTTGGAGCGCATCGTCGCCGATGATGATCAGCCTGCCCTTAAACTCATGCTCGAGCTCGGCAAGCGCCGGGAGGCACCGGCGGTCGCGCTCCACAGCGACCACCTTCGCCCCGGCGTCAAGCAAAGCGCGGGTCAGCCCGCCGGGGCCGGGCCCGACTTCGTAGACCGTCCGCCCCTCGAGCGGCCCGGGTATTGCGGCGATCCGGCCGAGCAACTGCCGATCAAGGATGAAATTCTGTCCGAGCGCCTTGCTCGCACTAAGCCCGTGCCGGGCGATGACATCGCGCAGCGGCTCGGGTCCGCCGCTCACGGGGTCGCGGCTCTGTGCAGCGCGCATTCGGCTGCCATCCCGATTGCTGCAGCCATGGGCCGGGGATCAGCTTTGTCCTGACCCGCGATGTCGAAAGCGGTGCCGTGATCGGGTGCCGTCCGAATGATCGGAAGGCCGAGTGTGACGTTGACCGCGTCCTCGAAATGCAGCGCTTTCACCGGAATCAGCGCCTGGTCGTGGTACATGCACAGGGCCGCGTCGTAATTCGCTCGCGCGCACGCATGAAAGAGCGTGTCCGCGGGATGGGGCCCGGTCACTCGCCAGCCTTCGTCGGCAAGGACCGCGATCGCGGGTTGGATGATTTCGATCTCCTCGCGGCCGAGCGCTCCGCCTTCGCCGGAATGCGGGTTGAGGCCGGCGATCGCCAACCGCGGGTCGGCGATCCCGAAATTACGTTGGAGACCGCGAAGAACGGCCCGACCGCGGGCTTCGATCAGGCTCGTCGTCAGGTGCCTCGGCACCGTCGCCAGTCCGAGATGGGTCGTAACGGGGACCGTCCGCAGAGTCGGGCCGGCAAGCATCATCGCGACGTTGGCGGAGGCGACGCCGCATCGCTCGGCGACGAATTCGGTCTGGCCGGGGTGAGCAAAACCGATCGCGTAGAGCTGCTCCTTGGCCACCGGCCCGGTTACGACCGCCGCAGCGGAACCCGATCGCGCGAGCCCCACCGCAAGTTCGAGCGAGTCGAGGGAGCAGTGCGCTCCAGCGATGCTCGGATGTCCAGGAACGTCCGCCTCCGCCGCGGCGAGCTGGATAAGCGGAAGTCCGATGTCGAAGGCTGAATCTGCCTCGCGAGGATCGGCGATGATCTCGATCGGGCCGTCCCAAACGGCCTCGATCGAACGCGGATCGCCGATCGCGACAAACGGTGGCAGGCCGAAGCTCGCGCGGTTGTCCCAGCATTTTGCGAGAACCTCAGGCCCAATCCCGGCCGGATCGCCGATCGAGATTGCAAGCGGTTCCGGTGAGTCAGAGGCCACGGAAGTGGCGTCTAACGGAAAAGCAGCTCTAGCGGAATTCGATCACCGCATCCCGGCGAAGGTCGCGCAGGTACCGACGGGCCCGCAGGTTCAGCCGCTCTTCGTTGAGCTGGTTGAAGACCTCGTCATAAGTCGGCGCCGTGGGGTCGACCTCGTCGCGGCCGCAGATTACGAGCACCCGGACGCCCTCGTCGAGGGAGCCGAACGGCTGGGTGGCCTGACCGACCTGCATCGGCATCATCAGCTGCTGCAGGGCCGGCGGCAGATCCCGCATCTTGACCTGGTCCTGCTGGACGATCTCGGCATGGAAATCCGTGGCCATCTTGTCGGCGCCGCCACAGCCCCCGACAGTCTTGGCAGCCTCCGCGAAGCGAGCGACCATGGGTTCGGCCTGCGCCCGCGTGGTTCCTTTGGGGAAAGCGATCGATATCTGCTTTAGGCTCAGGACCGCGTCGCGGGCGTCTGGAGTCAGGATCTTCCGCGTGTCCTGGACGGCGAGGATCGACACTCCGCCCGGAATGGTGATCGGATTGCTGATCTGGCCGGGGGCCATCTGCCGCAAGACCGCAGCGAGCGGTTGCGGCAGCTGCTCGGGTCGGACCCAGCCGAGATCCCCGCCCACGGCCGCGGTCGAGGCTTCGGAATATTGCCGGGCGTAGCCGGCGAAGGATGCGCCCGCCCTCAACTGTTCCAGAATCTTGTTCGCGTTGGCGACCGCCTGCGTTTCAGTTGCCGGTGTGGCCGACAGGAAGATTTCGCCGACCCGATATTCTTCCGTGCCCTTCGAAGCTTCGATCTTGGAGATCACGGCTTTCACTTCGTCGTCGCCGACGCTGACGCTGCTTTCGATCTTCGCGCGCTGCAGGCGCTGCCAGGCGATTTCGCCTTCGATTTGCCGGCGCAGCGATTTGATCGACGAGCCATTGGCCTCGAGGAATGAAGCGAGCTGGTCCGGCGTTTGCTTCACATTCCCCGCCACGCGGGTCACCGTGCGGTCGATGTCCGACGGCTTGATCGTGATTTTTTCGGTCTTCGCCGCCTGGATCTGAAGCGTTTCGTCGATGAGGTTGCGAAGGACCTGCTGGCGTAGGCGATCGAGCTCTTCAGCCGGGATCTTCCCGCCGTTGGCGATCTCCAGCAAAGCGAGGCGCTGGTCGACGTCGGTCTGGGTGACGACGTCGCCATTGACGATCGCGGTCGCTTTCACGACCGAAGGCATTGCCGTCCCGAAAACCTGCGGATTTTGCGGAAGCCTGAGCGCGCTCGTGCTGTCCGGCTGGGCGGAGTTCGTCGCCTGGCCGGGCTGTTGGGCGATCGCCGATGAGGCGGTGGCGAGTATGAGCGCGGCGGTCGCGTACCAGGCGCGCGCTGAAATCCCTTGGAAACTCAATGCCACTCTCTTCTTTTCCCTTACTTCCCAGCCCGATAGGTTGAAGGCGTTTACGCAAGCCCGCTGAACGCAGGCTTAGCGACCGAGACCTTTCAAAGCCAAATGAAATCCGAAAGTGCTTCCCTTTCGGAATGCCCCGATATGCTCATAGTCGCGCCGCCACGTCAGGCCAAGCTCCAGGCAGTCGTCTTCGTAAGAAATTCCGAGGCGATTGCGGACCGGTGCATAGCCGTCGGCGAGCGATAAAGGATCTTCATCCTTGCCCGTGAGGTCGATCACCGAGGCTCCGAAAACCGACCAGTAGCGCGCAAACTTGATCCTTCCCGCAACGCGAAGTTCCTCCTTGTCCCGCAAATCCTCGATGGCCGGGTCGATGTCGCGATTCAGGCGGAGATAGCCGATCTGCGCATAGGTCTGCTCCGTCCCCACCGTCAGGTCGAGCTCGTTACGGCGAAAGGCGAAATTGTCTTTGTCGATGCGGTACCGATGCGTGATGTCGATCAGTCGACCGAAGCGGATTCTAGTTCTTCCTACAACGTCGGAAAGGCGATCCGTAAGTCCTGTTCCTTCAGGGAAAATTCCGGGCCTGCCGACGATTCGATAGCTTTGCCCGATGGTCGTCATGATCGACAGGTTCGGGCGGTCCAGCGACCAGTCGACGCCATAAGTGATGCGCGACCCGTCTTCCCACCGGTCGTATCCGGGGAAGCGGTTGAGCGCGAACAGGTTGCTGTCCTCCAGGTCGATCGAACGGGCGTCTTCATTGGGAATATCGAGGTTCGGTGTGGGCGGCGTGAGGACGAGCTGCACGCGGGGGACGAGGCGCTGAATGCCTCCAAACGCCGGGCCTACGAATGGCCATTTGAGATCCGCCGCGAGCGCCGCGATGCCCCTCGTGTGCCAGCCGTTGGCTCCCCTGTAGATGGGCACGGGCGTGCTCTCGGCTTCGTCGGTATGATAGACGTCACCGCGCACGAACGCGGTGATGTCCAGCTCTTGCCCCCATGGGGTCAGCTTTCGAAGATCCCATTTCGCGCTCGCGAAGGCGCGCTCGCTATCCTGGCCTTCGATCCGAACAATCGAAAGGCTGTTCGCCTGAACTTCGATTTTGCCGCCGAATACTCCACCGAAGCGAACGCGGGCGTCCATCGCCGGAAGAGCGATCGGCATCTGCTTCTGAACGTCGTCGACGCGCAGTCCCTGGAAAGCCCAGCCGGCGATCGAAATGTAGGAATCGGGTGAAATCCGCTCGACATTTATGAAGTTTCGAAGCCGGTCGTCGCGCGTGAGGTCGTAGCGCCGGGTCACTGTCTTGTCGCTCGCCCAGCGGAATGAGCCTGTCACACTCCAGAAGGGATCCAGCTGATACTTGCCGTTGGCTTCGCCATAAGCGCGGATGCCGCGACCTTCGTTCTCGTCGATCGCCGTGGGATCGGCACTCTCGATGGTCCCGTAGGTCACGAAGCCGCCCAGCTGGAAGGCGCCAAGCCGGTTGACCTCACGATATTTCCCCTCAAGCGCCGGATAGACGCCGCTATACGCATGGGGCGTGATGGTGAGATCGCGGTTCGGTGCGATCTGCCAATGATAGGGAACCGCGAGCTCGAGCCCCTTCTTGGTCGAGTAACTGATATCCGGGACGAGCCAGCCCGTAATTCCGTCATTGCCGGTACCGATGCTGAAGATCGGCAGCAGTGGAAGGTTGATGCCGAAAAGCTGCAGCCGCCCGCCTTGGAAGCGGACGCGCTGGTGGGCGGGGTCGTCGATGACCTTGACTGCGGTAATCGACCAGCTCGGCCGGCGCGGGCACCCCGTTGGCCCGATCACCGGGCAAGGCGAATAAATCGCGTTTTCGAGTGTCGTAACATTGCCGCTGCGAGTTCCGCGCGCCGCAGCGAGGCGACCCCCGGATTCCAGGATGAGCAGCAGATTGTTTACCGTGCCGTCCCGCAAGGTGTCGGTCAGGGCGACGTTCTCTCCGATGAGCTTGTCGCCCTGCGGAGTGAGGACGACCACGTTGCCCTGCGCGTGGACCTGGCCTGACTTGCGGTCCCAGATCACTTGGTCGGCAGCGAGATAATTGCCTTCGCGATTCATTCGGACGGCGCCGGTCGCCGTCACAACGTCATTGTCGCTATCGTAGACGACCTGGTCGGCACTGAATTCGATGGTTTGGACCTGCTCGGCTTGCGCGGGCTGGGCCGCATATGCCGCGCCGGGGACGGCAAGCAGCATCGGCAGCGCTGTCCACCAGGCGAATGTCCCACGCAACGCTGCCAATCCCGCCGTTCTTCCACTCTCTTCCAGCGTCGGCCTATCGCACCTTGAGTGCGGTCCGACAATCCGCCGCCCGGACCATTGCCGGTCGTGGGTCTGGACCCTAAAGCCCGCCGCAACGTTCGCATTTTCAGGGACTACGAAGAATGCAAATTCGCTTCGCCGACCGCCGGCCCGAGGGGGGCTATGCTTTGGTGTTGCCGGTCGCAGGGAAGGACCGGAAGACCCTTGGCTCGCTCGGGAGCGGGGAGGCGGCGGCGAACGCGGCGCTCGAACGTCAGCGCTTCGATGGCGAAACTTCGAGCGTGGCCGAGCATTTCTTCGACGATTCCGGCACGGCCCGGCGGCTGCTCGTCGTCGGCACTGGAACCGACGCGCCGGCCGCGGCGGCAGAGAAGCTCGGCGGCAATGTTGCGGCCAGGCTGCTGACGTCGGGTGAAGCGATCGCGGTCATCGACCTTGGCGGGCTCGGTTACGACGCGGACGCCGCAGCCAAAGTCGGCCTTGCCGCTGCCCTCCGCTCGTGGCGCTATGACCGGTATCGCACGACGCTGAAGGACAAGCAGAAGCCGACGTTGACCGAGGTCGTGATCGTGGGGGCGCCTGCCGAGGCGGGGCAGCGCTATGCGTCGCGGTGGGCGCCGGTGGTCAAGGGAACGGAGCTCACGCGCGAGCTCGTCACCGAGCCTCCGAACGTCGTCTATCCGGAAACCTTCGTCGAGCGGGTGAAGGCCTCGCTCGAAGGGACTGGCGTCGAAATCGAAGTCCTCGATCGCCCGGCGATGCAGAAGCTTGGAATGGGCGCTCTTCTGGGTGTCGCCCAGGGTTCGATCCGCGAGCCGCGGCTGCTGATCCTGAAATGGAATGGAGGCGGCGAGGGCGGACAACCTACGGCATTCGTCGGCAAGGGCGTGACCTTCGACACGGGCGGAATCTCGATCAAGCCCGCGCAGGGCATGGAAGCTATGAAATGGGACATGGGCGGCGCCGGCGCCGTCGTCGGCGCTTTCAAGGCGCTTGCCTTGCGCAAGGCCAGGGCGAATGTCGTCGGCATCTGCGGCCTGGTCGAGAATATGCCGGGCGGCAATGCGCAGCGGCCGGGTGACGTGGTCACGACGATGAGCGGCCAGACCGTCGAGGTCATCAACACCGATGCCGAGGGGCGGCTCGTCCTGGCTGACGCGATCGCTTACGTTCAGAAGAATTTTAAGCCCTCGGCGATCGTCGATTTTGCCACCCTGACCGGAGCGATCCTGGTCAGCCTCGGTCACGAGTGGGCGGGCTTGTTCTCCAACAACGAAGAGCTCGCCGCGCAGCTGCTCAAGGTCGGAGAGGAAAGCGGGGACAAGCTCTGGCGGATGCCATTGGCCGAATCGTTCGACCGGCTGATCGATTCGCCGATCGCCGACGTGAAGAATGTGGGGCCGCGCGAGGGGGGCTCGATCACCGCGGCTCAGTTCATCCAGCGATTCGTCGACGAAGGCGTCCGCTGGGCGCATGTCGACATGGCGGGCAAGGCGTGGTCCGAGAAGGCCGGAACGACCTACGACAAGGGCGCGACCGGATACGGCGTGCGGTTGATCGACCAATATGTCGCGGACGTGATCGAGCGCTGATCCGGTGCAGGTCGACTTCTACCAGCTCGGTGGAAGCCCGCCCGAGCAGGTGATTGCGAGCATCGCCGAGAAAATCCTGGCGCAGGACGGGAGGCTCCTCATCGTGGCGTCGGACGAGGGCTCGCTTGCCCGTCTGGACCGCCAGCTTTGGGACCAGGGCGCGACGAGCTTCCTGCCGCACGGCGTCGCTGGCGGCACGGACGACGCCCGGCAGCCGATCCTGCTTTCGACCAGTCCCGACGCCCCCAATCTCGCTCGGAACCTGCTGATCGCCGACGGCGAGTGGCGCGACGCAGCCCTCGCCTACGACCGGGCTTTCTACCTGTTCGACAGCGCCAGCCTGGAAGGCGCCCGACTGGCGTGGAAGCTGCTCGCCGGCAGGGAGGGGGTCGAGCGGCGCTATTGGGCTCAAGAAGCGGGAAAGTGGGTCAACAAGAGCTGAGCCTTGCCCCGATTGGCCCGCGCGGCTAGGCGCTCGCCCAACTTCCAAACCAACCCATCACAGGAGACCGCCCGGCCATGGCCGTCACGCGCACCTTTTCGATCATCAAGCCCGATGCTACTCGCCGCAACCTTACGGGCGCTGTCACCAAGATGCTGGAAGACGCGGGCCTTCGCGTCGTCGCCTCGAAGCGAATCCACATGAGCCGCGACCAGGCGGAGGGCTTTTACGCCGTCCACAAGGAGCGGC
This sequence comes from Pseudomonadota bacterium, assembly GCA_046733175.1. GTDB lineage: Bacteria > Pseudomonadota > Alphaproteobacteria > Sphingomonadales > Sphingomonadaceae > Sphingomicrobium. The sequence goes on from JBKPOO010000042.1 coordinate 9,220, forward strand.
CGTTCTACAACGATCTCTGCACCTTCATGACGTCAGGCCCGGTCGTGGTACAGGTGCTGGAAGGCGAGGACGCCGTGAAGCTCAACCGGGACGTGATGGGCGCGACCAATCCCGATGACGCCGCGGAGGGCACGATCCGCAAGACCTATGCCGAATCGATCGAGGCCAATTCGGTGCACGGATCCGACAGTGACGAGAATGCCGCGATCGAGATCGCCTTCTTCTTCAGGCCCGAAGAAATCGTCGGCTAACGGCTGAGAGCGACGAGGTGAAGCGACCGGCCGCTGAACAGGCCGCCACTCTTCCACATGTAGCTGAGAGTATAGCTGCCCGAAGCCTGGCGATCCTTCCCGGCTTCGACATATCTGGCGTTGATCCGGACCCGGATGGCGTAAGTATGATTCTTTTCTTCGGCCTCATGGCCGGTTAGCGCGGATTCGACGTCGCTCGCCCTTAGCTCGCCATCGCTGCCGATATTGATCGTCCGCGCACCGGGCAGCGTGACCTTGAGGGATTCCAGCGAGTGGCTCGCCTCGACCGGACTGATTTCGAGGCGGGTCCCATCATCCTCCCGCTTGCCTCTAAGGGTCAGCGGGATCGGCTGACGTTGCTCGACGACGCGCGTCGGCTGGTCGTTCGAGCTGCTCTTCCAGGCGATCCACACGCCGATCGCGGAGACGATCAGCGCCGCGATGGCGATAATCTCCCCCAGGTTGATCCAGCGGCGTTTTTCGCTCTCGTTCATCGGCCCCCAGCTTCGAGCAATCGCCGCGGCGCCGCAAGTTCCCAGCTCGCCGCAATGCGGTCAGCGACATGGCCCCAGTCGACCTTCTCGCCGCTGAGGTTGATTGAAATCCAGCCCGCGTGATGGAGGTATGCGGGCCTGGAATAGGTCTCGGGGTCCGATTCGAGCAGCATGGCCTGCTCATCGAGACCGCTGGTCTTCACGCACACGACCGTGCGCTCGTCACCGTGGTGGTTGTCGCGGAACTGGGCGAACTGCTTGCCGGCCACAAAGAAGGTGGGTTGCCCGTGCGACAGCTTTTCCTCGGTCTCCGGCAAATCGAGCGCGGCAGCGCGCACCTTGTCGAGAACATTGCTCACCGGCCAACAAACTCCTCGAGCAGCTGAGGATAGAGCTTGTGCTCGGCGGCAAGCACGCGCTGCTCCAGGCTTTCCACCGTGTCCCCGGCCTCTATTGGAACTTCAGCCGAACCGAGAACCTCCCCAGCGTCCAGGTCTTCGGTGACGATGTGAACCGAGCAGCCATGGACCGCATCGCCGGCTTCGAGGGCGCGCCGATGCGTATCGAGCCCGCGGTATTTGGGCAGGAGGGAAGGGTGGATATTGAGCACTCGACCGCGCCATTCCTCGATGAACCAGGGCGAGAGGATGCGCATGAATCCCGCGAGCACGATCGTTCCGACGCGATGTTCCACGAGCGTAGCACTCAGCGTCCGGTCGAATTCTTCCTTGTCGACGCGCTTGCTGTCCCACGTCCAGGTCGGAAGCCCCCGCGCTCGGGCCCAGTCAAGACCCTCGGCATAGGGCTTGTTGGACGCCACCAGGACCACGTCGTAGCCATTCGCGCTCTCGACCAGGGCCCGCATGTTGCTCCCGCGGCCCGAAATGAGGATGGCGACGCGCTTCGGATCACGCATGATAGGTCGCGGACCAGCCTTCGCCCGTGACGGTACAACCGCGCCGGCCGCCTTCTATCCGACCGATCCGAAAGACGGTCTCCCCGGCGCCTTCGAGGGCGGAGGCTACCGAATTCGCCTCTCCTTCGCTGACGATCACCGCCATTCCGATCCCGCAGTTGAAGGTTCGCGCCATTTCTTCGGGCGCGATTCCGCCGGCTGCTTGAAGTTCGTCGAAGATCGCAGGACGATCATACGACTGGGTGTCGACGACGGCGTGCAAACCATCGGGCAGAACCCGCGGAATATTCTCGAGAAGTCCGCCGCCGGTGATATGGGCGAGCCCCTTGATGCGGCTTTGTTGGACGAGCGGGAGAAGCGAGCGAACGTAGATGCGGGTCGGCTCGAGCAGAACCTCGGCAAGGGTCCGCCCAGCCGCCGAAGGCAGATGCTGGTCGAGCTTCCAGCCCTTATCGGCGATGATCCGCCGGACCAGCGAGAAGCCGTTGCTGTGCACTCCGGAGCTGGCAAGGCCGAGAATGACGTCGCCGGGTGAAATGTTCTCTCCGGTAAGCACTTTGTCGCGGTCGACCGCACCGACACAAAAGCCGGCAAGGTCGTAATCGCCTTCCGAATACATCCCCGGCATTTCGGCGGTCTCGCCGCCGATGAGCGCGCAGCCCGCCTGCCTGCACCCTTCGGCAATCGACGCGACCACCGCAGCCGCGACCTCATTATCGAGTTTCCCCGTCGCGTAATAATCCAGGAAAAACAAAGGCTCCGCGCCCTGGACGATCAAATCGTTAGCGCACATTGCGACCAGGTCGATGCCGACGCCGTGGTGCCGGCCGGTTTCGATGGCGAGCTTGAGCTTGGTCCCGACCCCGTCGTTCGCCGCGACCAGCAAGGGATCGGAATAGCCCGCCGATTTCAGGTCGAAGAAGCCGCCGAAACCGCCGAGTTCGGCCTCTGCGCCGGGACGAGCCGTCGAGCGCGCGAGGGGTCCGATCGCCTTCACCAGCGCATTTCCGGCGTCGATCGACACTCCGGCGTCTTTGTAGGTTAGGCTCATTCCATTCCGTTCGGCCTGAGCTTGTCGAAGGCCTGTCCTTCTTCTTCGCACAGGAAAATGCAGCCCTTCGACGAGCTCAGGGCAAGCGGGATGTGGCTGCTAACCACATCCCGCTTGGATTTCCACGCCGTTGTCGCCAAAAGACGCCGCCAATGCTCCGCCGCCATTTCGCAATCCCGATCGCACTGCTCGCCGCCGCCGCCGCAATTTCGGGCGCCGTCTATGCGCAGCTCGAGACCGGCGAACGCGGCATCCTTCCGCTCGACAGCTCTGGCACGCTCGAGATCGGCGGCATCCACGTCGACGTCGGCGGAAGCGATGCCATGACCGCCCGCTATTCAGGCTGGCGAATCGCTCAGCGCCAGGGCTTCCGCGCCTTGTGGGCGAAGATGCACAATGCGCCGATCAGCCAGGCGCCGAACCTGCCGGATTCGACGCTCGACGACATCGTCAGCTCGATCAATGTCGAGCGCGAGCAAATCGGGCCCAACCGCTATATCGCCGATCTCGGAATCCTCTTCGACCGAGCTCGCGCGGCACCGTTTCTCGGGGTGGAGGGCGGCCAGGTTCAGCGGTCGGTCCCGATGCTGCTCATTCCGGTGACGGTTACCGGCGGGGCAGAAACCAGCGTCGAGCTGAGAAATGCATGGCAGCGCGCCTGGGCCCAATTTCGGACCTCGCAAAGCTCCATCGATTACGTCCGGGTGAGCGGCCTGGGAGTCGACCCGATGCTGGTCAATGCCGCCCAGACTGAGCGTCCCGGCCGCGGCTGGTGGCGAAACATCATCGATCTTTACGGAGCGGCCGACATTCTCGTCGCCGAAGTCCAGCTTCAGCGGCTGTACCCGGGCGGACCGGCGCGGGCGACCTTCGTGGCGCGACACGGGCCGGACAATCAGATCGTCGGGGGTTTCACGCTGACGACGCAAAACGGCAACGGGATTCCCGCGCTCATGGCCGAGGGCGTTCGGCGGATGGACGAGCTCTTCTCAACGGCGCTGAGCGCCGGACGACTTGTGCGCGATTCGTCGCTCGATCTGCCGCCGCCGCCGCTTCCCATCCCGGTCGAGCAGCCGGTGAAGCCAACCACGACGTCGAGCTCGGTCCAGGTGCAGATCAATTCCGGCGGCGACGTCAACATCTACAATTTCGCCATGGCGCACCTGAGAACCATGGGCGGCATCGACTCGGCGACACCGCAACTGATCAACCCGACCGGGGTCAGCTACGTGCTCGTGTCCTATCATGGCAGCCTTGCGGAACTTGCCGCAAAGCTCGGTGGCCGCGGCTGGATCGTCGAGACATCCGGTGGGAACGTGCTGACGATGCGCTCCGCCTCCGGCAAGCCCCCGCCGCTGCCGCCGCCTCCACCGCCGCCGCAACCGGCGCAGCCTCCGCCTCAGCCCACTCCGCCGCGAGGACAAGGGGCGCAATGATGAAGCAGGGCCCCGACCAGATCGCGCTTCCGCTCGACTGGCCGCAAACGGAGGGCGACGTTCGATTCATCCTGTCGGATGCCAATCGCGATGCGTTTGAACATTTCCGCAAGTGGAGCTTGTGGCCGGTCAAGGCGACCATCCTGACCGGGCCTCGGCGATCCGGCCGAACTCTGCTTGGGAGAAGTTTCGTCGAGCGGGTCGGCGGGCGCCTGTTCGACGACGCCGAGCAGCGGGATGAAGAGGAACTGTTCCACGCTTGGAACCAGGCCCAGGACAGCGGCCGGCCGCTGATCATGATCGCGGACGAGGTTCCACCCGCGTGGACACCGAGGCTACCTGATCTGAAAACGCGGCTCGCGGTCACTCCCGTGATTCGGATTCATCATCCGGACGATCAGCTGTTCGGAGCGCTCATCCAGCTGTTCTTTGCGGATCGAGGGCTGCACATTCCCGCCGACGCCCTGCGATTCATGGCCGATCGGTTGCATCGCGATTATTGGACCGCGGAGCGCGCGGTGGAGGCGATCGACCGATTCGCGATCGGCGAGCGGGCACGCCTCAGCTTGCCGACGATTCGCCGGGCGTTAATCGAATCGAAGATGATCGGAGAGGCGGCCTAAACCGTCACCCGCAAAGTGCGGAAACGACCTTGTTTTGCTGGTCGAGCTGGACGGTAACCCGGTTGGCGCCCTGATTGAGCTTGGCCTCTCCCCCGTAGGGCACCCAGCGAAGATGGTGAGCGCGTGAGGCCATCATGATCCGCGCCGCGAGATCGACGCTCGCGGTCTCTCCTTTGAAACTGTCGAGGCCGACCGATTGCGTGCACTTCGTGCCCGACCAAACCGAATCGATCTGGACACGCTGTTGGGCGCCCGCGGCGCACGCCACCAACGACAGGGGCACGAATAACATTAGCTTACGCATCGATTTACCCCCCTCTGATCCGCGGCCTAGCCGCAACGGATCTTCGTGATCTTGTAGCCTTCATCGAGCGTGACCGTCACCCGGTCGGCGCGAAAATCCATTGTCAGCATGTAACCAGGCGGCGCCCAGCGAAGCACGGCCGCATGCGTCGCGCGCTGGATCGCGGCGCCCGACTCTTCGGTCCCAGCCTGGCCGATGAAGCGATCGGTTCCACCGGCATCGCACGTGTGCCCCGGAGTTTCGCCGTGGACGATGGGCTCTGCCGGAGCGGTCGCGCACGCGACGAGGAGGGCCGGAGTGACGAAGGCAAAGCTACGCATCGACGGTCTCCTCAGTCGCGACTCGGCTCATCTTCAGCTTTCCGTTTTCGATGGCGAAGGCGAGTCGCCCTTCGACGAGATCGAGGGCGTCCTTGCCGAATTCCTGGTAACGCCAGCCGGAGAGGATGTTGAGATCCTTGCGGACCCCGGCGGCAAGTGCCTCGAGGTCGTCTGAACGGGCGATCAGACGCGCGGCAACTCCAGCCTCTTTTGAGCGGATCTTGAGAAGGAGTTTGAGCAAGTCGCTTACCAGCACGCCGTCCTTGGTGAGGCCGGGGCGCTTGGGTTCGCGATCCGGCATCTCATTCGGCTCAAGCGGCTTGGCTGTCTGAAGGGCCGCGATCAGCCTCGCGCCGATGTCGTTGTTCCGCCATCCCGCGGAAAGGCCCCGAATCCGTCCAAGGTCGTCCTGGTTCTTCGGCGGATGAAGGACGATTTCAGTCAGCGTATCGTCCTTGACGATTCGCCCCCGCGGGAGGTTCTTGGATCGGGCTTCCGTTTCGCGCCAGGCGGCAAGGGTCCGAAGCCTTCCGAGAACGGCCGGATTGCGGCTCGGAAGCTTCAGGCGCTTCCAGGCATCCGTCGGCTCGAACGCGAAGCTCGACGGATCGGCGAGCCGATCCATTTCCTCGTCGAGCCAGGCGCCTCGTCCGGTCTTTTTGAGTTTTTCGACCATTCGCGGGAAAATCGTCGCCAGATGCGTGACGTCGGCGATCGCATAATCGATCTGACGCTTGTCGAGCGGCCTTCGGCTCCAGTCGGTAAAGCGCGCGCCCTTGTCGAGGCTGTGACCGAGCAAGCTTTCGATCAGGTTCGAATAACCGATCTGCTCGCCATGCCCGAGCGCCATCGCCGCGATCTGCGTATCGAACATCGGATGCGGGACCTTGCCCGTCAGGTTATGGATGATCTCGAGGTCCTGACCGCCTGCATGAAAGATCTTCAGGATCGCTTCGTTGGCGACAAAAAGGTCTAGCAGCGGGCTGAGATCGATGTCCTCGGCCTTCGGATCGACCGCCGCGGCCTCGTCACTCGATGCAACCTGGATCAGGCAGAGGTCGGGCCAATAGGTATTTTCGCGCATGAACTCGGTGTCCACGGCGACGAAGGGCTGCTTCGACAGGCGATCGACGAGAGCTTTGAGATCGTCGGTTTTGGTAATCAGTGGATGAATTCGCATGAGTCTTGAGCGCGCTTTAGCCGTGCCCTCGCGGGTTGACAAAAAGCTTTGCCCCAGTGAAGCGCTGCGCGCGTTTTTCTCCACAAATTTTTCGTTGAGCGGCCGAATTCATCATGCATGCCTATCGCACCCACAACTGCGCCGAGCTGCGCGCCCCTGATGTCGGCAAGACCGTCCGGCTTTCCGGGTGGGTCCACCGTAAGCGCGATCATGGGCATCTGCTCTTCGTCGACATTCGCGACCATCATGGGGTCACGCAGGTCGTCACCGACACGGATTCCGCGGGGTTCAAGATTCTGGACCGGATTCGCGTGGAATCGGTCGTCACCGTGGAAGGCGAGGTCGTCGCCCGGTCAGCCGAAACGGTCAATCCGAACCTCGCAACGGGGGAAATCGAGATTCGCGCGGCCAGCGTCACCGTTCAATCGGCGGCGGCGGAGCTGCCGATGCCGGTGTTCGGCGAACAGGATTATCCGGAAGAGATTCGCCTCAAATATCGCTATCTCGACCTTCGGCGGGAGCAGGTGCACGCCAACATCATCCTGCGCTCGGCGGTCATCGCGGCAATCCGGCGCCGAATGATCGAGCAGGGCTTCACCGAATTCCAGACCCCGATCCTGACCGCCAGCTCGCCAGAGGGCGCTCGCGACTATCTCGTCCCGAGCCGGGTTCATCCGGGCAAGTTCTACGCGCTTCCGCAGGCGCCGCAGATGTTCAAGCAGCTGATCATGGTCGCGGGCTTCGACCGCTATTTCCAGATCGCGCCCTGCTTCCGCGACGAGGACGCCCGCGCCGACCGCTCGCCGGGCGAATTCTACCAGCTCGATTTTGAAATGAGCTTCGTGACCCAAGACGACGTCTTCGCAGCGATCGAGCCGGTCCTTTCGGGGGTGTTCGAGGAATTCGCCGACGGCAAGACCGTGACTCCGGCCGGTGACTATCCTCGCATTCCATATAAGGAAGCGCTGCTAAAGTACGGCACCGACAAGCCGGATCTTCGCAATCCGCTGCTGATCGGGGACGTCGGCGAGCACTTCAAAGGCTCCGGCTTCGGCCTCTTCGCGGGGATCGTCGAGAAGGGCGGCGTCGTCCGAGCCGTTCCGGCCCCCGGGACCGCGGAGAAGAGCCGCAAATTCTTCGACGACATGAACGAATGGGCGCGAAGCGAGGGTTTCGCTGGCCTCGGCTATGCGACTCGCAAGGGCGGCGAGTGGGGCGGTCCGATCGCCAAGAACCACGGCGACGAGGGCATGAATCGCCTGGCCGAGCAGTTGGGGATCGGCGCGGATGACGGCATCTTCTTCGCCGCCGGCAAGGAAGAAGAAGCGGCGAGGCTCGCCGGACTGGCGCGCACGCGCGTCGCCGAACAGCTCGACCTGCTCGAGAAGGGCGCGTTCCGCTTCTGCTGGATCGTCGACTTCCCGATGTACGAGTTCAACGAGGAGCAGCAGAAGATCGATTTCAGCCATAACCCCTTCTCGATGCCGCAGGGCGAGATGGAAGCGCTGGAGACCAAGGATCCGCTCGAGATTCTGGCCTGGCAATATGACATCGTCTGCAATGGGGTGGAGCTGAGCAGCGGCGCGATCCGCAATCACCGCCCCGACATCATGTACAAGGCGTTCGAGATCGCGGGCTATAGCCGTGACGAAGTCGACACCAATTTCTCCGGCATGATCAATGCTTTCAAATACGGTGCTCCGCCGCACGGCGGCTCGGCCCCGGGCATCGACAGGATCGTGATGCTGATCGCCGACGAGCCCAACATCCGCGAAGTGATCCTCTTCCCGATGAACCAGAAGGCCGAGGATCTGATGATGAACGCTCCCGCGCCGGTCACGGCGAAACAGCTGAAGGAGCTGAATATCAAGGTGGTTGCCGAGGACACACCTGTCCCGAAATCGTAACGGCCGCTAGCAACCGATTGTCGCATCTGAACTGAGCCGGTAAGTCTACGTAGGTGGCAATCGATTTAACGGAATTTGAACGAGGACATCCGTTCCCCGGAGACGCGGATGCGGAGCTTGCCGCGTTGCGAAGCCGGCTGGCGCGCCTCCAGCTTTCGCAAATTGTCCACCGCAGGCGCGCCATCATCCTCTTCGAAGGCTGGATGGGCGCGGGCAAGAAAGCCGTCTTGAAAGACCTGGTTGGATCCCTGGATCCTACCCATGTGAAAGTCGTCAAGGTGGCCGGAAGCGCGGAAACCGACGACGAGCGCCACTGGCTCGCGAGATTCTGGAGCAACGTCCCGGCCACGAGCGAAACCACCATCTTCTACCGTAGCTGGTATCGGCTCATCGTGGAGCAGCGGATGCAAGGCCATTTCGACGACGATCGTTGGGCGCGAGCGATCGACGAGATCAATGAGTTCGAGGCCCAGCAGCGTGACCATGGTACGATGATCGCCAAGCTGTTCTTCCACGTAACTCCGGAACGGCAAGCGGCAAACCTGCGCGCACGCCAGGAGGACCCGTGGCTCCGTCACCTGCGCGACGAACAGCCCATCATCGGGCCTGCCAACCGCGATCGGGCCAACGACGTGCTCCAGGATCTTTTTGCCCACACCAACACCCGCTGGGCGCCGTGGATCCCGATCGACGCCAACGATTCCAAGGCAGCCGGCATCGCGGCGCTGACCGCGATTGCCGATGCGATGGACAATGCAATGCCCTCCCAGCCGCCGGTCATCGACGACACAGTTGTCAGCTTTAGGCAGCCCAAGACGCCGGAACAGACCCGCGCTTAGTCCGGGTAGGTGATCGCAACCACTTCGTAGCTCTTCTCGCCGGCGGGCAGACGCACGATCCGTTCGTCGCCAGCCTTCGCGCCGATCAGCGCTCGGGCCAGCGGAGCGCTCCAGCCGATGCGTCCGGCCGATGCATCCGTCTCATCATCCCCGACGATCGTTACCGTCCGGCGGTTGTCATGCTCGTCGGCAAGCTCGACCGTCGCCCCGAACCGGACCTGGCGGCGATCCTCTTGCTTCGCGGGATCGACGATCTTCGCGGCCTTCATGATCCGCGCGAGGTGCGCCAAACGCCGATCGATCTCGCGAAGCCGTTTCTTCCCATAGAGATAGTCGGCATTCTCGGACCGGTCGCCGAGCGACGCCGCCCACGACACGACCTCGACCATCTTCGGCCGTTCAACGCCGAACAGTTCGTCATATTCGGCGCGCACGCGGGCGAATCCTTCAGGCGTGATGAAACGCGGCGCGTCCGGCATTGTGCGGAAGTATCAGGCCGGGCCGGTCTTCCCAAGGTAGCGCGAGACATGGAGCGATGCCTGCTGAGAGCCGGTACCGCCGCGCATCGAATCATAGACGACGCTGTTTTCGATCACCCGCTGCACGTAAGCCTTGGTCTCGACATAAGGGATGGCTTCGATCCATTTCAGCATGTCGACCTGGCTTCGCGGATCGCCGTAACGGGCGATCCATTTGCTCACATTGCCGCTGCCAGCATTATAGGCGGCGACGGCCAGGGGAACGCTCCCGCCCCAGTTGTTCAGCATGCGCTGGAAATAGGCGGAACCGATCATGACGTTGTAACTGGGATCGCTGATGAGGCGGTAGCCGTCATAACCGACACCCATCTTGCCGGCCTGCTCGCGGGCCGTTCCGGTCATCAGCTGCATCATGCCGCGAGCGCCGGCATGGCTGATCGCATAAGGATCGAACGAGCTTTCCTGGCGAGTGATTCCGTGAGCGAGCGACCAGATGTTCGGCGAGACGGACGACGGCAGCGTCGGATACGCTTGGCGGACGTAGAACATTGAGCCTTTCACCCGCGCCATTCGGGCGACCCAAACCGGCAGGTCCTGGCGCCCCAGCTGCTGGCCCAGTTCGACGGCGAGCCCGCGGTCCGTATTGTTGTCGAGCGATTCGGCAAGTGCTCGAACGAACTGGGTTCGTTCGGCGGCGCTCCCGCTCTGCTGGAGCATCCGGATCGCCTGGACAATCCGGTTGCTCGTGAAGGCAGCACGCTGCGCCGGGGTTGCGGCACTCTGCGCCGTCGACGTCTGAGGCGCGAAGACCGACCTGCCGAGGCGCTCTAGCGCAAGCTGGCCGTAGAACAGCTCCGGATAGGCGGCAGAACGCTCGAAATAGCCGTTAGCCTGCTGCAACTGTCCGGCGGCAAGCGCCGCTCGTCCGGCCCAATAATAACCTTTTGTCTGGACCTGCAGCGAATGACCGCCACGGGCATAGGCATCGTACATCCAGACGGCGCTCGAGGGGCGGTTCAGCCGATCCAGGGCGATTGAGCCGGCGAGCCAGGTCAGGCTCGTGTAATCATCGCGGATCCCGATCGGCTGCTGGCTGATGTCCGTGCCCGGAGGCAAGGCGTCGCTGAGGTGCATCGCGATGTTGTACGCAGTCTGCCACTGCCGATCCTGGGCGGCGTCGTTCGCGAGCGTCAGGAGCATGTCGAAAAACCGCTCGGGGTCGGCGGGGCGGTAGATGAAATTGTGCTGTCGCGCGGTGAGGTCACGGGCGGCCTGGTCGTAGTTTCGGGCGCGCAGGTAGCGCGCGCGGTCCATCATGAGGCCGGCATCGCTGGTCACCTGTCCGATAACGGCCTGGTAGAGTCCTTCCGCCTCGGACGAGTCCCGCTGCATCGCGATGCGGGCGGCGAATGCCGCCCTGCGCACGGGCGTGGTGTACGCATAGAAACGCGCCGCATCGTCGGCTTTTTTGGCGAAGAGCAAGGCATCGACCCGGCGGTCCTGGTCTTCACTGGTGAAGCTCGAGCCGTAGCGTGACCAGATGGCCTGCTCGTCATCGCTTCCGAGGTCAGCTTCGCTCCAGGCGCTTCGCGCCGCAGCGAGCGCCTCTCCGCCGCGCCCGGTCGCGGCATAGGCATCGGCGAGACGAGCGAAGCCATTACCGGTCGTCGGTGGCTCCTTGGCGAAGAAGGAGAGCACGGTGGTGGCGTTCTCGCCCGGCCGCATCGCCCTTTCGGCCCAACGGCGGAGCTTGTCTTCCTCGGGCCAGCCGGGGTTGGCAATGATGAAGCGAGCGTAATCCCCGAAACTGTAGCCGTTGCTTTGGCGAAGCCGGCGCCAATCGCCGATGGCGGCCGAGACTGAATAACTCGAATAGACAGGCGCATAAGTGATGGGCGTGGAATATTGAGCGGACGCGGTTGAAGCCGCGAGGAGGAAGGACAGGGACCAGCCAAAGCGCCACATGCTGGACATCCTACGTTCCCCCTCCTTATCTGGCGCTTAACGCACGACCGGCCGGGTCGTTGAAATATTCGCGCCGCCCAAAGGATTTAATCATGTTTTTCGGTTCGATACCCGCCCTCGTGACCCCTTTTGCGGCGGGACGAGTCGATGAAGCGATATTCCGTGAGTTCGTCGGCTGGCAGATCGACGAGGGGAGCGATGCGCTTGTGCCGTGCGGCACGACAGGGGAGGTCGCGACGCTTAGCGCGGAGGAACATCGGGCCGTCATCGCGGCCTGTGTCGAGGTCGCCAAAGGTCGTGTTCCGGTCATTGCGGGCTGCGGGACCTATTCGACCGCGCATTCGATCGAGCGCTGCCGCGCGGCGGCTGACCTGGGCGCCGATGCCGCGCTCGTCGTGGTGCCTTATTACAACAAGCCGAGCCAGGCGGGCCTCGCGGCTCACTTCACCGCGATCGCCGATGCCTCTCCCATCCCGGTCGTGGTCTACAATGTGCCGTCGCGCACCGTCGCCGACATCTCGGTCGAAACGCTCGGCGCGATCGCCAGGCACCCCAAGATCGTGGCCGTGAAGGACGCCACGGGCAATCTCGCTCGGGTTAGCGCCCAGCGCATTTCTTGCGGGGAGGATTTCAGCCAGCTGAGCGGCAATGACGACATGGCGCTCGGTTTCAACGCGATGGGCGGTGCCGGGTGCATTTCGGTCACGGCAAACGTCGCACCCAAGCTCTGCTCGGACTTCCAAAAGGCGATGCGCGAGCGCCGCTGGGACGATGCGCTGAAGCTGCAGGACCGCCTCTTTCCGCTTCACGCGGCCTTGTTCACCGACGCTTCGCCAGGACCCACGAAATATGCATTGACCCGGCTCCGCAACAACTTCCCGGGTGAACTTCGACTGCCACTGGTGGAAGCGTCGGACGCGTCAAAGCGTGCCGTCGATGCGGCGCTGGAGCACGCAGGCTTAATTTAAAGCCCATGGCACAACCGCTCCCGCCGCCATTCGACAAGAAGAAGGTCGTCGCCGAAAACCGGCGCGCACGCTTCGATTATTTCGTCGAGGAGAGATTTGAAGCTGGGATCGCGCTTACCGGGACCGAGGTGAAGGCGCTTCGCCAAGGTGAAGGCTCGATCGCCGAAAGCTATGCGGCGGTCGACGGCGAGGAGGTCTGGCTGATCAACAGCCATATCCCAGAATACAGTCATGGCAACCGACTGAACCATGAGCCGCGCCGGCCGCGTAAACTGTTGCTCAAGAGCCGCGAAATCTCGAAATTGCAGGGCGCAGTGGCGCGGCAGGGCCTCACACTTGTGCCGCTTTCAATCTATTTTAACGGCAGGGGGCGAGCGAAGATCGAGCTCGCTCTGGCAAGAGGCAAGAAAGTGCACGACAAGCGCGAAACGGTGAAAGAGCGCGATTGGAAGCGGGAGCAGCAGCGGCTGCTTCGGCAAAAGGCCTGAGCGGAGACGGGCGACGCGAATGAAGTGGATCACGAAGCATATTCCGACGCGCGACACGATTCACGAAAATCGGTTGCTTCGGCCGTTCGCGCGCCATTTGAGCGATCCGGCGTTGTGGCGAATGACGCGTCGCTCGGTGCCTCGAGCGGTAGCGTTGGGCCTTGGTGTGGGGGTGCTGATTCCGTTCATGCATACCGCGATCGCGGCGGTCCTGGCGATCCCGATGCGGGCCAACGTCGCCATAGCCGCTGCACTGACATTGCTCGTCAATCCGCTCACCTACGCCCCCGTCTATTACGCGTGCTACCTGGTCGGATCCTGGGAGCTTCGGCACGATTCCACTGTCCTCAACCCTCAGGCGGCCGAGCGCGTGTCGGGAGAACTCGGCCAGATCATGTTCTGGCTGCATCATGCCTCAGGCCCGATTGCCATCGGCATCCTGACAGTGTCCGCGGCGGTTGCGTTGATCGGATATCTGGCGTCCGCGGTGGTGTGGCGGGCATGGCTCGGAAGCAAATGGCGCCAACGGCGGCACGCCCGCAAGGCATCCGAGGCCTGACGTTCGCAGGCGATCCAGCGACAGTCGTCGATTGAGTCTGGCATGCAGGCGTTGCGCTCGCGACACCGTTCCGTCACAAATCACGACCGTATCGGAGGGTATAATGGCTCGGTTTTTCGCGTTCCTGACCGCAACCACGATTCTGGCGGGCTGCGCCGCCCATCAAACACCGCCCGTCGTTGTCGATAATACGCCGGCCGCGCAGGTCGCTGACCAGGCTGAGGCTGCGACCGTTCCCAAGCCGCAATATGGAACCTACGGCTTCGATTCGACGGGAATGGACCGGAGCGTCGCACCGGGCGACAATTTCTACCAATTCGCCAACGGAACCTGGGCCAAGAACACGCCGATTCCGCCGGACAAATCGAACTATGGCATGTTCACGGTGCTCGACGACCTTTCTCGCGAACGCACCCGCGATGTCATCCAGGAAGAGGCCAAGGATCCGAACAGCAAGATCGGCAATGCGTACGCAAGCTTCATGGACCAGGCGGCAATCGAATCGAAGGGTCTCGGCGCGTTCGATCCGTGGCTGAACGAAGTTCGCGGGCTGAAATCGAAGAAGGGCCTGCCGGCGCTATATGGCGCTGCGGACGGTCTTGGGATCAACGTTCCTTTCAACATGTTCGTTGGACAGGATCGCAAGGCGTCCGATCAATATACGCTGAACGTGCTTCAGGGCGGTCTCGGCATGCCCGACCGCGATTATTACTTGTCGTCCGATCCGAAGATCGCGGAAACCCGCGCGAAATATCTCGGCCATTTGACGAATATGCTGACGCTTGCCGGCGAAAAGAACGCGGCGGCACGGGCCAAGGCGATCCTCGATTTCGAAACCAAGATCGCGAAGATCCACTGGACGAGGGCTGAAAGCCGCGACGCGACCAAGACGTATAACAAGATGTCGCTGGCCGAAGTCCGCAAGCTCGCTCCGGGTTTCGACTTCCCGGCATTCGTCAAGGCCGACGGGATGAATCTCGATCATGTCATCGTCTTCCAGCCGAGCGCCTTCAAAGGCATCGGCGCGCTGATTGGAAAGGCGCCGCTTTCGGTGCTGAAGGATCAGCTCCTCATTCGGTCGCTCGACGTTTATTCCGCGGTCCTGCCGAAGCGGTTCGACGACGAGAGCTTTGCTTTCTACGGCACCGTCCTCAACGGAACGCCGCAACAGGAGGATCGCTGGAAGCGTGCGGTCAATTTCACGGTCGGGGCACTCGGCGACGACGTCAGCAAGCTCTACGTTGCGAAATACTTCCCGCCGGAAACCAAGGCCGCCGCGGACAAGCTCGTCCATAATATCATCGGCGCCATGGACCGTCGGATCGACAAGCTCGATTGGATGGGCCCTGAAACCAAGGCGAAGGCGCATGCCAAGCTCGCCGCTTTCACTCCCAAGATTGGCTATCCGTCACAATGGCGCGACATGAGCGGGCTTGCCATCGACCGAGCGGATGCGCTCGGCAATGCGATGCGCTCGGCGAGGTTCGAGCAGGCTTACCAAATCGGCCATCTGGGCGGGCCGATCCGGCGCTGGGAATGGGGCATGACGCCCATGACCATCAACGCTTATTCGAACCCGACGATGGTCGAGATCGTGTTCCCCGCGGCAATCCTGCAGCCGCCCTTCTTTGATCCGAACGCCGACCCGGCAGTGAACTATGGCGGCATCGGAGCGGTCATCGGCCATGAGATGAGCCACCAGTTCGACGACCAGGGCGCCAAGTACGACCTGCACGGCAATCTGGTCGACTGGTGGACTCCCGCGGACGCCAAGAATTTCCAGTCGCGGCTCGATCGCCTGGGCGCCCAGTTCGACGCTTATGAGCCGCTTCCCGGCTTCCACGTCCAGGGCAAGCTTACGATGGGCGAGAATGTCGCGGACCTCGCCGGCCTCACGGTCGCGCACGATGCGTATATCGCCTCGCTTGGCGGGGCGGAGCCGCCGGTGATTGACGGTACGACCGGCGATCAGCGCTTCTATTTCGGATGGGCGCAGGTCTGGCGCCGCAACTACCGTGAGCCGAACCTGAGGCAGCGGCTGCTGACCGATCCGCATTCGCCTTCGGAACAGCGGGTCGCGATCGTTCGGAATCTCGATCCGTGGTATCCGGCGTTCAACGTGCAGGCCGGTCAGAAGCTCTACCTCGCGCCCGCGGATCGCGTGCGTATCTGGTGATGCTCCAGCAGGAGCTGCCCCGGATCGATTCCACTCCGCTCGACGGATGGGGACGCTGGCTGGTCCCAGCGCTGATCGCCGGGGCAGCCTTGACGGCGGCCGCCGTTTTCCTGTTGTTTGGCCGACCGGCGTTGGCCGGTTTTGCGGCAGCTGGGGCATTGATAGCGGGCGGCGTCGCTTATTTGCGGGAATCGAAGGGCAGGCCGATCGCTGAGCCTATCGTGGGCGGCCCGGACTTTTCTCTCGTCGGCTCCGCTCTCGGCATGTGCCGTGAGGCCGCGGCGCTGACCTCCGAAAATGGAACGCTGCTGATCGCCAATGCCTCCTATCGCACACGGTTCGAAGGTGCGCTTCCCCCGCTTCAGCTGGGAGTTGGCAAGGACGCCCTGCAGGGCCTCGAGATCGCCAGGAACATGGCCTGGCGGGACGGCGCCGGTTGCGCGGCGCGGGTCAAGACGGCCCATGGGAGCGTCGCCGTGGAAGTCGAGCGCGTTGGCGCCCATAACGACCTGCTTTTGTGGCGCTTCCCCGAGCCCCCGCCGCCTGCTCCCATCAACGTCGCCGCGAAATGGTTGTCCGGCCCGACCGGAGAGAAGCTCGGAGCTGCCGGAATTCTTGCAGCTCTAGTCGACGAGGAGGGTGCGGTCGTTGCCGCGAACCGGCTCTTCAGCGAGCGCGCTCTCGATGCCGATGGTGAGCCGAAGGGCCAACGTTTCGCCAATCTCGTCGATATGGGGGACGACGGCCAGGTCCGGCTGACCGCCGAAGGCGAGCCCAGCAAGGGCATGCGTCTCGTTCATGTCCCAGTGGACCCGAAGAAAGGCGGCAAGTCGGGGACTTTCCTCCTGTTCGAGCAGGGCGAAGGAGTCGGACCCTCGGACGCCGCGCACCTTCAGGCGCTGCTCGACGTACTTCCGATCGGCCTCGCCCTCGTCGACCGCGACGGACGATTCCTAACCATGAATGAGGCCTTCCGCGGCGCTGCCGGCATCCGTGGCAGCTCCAACCCGGTCTATCCGGGTGATCTGGTCGTCAAGGAGGACAAGGCAGCCGTTGCCGACGCGGTCCGGCGAAATGCGCGGGGGCCGGCGATGTCCGGGGACCTTGCGATCCGCCTGGTCAGGCAGCCCGCTGAGCCTGTGGCCCTCACCATCGCGGGGCTTCGCGGGCTTGGCGACGCGTCGGTCCTCCTGTTGCTCAAGGACAATAGCGAAGAGGCCAAGCTGAAGCGCCAGGTCGCCCAGGCGACCAAGATGCAGGTCGTCGGCCAGCTTGCCGGCGGCGTCGCGCACGATTTCAACAACATCCTGACCGCGATCATCGGCCACTGCGACCTCATGCTGATGAGGCACACGCCGGGGGACAGCGATTATGACGACATCCAGCAGATCAAGTCGAATTCGAACCGTGCTGCGGGCCTTACTCGACAGCTTCTTGCCTTCTCGCGGCAACAAACCCTGCGCCCGCAAGTGCTCCAGCTTCCCGACGTTGTGTCGGAGGTGTCCCATCTGCTGAAGCGGCTGCTCAGCGAGAATATCGAACTGATCGTGAAGCACGGGCGCAACCTCGGCCCGATCCGAGCCGACCCGGGCCAGCTCGAGCAGGTCATCGTCAACCTTGCCGTCAACGCCCGCGACGCGATGGCGGAAAAGGGCGGCGGAACGCTCACCATCCAGACCTATTCGGTGAAGGCGGATCAGGTCGCGGAGCTCGGCTCGGACATTCTTCCGGTCGCCGACTATAGCGCGCTTTCGGTGACGGATACCGGCACGGGCATTTCACCCTCTGTCCTCGGCAAGATATTCGAGCCTTTCTTCACGACCAAGGAGGTCGGCAAAGGCACCGGGCTCGGGCTTTCGACCGTTTACGGCATCGTCAAACAGTCGGGCGGGTTCATATTCGCCGATTCAAAAGTGGGAGAGGGGACGCGCTTCGTTATCTACCTGCCGGTCTACCGGGAAGACGCTGCTGCGGCGAAAGCGCGCAAGTCGGGCAAGACCAAGCAGGACGAGCTTTGGGGCAGCGGGACGGTGCTTCTTGTCGAAGACGAACCGATGGTCCGCGCCGTCGCGGAACGCGCGCTAACCAGGCACGGCTACAATGTCATCACCGCGGATAATGGCGAGGCGGCGCTCGAGGTCATCGCCCGCGGGGAAGAGATCGACCTTTTGATCAGCGATGTCGTCATGCCTGGGATGGACGGCCCGACGATGGTCGATGAGGCGCGCAAGCAGAGGCCGGACCTCAAGATCCTCTTCATGTCCGGCTATGCCGAGGAACAGCTGCGCGATTCCATCGGCGTCGACAATGCGCATTTCCTGCCCAAACCATTCTCCGTCCAGGAGCTCGCGGAGGCCGCCAAGCGGGCGCTCGGCGCGAAATAAGGTCTTGCCCTGAAATATGTGCGGGTTATGCCTGCTCGACGATGTCTTCGGGGCGTACCATCCTCATCGTCGAAGATGAGCCGCTAATCGCGATGATGCTTGAGGATTTCCTCGAGTCCCTTGGCCATTCGATCGCCGGGACCTGCGATTCCGTCGAAGTCGCCCTTAGCCATGTCGAGAAAGGCGGGTTCGACCTCGCGATCCTCGACGTGAATCTCAAGGGCGAAAATGTCTGGCCGGTCGCATCGCTTCTGCGCAAACGCAACGTGCCCTTCGTGATCGCGACGGGCGGCCATGTCGATCCGCCGCCGCCGGAGTTCAACGACGCGCCGGTGATCGAAAAACCCTATACCGTCGATCGAGTGACGCCGGCGATAGACGCCGCATTTGCGGTCTAGGCAGGACTTCAACCCCGATTTCGAGGCAGGATGAACGAAGCGCTGAACCGTCTCAAAGCGTGACAATCTGACCCTTGCTAGTGGACAGGCCTCCATCCATATTCTTGGAATTAAAGGACGTATCGGCAATCGAGTAGGCGTTAACAAAGCCTCATAGTTGATTGTGCGATAAACCGGGCTAGCATGGCCCATTGGAACGGTCGTCAGCGGCCGGAGTATAAGGACGGGAATGACCAAGCTTTCAGGCGGCGACGGCAAGAGCACACTCTACTGCTCGTTCTGCGGTAAGTCGCAGCACGAGGTCAGAAAGCTGATTGCTGGGCCAACCGTCTTCATCTGCGATGAATGCGTCGAGCTTTGCAACGACATTATCCGCGAAGAATCGAAGTCGGCGCTGGTCAAGACACGCGACGGAGTTCCGACCCCGGCCGAGATCTGCAAGGTCCTCGATGACTATGTGATCGGCCAGGATCGCGCCAAGCGCGTTCTCTCGGTCGCGGTTCACAACCACTATAAGCGCCTCGCCCATGGCTCCAAGACCGGCAACGAGGTGGAGCTTGCCAAGTCGAACATCCTGCTGATCGGCCCAACCGGCTGCGGCAAGACGCTTCTCGCCCAGACCCTGGCGCGGATTCTCGACGTGCCGTTCACCATGGCCGATGCGACGACGCTGACCGAGGCCGGATACGTCGGCGAAGACGTCGAAAACATCATCCTGAAGCTGCTCCAGGCCTCCGACTACAATGTCGAGAAGGCGCAGCGCGGAATCGTTTACATCGACGAGATCGACAAGATCAGCCGCAAGTCCGACAATCCCTCGATCACTCGTGACGTTTCGGGCGAGGGCGTCCAGCAGGCGCTTCTGAAGCTGATGGAGGGCACGACCGCCTCCGTCCCACCGCAGGGCGGCCGTAAGCATCCGCAACAGGAATTCCTGCAGGTCGATACGACCAACATCCTGTTCATT
Organism: Pseudomonadota bacterium; assembly: GCA_046733175.1. Lineage (GTDB taxonomy): Bacteria > Pseudomonadota > Alphaproteobacteria > Sphingomonadales > Sphingomonadaceae > Sphingomicrobium. The sequence goes on from JBKPOO010000042.1 coordinate 28,925, forward strand.
TGCGGCGGCGCCTTCGCCGGCCTCGAAAAGATCATCGCCGACCGGCTCCAGGGCAAGTCGATCGGATTCGGCGCCCATGTCGCGGCTCCCGACGAGCGGAAGACCGGCGAAACGCTTAAACATTGCGAGCCCGAGGATCTGCTGAAGTTCGGCTTGATCCCCGAGTTCATCGGCCGGCTGCCCGTGATCGCGACCCTGATGGACCTCGACGAGGAGGCACTGGTCAAGATCCTGGTCGAACCGAAGAATGCGCTGGTGAAGCAGTACGCGAAGCTGTTCGACATGGAAGACGTCGAGCTCGAGTTCACCGATGATGCGCTTCACGCGGTCGCCAAAAAGGCGATCGAGCGTAAGACCGGCGCCCGCGGTCTGCGGTCCATTCTCGAGGGTATCCTCCTCGATACGATGTTCGACCTGCCTTCGATGGACGGGGTCGACGAAGTGCATATCGACAAGGATGTCGCCGAAGGCCGCAAGGAGCCCGTCCGGGTCTACGCCAAGAAGGATAAGGCGGGCGACGCCGCGTGACGGTGGGCGCGGCTCAGCCGATTCGGCTGTTCGACGATAGCTTCCTCAAGTTACTCCCGGCTCCGATTCGCGAACCGCGTAGAGCGTGGCTTGCCATCCCCATCGCTTGGTCGCTGTCGTTCCTCGGGAGCCTGGCTCTCGCGGCGCTCATCGGATGGCTCGCTCCGAACGCGCAGTCGGTCAAAATTCCAGCGTTGCCCGCTTGGCTGATTATTCTGGCTTTCGCGATCCTATCCCCGGTTTTGGAATCTATCCTGATGGGGTTGGGACTGAAGCTTTTCCTGCGCTGGATGACGCCCGGCCCGGCGATCCTCACCAGCGCGATTTGCTGGGGAATTCTTCACTCACTCGAAGTCCCGATATGGGGCCTGGCCATCTGGTGGCCATTCCTGATCTTTTCGACACTGTTTGTGGTCTGGAAGCAACGCGGCTTCTGGACCGGCGTGGCCGTCGCCGCGGCCGTCCATGGCCTTCAAAACTTCGGCGCTCTGGCGATCGCCTATCCGCATTGGTTCAATTTCGGCTCATGAATTGCTCTAAATGCCTGGCGGCTCAGCGCCGGACGGAGGCCACCATGCGTGAGCTGAACCGCTCCATCAGCGCGGCGTCGCGCCCATAGGGATCGGGCAGGAACGCTACCCCCGACGCCGTCGGCTGTACCGTCAGATAGGTCATATAGACGGGCACGGGTTTGGGCAGGTCCACCTCTTGCTCGACCTTCGGGTCCCTGCCGGTCGGAACAGTGCCGTCGAAGAGCCACCGCGCCAACCGCTTGTAATCCTCGACCCGGACGCAGCCGTTGCTGATCCACAGCTCATTCTTGGTGAAATGCTCTTTTTCCGGCGAATCGTGGAGATAGATACCGAAGTAGTTCGGGAGCATGAACTTCATCATGCCCATCGAGTTCGCCGGGCTTGGCAAACGGCGCAGCCGAACTTCCTGCCTGCCGTCCACCACCGCCTGCCAATCGACATTGTGCGGATCGAGCAGCTGCGCGTTCTCGCTATAGTCCGACATGACCTGATATTCGCGCTCGGTCAGATAGCTCGGCCCTTGCGCGACGACCCGGGGCGCGATCAAATTCCTGACGAGCTCAGGCGGAACGTTCCAATAGGGGTTCACGCTCGCATATTTGATGTAGGCGGCCATCATCGGGGTCGCCGTCTCGGCCTTGCCCACGACGATCTTCATTTCGTCGACCTTGCGGCCGTTTTCCCACAGCGAAAGGCGAGCGTCGCCGGCATCGACGATCGCATATTTGCGCTGCTCTTCCGGGGCGGGAAGGCGCCGCGCCCGCTCCATGTTGATGATGATCCGCTGTTCGTAATATTCCGGCCCGCGGTTCAGGGCTTCGACCGTTCCGGCGCCCGCCACGCCGTCGGCCTTCAGCCCGTGGTCGGCCTGGAATTCTTTCACCGCCGCCGCGAGGGCCGCATCGTACGAGCTTCCGTCGGCGAGCCCCAGACGAGCGCGGAGCGCGGTCACGCGGTCGCCGGTCATGCCGCTCTTGAGCGTCGGGCCCGAAGGCACGGGAATCTCCGGAAGATTGCCCCAGCGCTGCTGATATTTGACGAGCCCGCGCCGAAGCTCGGTGTAAATCGGGTTCATCGATACGAACATGTCGACAGGAGCGCCGCTCCAGTCATCGAATGAGATGTCGTGCATCAGGTTCGAATTCTGGATCGCGCGAGGAACGAGCTCCTCGTCGATGTAGATCATGTCGACGCCCTGCTCGATCGCGGGTGGGAGGTCGATCGGCTCGAGCGCCGGACCGCGCTTGGCGGTGGTGTTTTGCTGCTGGCCCCAGGGCTGGGGAGCCGGCCCGGGCGGCGGCGGCATCCACGGCTCGGCGCGCGGCGCGGGATATTGCGCTGCGGGATATTGCTGCGGCGCCGGATAAGGTTGCGGCGCCGGATATGGTTGCGGCGGCGGCGCCGGCCACGGCTGGCCATATTGCGCGGTCGCGACCGCCGGCAGAGTGAGGGCGCTTAGCGCGATGAGCGAATATCGAATGTTCACGAGCGTTTAGATAGCAAGTGAAACTGAACGATTACAGAATCGGTTGTTCAGCCGGGCGTGAGTCATTCACCTTCCAACGGCAGTGTATCGCGCTTCGCCGTGGGCGCATGCAGCGCTTCGGCCGCCGCTTCGACGTCTTCGTCGCTCGGAGGCTGGGGCAGCTGGTCCTCTCCCGGCGCAAGGGAATCGTCCGGAATGCCCGGCCCGGTGCCGGCGATCGTCTCGCCGACCGGTTCTTCGTTCGGACCACTGCTCACCTTTTCCCTCTCGTCCGCCATAAGCTCACGCCTCTCTCGTCACAGGATCGCACGACCTGCGATTCTGTTCCTTTGGCGTCAGTCGCTTATTCGCCCAGCTTCAGCTTTTTCTTCGAAACGACGTAGGCGTAGTCCGAATTGATCTTGTCCAGCCCGGACTTGGCTGAGCGCGCGGATGTCGCGTCGAGCTCACGCTTCAATCGCCTGAAGTCGCTGGTGGATGTGACGACGCCCTGGGCCATGGCCACCGATCGCTGGATATGAGTTCCGGCGATCGTTTCGTCGATTGCCGGCGCATCGAGGAGGAAGGCCTTGCCGCCCTCGGGCAGGAGGACTTTCTCGACCGTTCGCTCCCAATAAGGGAAACTGAGCGAGACGGGGATGTTCTTGGCATCGTCGTCGTCGCGGTCGAACTTGGGGTCCCAGGATACCGTAGTCTGGCTGAGCTGCAGCCGATTGCCCTTCAAACCCTGGACAGGCGACCAATCGAGATTGGCCGTGCCGTTGAAGTGAAAGACGTAGCTGCCGTCGGGAGCTTCGGCGTCGCTCGACACAAACTTCAGCGCGTCGTTCGCCACGCCATTCACCTTGTCTTTTATCTTTTCGAGGAATTTTTCGCGATCGGTGCTGTTGGCCGCTTCCAGCCGCAGGTCGGCCGCGACGGGGCCTCGCAGGATCAGCGTGGCTTCGAACGGAACCTTGTCGATCAGTCCGTTGCGGGTATCCCAGACAAGCTGCGTTTCGATGAGAGGGGCCGAGGGCATTACGTCCGGCGTCGTTACCAGACCCGTCTTGGCAATCAGCGGCAAGCCGTGCTCGGTGGGAGCCTGCTTCAGTTCCTCGATCGTCCGCTGACCGTAATTCGTGCCGTCGAGATAGTAGGTCTCCGAACCAACGTGAGCGCGAACGAACACATGATCCAGCAGGGAGAGCGTCGGGAGCCGCTGATCCAGGCCATCGTCATATTTGACCGACGCCAGCATCGGTTCGGCCTGGATGCCAAGCCGATCGAGAAGCGCGAGCAGGAATACGGTCTTTCCCTTGCAGTCGCCGAAGCGCTGGTTCCACACGTCGTCGGCTTTCATCGGCTTGTAATCGCCGTCGCCCAATAAGAGCGCGACGTAGCGGACTTGGTCCTGGCTCAAACGGAGAGCTGCGAGCATCCGGTCGCGAGGGTCCTTATGGCTTGCCGCGATCTTCTCGGCGAGGGCGGGTATCTCCGACTTCTCGTTTGTCTGACGCGACTCGTCGAACAGCGGGACGAGGACGGCGGCAACCTCATCCCAATTGGCGAAGGCCGACACCTGGATGAGCTTGTGCTGCAGCCGCTCGGGCACGAACGAGCGGTCCTTCGGCGGCACGAAATTGTCCTGCACGAAAATGCGTTCGACGCCGGCCGCCGTATCGGCGGGCGTGGGGGACTTGATCGACGGATCGATCAGCCAGCGCGCGCTGAGGTCCTTGCTCAGCACCAGCCTTCGAACCAATCGGCCAAAGGGAACCGGTGAATCCAGCTCCTGGACTTCTTCGGTTTTCCCGAGCGTGCCCGCCTTCGTCTTATAAGTGAACGCGACCCGCAGAGTATCACCGACCTGTAGGCCGCGCACAGGCATGATCACCGTGCGAATTCCGGTCAGTGTCGATTGTTCGAGCTTGGTCTCACGCCGAAGGATGGAGACGTCATCGCGGTTGAGAGCGTCAATCGCCTTGCCGTCGCGCTCGATGACCACATGATGGAGCGTAAGGTCGGTGCGGTTGACGTTCCACGGGATGGCGACGTTGCCGATTGCCTGGAGGCCCGCCTGATTGAGAGGCTCGACCACATATTCGACGAAATTCTCCAGGCCCGCCGGGGTCAAATATTCTTGTGAGTTGCTGAGCAGGAATTGAAACGGTTCGTCCTTGCGTTTGGGATCGAGCGGGGGGACCTTCTGGTCTGCGACCCAGGCCGGAACCGGACCATAACTTACGCTGGGCTCATCGGACCTTTGCTTGGCGGTGGCCGCGGCGCTTTGTTTCGTCCTCGTCTGCGGTGCGGCAGCGACTGATGTCGATGCTGGCAAGGCAACAAGCGCAACCGCCAGCGCCAAGGTCGAAATTTGCATTGATTCCCCCTGAATTCCTGGACGAATGCGGCCTTTAATGCGGTCAAGCTAACAGAGAGTTGTTGGCTCGCAAGGTCCATTCATTGCGCTGTGCGACCCCGTCGCCCATATATTCTCGCATGACTCGCGCCCTTCCCATTCTCCCCCTTCGCGACATTGTCGTTTTCCCTCACCGCATTGTCCCGCTGTTCGTCGGGCGCGAGAAATCCGTCGCCGCGCTGGAAGCGGCGATGGCCACCGACCGCGAGCTGTTCCTTGTCGCACAGCTCGATCCCGGCGAGGACGACCCCGACCGCGAAGCCCTGTACGATCTTGGCGTGATCGCCACCGCGATGCAGCTGCTGAAGCTGCCCGACGGAACTGTTCGGGTCCTCGTCGAGGGAGCGAAGCGAGCGAAGCTCGTGAACCTCATGCCGCGCGACGGATATCTGGCGGCGGAGGTCGAGGAAGTTCCCGAGGAGCCGTCCGAGGGCACGGAAGCCCAGGCCCTGATGCGCTCGGTGATCGACCAGTTCGAAAATTACGCCAAGCTCAACAAGCGCCTTCCGCCCGAGACCGGAATCCAGCTTGCAGAGATCGAGGATCCGTCCGGCCTGGCTGACGCGATCGCCTCAAACCTGTCGATCAAGGTTGCCGACAAGCAGGCTCTGCTGGGAGAGCTCAATCCCGCCCGCCGGCTCGAGATGGTGTTCGCCTTCATGGAGGGCGAGCTCGGTGTGCTTCAGGTCGAAAAGAAGATCCGAAGCCGGGTCAAGCGCCAGATGGAGAAGACCCAGCGCGAATATTATTTGAACGAGCAATTGAAGGCGATTCAGCGCGAGCTCGGCAATGAGAGCGAGGAGGGCGGCGACGAGCTCCAGGAACTGGCGGAGAAAATCCGCAAGACGCGGCTCAGCAAGGAAGCTCGAGCGCGCGCCAATTCGGAGCTGAAGAAGCTCCGCGCGATGGCGCCGATGTCCGCCGAAGCAACCGTTGCGCGCAACTATCTCGACGTTCTGCTGGCCTTGCCCTGGGGCAAGAAATCCAAGCTGAAGAAGGACATCGCCGAAGCGCAGCGAGTCCTGGACGAGGATCATTACGGCCTCGAGAAAGTCAAAGAGCGCATCGTCGAATATCTCGCGGTCCAGGCCCGGACGAACAAGCTTAAAGGCCCGATCCTGTGCCTCGTCGGGCCGCCGGGCGTCGGCAAGACCTCGCTCGGCCGCTCGATCGCGCGCGCGACGGGCCGCGAGTTCGTTCGCCAGTCCTTGGGCGGAGTCCGCGACGAGGCGGAGATTCGCGGCCACCGGCGAACGTACATCGGCTCGCTTCCCGGCAAGATCATCTCGAACATCAAGAAGGCGGGAGCGTCCAATCCGCTGTTCCTGCTCGACGAGATCGACAAGCTTGGACAGGATTTCCGGGGCGACCCGTCGTCCGCGTTGCTCGAAGTGCTCGATCCGGAGCAGAACAGCCGCTTCCAGGACCATTATCTCGAGCTCGACTATGATCTTTCGGACGTGATGTTCGTCACGACCGCGAACTCGCTCGACATGCCGCAGCCGCTGATGGATCGCATGGAGATCATCCGGCTCGAGGGTTACACCGAGGACGAGAAGGTCGAGATCGCCAAGCGCCACCTGATCCCGAAGCAGATGGACGCGCATGGCCTGAAGGGCGAGGAGCTGACCTTCAGCGACGAAGCGCTTCGCGGCATGATCCGGCACTATACGCGCGAGGCTGGAGTTCGAACGCTGGAGCGCGAGCTTGCCAAGATCGCGCGCAAGTCCTTGCGCCAGATTCTGGAAGGCAAGGTGGAAAAGGTCGAGCTCACTCCCGACAATCTGGGCAGCTTCCTTGGAGTTCGGAAATTCCGTTACGGAATCGGCGAGGAGGAGGACCAAATCGGCGCGGTGACGGGCCTCGCATGGACGGAGGTCGGCGGCGAATTGCTGACGATCGAAGCGGTCACGGTTCCCGGCAAGGGCCAGATCAAGACCACCGGCAAGCTCGGCGAGGTCATGCAGGAATCGATCCAGGCGGCCATGAGCTTCGTTAAAGCGCGGGCCCCGGCTTACGGCGTGAAGCCGTCGATCTTCGCGCGCAAGGACATCCACGTCCACCTGCCCGAAGGCGCGGTGCCCAAGGACGGTCCCTCCGCCGGGATCGGCATGGTGACGGCAATGATCTCCACCTTGTCGGGTACGGCCGTCCGCCGCGATATCGCGATGACGGGCGAGGTGACTCTGCGCGGCCGCGTGCTTCCGATCGGCGGTCTTAAGGAAAAATTGCTCGCCGCGCTTCGCGGTGGAATTCGAACGGTCCTGATTCCCTCCGAAAACGAGAAGGATCTTGTGGAAATTCCGGCAAGCGTGAAAGAGGCGCTCGAGATCATTCCGGTCGAACATGTCGATGAAGTGCTTTCGAGGGCTCTGGTCGAGCCGCTGCACGCGATCGAATGGACCGATGACGACGAACATGCGCCGGAGCCCCCGGTTCATCCGCCGAGTCCCGAAACGGGGCTTCCCATTCGTCACTGAACGCTGGACTCTGAGGGGGTGTCTTGACGTAAAGTCCCGTGCTTCGCGCGCCCGAGTCTCGGCGGCGTGGAACGAGGGAGTGCCGGGCCCATGAACAAACAGGAATTGATTGGACATGTCGCCGATCGCGCAGGGCTCAGCCGCAATGATGCGATGCGCGCCGTTGAAACGATGCTCGAAGTCATCACTTCCACCCTCAAGCGGGGCGACGAGGTGAGGTTGGTCGGCTTCGGCAATTTCTCGGTCACCCGCCGCAAAGCGTCTACCGGCCGGAATCCCCGGACCGGCGAACCGATGCAGATCAAGGCGACCTCGCAGCCGAAATTCCGTCCCGGCAAAGTGCTCAAGGACGCGGTTCAATAGCCGCGCTGGACAGTCGGCCTTAGGCCATTATATCCGCCGCTTCCGCGAGAGTCGGCCCCATCGACAATGGGTTTGACGGCGGGCGCGTAGCTCAGTGGTAGAGCACACCCTTCACACGGGTGGGGTCGTAGGTTCAAACCCTACCGCGCCCACCATTGTATCCTCCCCGGATACGAGTGGGGAGCAATTGCTAATCCAGATAGGCCGGCTGGAAACTTGCGACGCGGCGCATCTCGGCCCAGTCCGTGAACTGGATCTCGCGGCCCGATCTCTTGATCAGCCCCTGCCGCTCCATGTCGGCGAAGACGCGATTGACGTTGACCGAAGTTTGCCCGGTGATGTCCGCAATCTGCTGTTGGGTGAAGGGGTTCGTCATTTTGCTGTTGTTGACGTGCATGCGCGCGGCAGTTTCGCACAGCAAATGCGCCACGCGCGCCGTCGAATCCCTGCGCCCGCAATTGACCAGCCATTCATAGCCGATCGATTCGTTGCGCTGGACCAGGCGCCAGAAGAAGCGCCGAAGCTCAGGGTTGCTTTCTACGATGGGATCGAAGTCCTTGGCCCTGCCGACCATAACCTCGCTCCTGACGATGGCCTGGATTCCGTAACCGGCAGCTCCGTCGCGCGGAAGGATTCCTTCACCGGCGAAACGTAGGGCGACGATCTGACGACGCCCCGATCCGTCGGTCTTGTACTTGGCCAGGATTCCGGATCGAACGAACATCACTTCGTCGCGCTGCGCGCCCGGATCGCGGAAAGGCCTTCGAGGATCGACCTGCACAATCTTGTTTGGCATCTTGTGCAGCAGGTCCGCCAGAGACGGGTCTAGGCCTGCGCTGACTAACGTGTCGCGCAGCGAAACACCCGGCGCAGGCGTTTTGGAACGCCGACTCGCCATTGAATGCTCTCCCCAGCGCAAAGATGCGCTTCCCCCGTACATCGTGCAAGCTATTAAACAATCGTTACCGACAAAGTAGTTACCGGAAGTTAGCCATCATTTCCGATGCCATGGCGCGGATGTGGTCGACCGATAGCGGCACCGCGCCTCCAAGCTGCGGGGCTTTCGGCCATCCGGCGTCGGGAAACTCGATCCCCTTCCAGTCGCGGGTTTTCGAGTATCGCGGAATCACGTGGAAATGAGGGTTCGGGTCGACCATCATCAACATCAGGTAATTGATCTTTTCGTAACCGCAGAAGGCTCGCAGAGCGCGCTCGATCGCCGGGACGATTTCGCCCTGTTCGGCAAATGCTTGGTGCGGCAGATCGCCATAGGCCGTCGCATCGGTCTTTGCGGCGAGTACTAGTGAGCCGAGCGTGACCTGGTCGGGGCGAACGAGCACGACCCAATGTTCGAACTCGCGAATCAGGCTGTCCGGATAAGCGAAACTGGCGATGGTCGGATTCATATTGCCTCGCTTGCGTTCGTACCGGAGCGACCCTAAGTGGCGCCGGCGCCGAAGGAAACCGCTGGAAAGGGCGGCGTCTGAAAGCGTTCCTATGGCGATCGTAGCTCAGCTGGTTAGAGCACTGGTTTGTGGTACCAGGGGTCGGGGGTTCAAGTCCCCTCGATCGCCCCATTTTCGCAATTCCTAGCACCGGAAAACTCGACAACAATGTCCACGCTTTGGGGCTTGCCCGACTTCGACGCGCACGAAGAAATTCAATTCGTCACCGACGATCGATGCGGCCTTCGGGCGATCATCGCACTCCATTCGACGCATCTCGGGCCAGCCGCCGGCGGATGCCGTTTCTGGCATTATTCGAACGGCGCCGAGGCGCTTACCGACGCGCTCCGGCTATCGCGGGGAATGAGCTACAAGAATGCGATGGCGGGCCTTCCGCTGGGCGGCGGCAAGACGGTCATCCTGGCCGATGAAGCGCGGACCAAGACCCCCGACATGCTCCACGCGTTCGGAAAAGCGGTCGATCACGTCGGCGGCCGCTACATTACGGCGGAAGACGTGGGGATGAGCGTCGCCGACATGATCGAAGTCGCGCGCTCGACCAACTATGTCGCCGGACTTCCGGCGGAAGGTAAAGACGTCGGCGGCGATCCCGGCCCTCATACGTCGCTCGGCGTGTTCCTCGGCCTCAAGGCCGCGGTGAAGCATGGCCTGGGCAAGGACAGCATTTCCGGCCTCCATATCGCAATGCAGGGAGCAGGTTCCGTGGCCACCGGAGTTGCCCTTCATGCCTGCGCGGAAGGCGCGAAGCTGTCGATCGCCGACGTGGATGAGGCAAAAGCCAAGAAGCTCGCGGACGCGACCGGCGGGACTGTCGTGTCCCCCGACGAAATCCTCGGGCTGGAGGCCGATGTTCTGAGCCCCAATGCGCTTGGCGCGATCTTCGACGAGCAGACCATTGCGGCCTTGAAGGTGCCGGTCGTTGCCGGGGGCGCGAACAATCAGCTCGCCACTCCCGAGGACGGCGAGCGGCTGAACGCCCGCGGGATCCTTTACGCGCCCGATTATGTGATCAACGCGGGCGGCATCATCAACGTCTGCACCGAATATCTGGGGGATGGCGACGCGAGCCTGGTCCGCCAGCGGATCGAGGGCATTCCCGCCCGCCTCGAGCAGATTTGGGCCGAGAGCAAAACGTCCGGCCGTAATCCGGCGGCCGTCGCGGATGCTATGGCGCAGAAGCTCATCGGGAGGGCATAAGCCGCCCGCGATGCATGCGCTTGCAAATCCGGCACGGTTCCTTCGGATCGCGAAACCCGCCACGAACTGGCTGCTGCTGATCGGGCTGGCGCTTGCGATCGGCGGGATGACCGCGGGACTTACGCTCACCCCTCCTGATTACCTTCAGGGCGAAACCGTACGGATCCTTTACATCCACGTGCCTTCGGCCTGGCTCGGAATGGCGGGCTGGCTGGGGATTGCGGCTGCGTCCCTGAGCCAGCTGGTCTGGCGGCATCCGCTGGCGGCCGTGGCGGGACGGGCGACCGCTCCGGCCGGCGCGACATTCGCCGCGATCTGCCTCATCACGGGGTCGATCTGGGGGCGCCCGACCTGGGGCACATGGTGGGAGTGGGATGGGCGTCTGACCTCGATGCTCGTCCTCTTCTTCCTTTACCTGGGCTACATCAGCCTGGCCGGCGCCGAGCGCGAACGAGGGGGAGATGGACGGATCGCGGCCATTTACGGCCTCGTCGGCGCAATCAACTTGCCGATCATCCATTACTCCGTCCTGTGGTGGCGGACGCTCCACCAAGGCGAAAGCATCGGGCTGAGCGGCTCAACCATCGACAACAGCATCTTATGGCCGCTGCCGTTGACGCTGATCGGCTTCACCTGCTTGTTCGGCGCGGTGGTGCTGATGCGAATTCGCGCCCAGCTCGCGGAAACCAAAGTCGAAGCGCGGCTGCGTCGCATGGGTGAACCGTGAATCCGTGGCCGTTCGTCATTGGCGCTTATGCGGTCGCTATCTTGCTCACCGCGGCGCTGATGGGCTGGGCGTTCGCCTCTATGCGCCGCGCCGAAGCCGCCACCGACGCGCTCACACGGAAATGAAGCCCAAGAACCAGCGCCTGGTCCTGGTCAGCGCAGCGCTCGTTGCCGTGTTGGTCGCCGTGCTGCTTGGCATGTGGGGCCTTCGCGAACGCGCCTCATATTTCTTCACGCCGGCGGACATTGTCGCGGGCAAGGCCGTGGACGGTCGTTCGATGCGCCTGGGTGGAATGGTCGAGCGCGGCTCCATAGAGCGGCAGCCGGACGGAGTTACGATCCGTTTCGTGCTCACCGACGGCAAGGCGCAGGCGCCGGTCGTTTATCGCGGAATCGTCCCCGACCTGTTTCGTGAGGGAAGCGGGGCAGTCGCCGAAGGGCGAATGCAGAACGGCGCGTTTGTCGCGGACACGATCCTCGCCAAGCACGATGAACGCTACATGCCGCCGCAGCTCGGTAACCTTGCGGCCGAGCACAAGGCGGGTAAGACGCTCCAGAAATGATCGCCGAGGCCGGCCTTGCGGCGCTGTGGCTCGCAGCCGGACTTGCGGCTTTGCAGGTCGCGTTGATGGTCACCGCGTTGCGGTCGAACGCGGAGCTCGGGCACGCTATGCGACCGATTGCCGTCGTGCAGGGCGCGCTGACCGTGATCGCATTTGCCGCGCTGCTGATGGTTTTCGCGAAGACGGACCTGTCCGTCGCGTTGGTGTTTGAGAATAGTCACAGCGCCAAACCCTTCATCTACAAAGTCGCCGGAGCCTGGGGAAACCACGAAGGCTCGATGCTCATGTGGGTGACGATCCTCGCGGCAGCGGGGGCCTGCCTGGGACTCCTCTCGAGGCGAGCGAGCGCTCGGACTCTAGTTGCCGCACTCGGCGCCCAGGCGGCGCTTGCGCTCGGATTTTACGCGTTCCTGCTGATCGCTTCGAACCCGTTCGCGCGGCTGAATCCGCCGGCTCCCGAAGGGCAGGGGCTCAACCCGCTTCTCCAGGATCCTGGTCTCGCCTTCCACCCACCGACGCTTTACTTCGGCTATGTCGGGCTCTCGGTCGCGTTCAGCCTCGCGGTGGGCGCGCTTCTTACCAACGAAGTAGACTCGAGGCTTGCCCAGGCCATGCGGCCGTGGGTCTTGGCGGCGTGGATTTTTCTTACCCTTGGGATCACCGCTGGAAGCTATTGGGCTTATTATGAGCTCGGCTGGGGCGGCTGGTGGTTCTGGGATCCCGTTGAGAATGCTTCACTCATGCCGTGGCTCGCGGCGACCGCGCTGCTCCATTCGATCAACGTGCTGGCCGCGCGCGGAGCGCTCAAGGCGTGGACCATGATGCTCGCCGTGATCGCTTTTTCGATGTCGATGGTCGGTACCTTTCTCGTTCGGTCCGGGGTCCTGACGTCGGTTCACGCTTTCGCCATCGACCCGGAGCGGGGCACGTTCCTGCTGGCACTTCTCGCGATCTATGTCGGAGCCGCATTCGTCCTCTTTGCGCTTCGCGGAGCGGCCCTCAAGGAGGGCGAACCGTTCGAGTTAGTGAGCCGGGAAACCGGTCTCGTGCTCAACAATCTGCTGCTTAGCGTGATCCTTGGGATCGTCTTCCTCGGGACGCTCTATCCCTTGTTCCTCGAGGCGGTCACCGGCGAAAAACTCTCCGTAGGTGCGCCTTACTTCAACGCGGTGGCGGGCCCGCTGGCCCTGATCCTTGCTGCATTGGTCGGAATCGGCCCGTTGCTTGCCTGGCGACGCGACCACCGGCCGGTGTTCAACCAACTCACCGTGCCTGCGCTGCTTGGCGTTACGGCCTTGGCGATCACCCTGATCGTTGCGCCCGACATCGGAATCCTGCCACGCCTGGGGCTTGTGGCGGCAGCCTATCTTGCCGCGGCGTCGATCTTGCCCCTGGTTGGCCGGAATCCGCTGCGCGCACCAATCGCGACCTGGGGCATGGTGGTCGCTCATTTCGGCATTGCGGTCTCGCTTACCGGAATGGCCATGAATGCGGCGTTCACCGAGGAACGGCTGGCTGTCGCGAGGACGGGGGACCGGCTCGGCGTCGGGCCTTGGATTATCGAGTTCGCGGGCGTGACTCCGACGGCGGGCAAGAACTGGACGGCTGTCGAGGGTAAGCTTCGGGCAACCCGCGGCCAGGGCCTGGTCACGCTAAAACCCCAGGTCAGATATTATTGGCACCCTCCGACCGAGACCAACGAAGCCGCGATCGAAACCTTCTGGAACGGCCAGCTATACACGGTAGTCGGGCAGGGCGACGGCCAAGGCGGCTGGCAGCTGAGACTGTGGTGGAAGCCGTTCGTGACCCTGATCTGGGCGGGCGGGGCGTTGATCGCGTTCGGCGGACTACTGGCGTTGATCGGCCGGCTGTGGCGCCGGCGCCGGCGCCGCGAACCCGACTGGCGGGAACGCTACATATGAGCCGCGCGGTCCGCTTCGCGCCGCTCGCGGTGCTGCTGGTGTTGATCGCCGGCTTGATCTGGCGGCTCGGAACGCCGGGCGACACAACCGTCAGCTCCAAGCTCAAGGATCAGCCGATCCCCGTCTTCATCCTGCAGGCGGCACTTCCGACCAAGCCGGCACTAAGCTCATCCGACCTGGCGACCGGCCAGCCGCGGTTGTTGAATATTTTCGCCAGCTGGTGCGTGCCGTGCATCAGCGAGGTCAAAGTTCTTCAGCAGCTGAAAGCCCGCGGGATCGCGATCGAGGGCATTGCGGTGCGGGATCGCCCCGAGGATCTTGCCGATTTCCTTGCGCGCAATGGGGACCCCTACGAGCGGATCGGCGGCGACCCCCAAAGCCAGGTGCAGATTTCCCTCGGGTCCTCCGGCGTGCCGGAGAGCTTCGTCGTCGATGGTCGCGGAGTCATCCGCTACCAGCATATCGGCCCGATCGAGGCGAACGAAATGCCGATGATCCTGCGAATGCTGGAGCAGGCGAAGTGAGCGCAGCCCCAACATCCGTTCGGCCTGAGCTTGTCGAAGGCCTGCATCTGGGTTCTGGATCCGAAAAAAAGGCCAGTCCCTCGACGGGCTCGGGACGAACGGCTTTGTTAGCATTGGCCTTGGCGTTCTCTTGGCCAGCTTTCGCGGACAGCAATTTGCCGCCCGCTTATTGGTCCGACCGCCAGTTGCCCGACCCCAAGCAGGAGGCGCAGGCACAGGCGCTGATGAATGAAGTTCGCTGCCTCGTCTGTCAGGGCCAGTCCATCGCGGACAGCAATGCCGAGCTCGCCGGCGATATGCGCGACCTGGTTCGCCGCCGCATCGCCGCGGGCCAGAAGCCTGCGGAAATCCGGGCCTGGCTCGTGCAACGCTACGGAAGCTGGATCAGCTACAAGCCCACTGCCGAGCCGGCTGCCTGGCCGTTGTGGCTGGCTCCCCTCGGCCTCCTTCTGGTCGGAGCGTTTCTCCTCCGCGGGCGGATACGCCTGACAGGCCGGCCATGATGGGTTGGCTCATCCTGCTGTTGCTGGTCGCCGTGAGTATCGGTGCATTGTGGCTTTTCAAGGTCCGCGGCGGCTTGCTGACGGCCGCGATGGCGGCGCTCACATTCGGCGCGGCGGGTTACGCTTTCCAGGGAAGTCCCGGCATCGCCGGTGCCCCGGCTCAAGGCTCGGAGGGTCGGGAGATCGTGCCGCTGACTGCGGCTCGCCATGCCTTTTTCGGCAATTTCACTCCCGAAGAATCCTGGCTGGGCCTGGCGGATGGCCTTGCCCGCGGCGGCCACACCGAAGACGCCGTCGGGCTCCTCCAAAATGCCGTCGGCAAATATCCGGGCGACGTCCAACTGTGGATCGGGCTCGGCAATGCGCTTGTCGATCATGCGCACGGCCTCACGCCGCCGGCCGAACTTGCCTACCAGCGCGCGGCCGAGCTTGCGCCTGGCCATCCGGCGGCGCCCTTCTTCTACGGCCTTGCTGTTGCGCGATCGGGGGACAAAGCGGGAGCCGTCGCGATCTGGAAGCGGATCTTCGCCAAGGCGCCCGCGGATGCGAGCTGGCGTCCGTTGATCGAACTGGGTGTTGCGACGCTCAGCCAGCCCGGACCGCGGCCTCGACAGAATTAACTCGCGCTCCCGCCCGTCATCGATGAATCGTCGGGCGGTTCGCAGCTTTCGAGCCCGCGCGTCTCGGGACGAAACTTGTCGTGCTTCGGTAGATCGTCGCCGGGATCGAACCAGTCGACCTTGCTCGACCAGAAGATGTGAAATTCCGGCGCGATGACCGAGGGATCATCGAGCGTCACGATGCTGAAATCGATCGTCTCCGGCTGATGGTCCACCCGCACGTAAAGGGGCGTTCCGCAAGAGCCGCATGAGCTTCGCTCGCCAAAACTGCTTGAGCGCACCGTTCGGAGGACGTTTCCGCCCCGAATGGCCACCCAATCGCCTGCCTTTACGCTGGCGAACGCCATTGCCGGCGCGCCGCTGTTGAGCTGGCACGTGCGGCAATGGCACCAACCGGCATCGAACGGCTCGCTGTTGAGCTCGTAGCGCACCGCGCCGCACATGCATCCGCCGGTCAGGCCCATACAGTCCGCCTTAATTGACTACCGCTAGGGCGCTCCTTACATCGCCCGCCACGGTTTCCCCAGCGTCGGCGGGAGCATTTCGCCTTTTCCGGAACGCGCGGGTTTTTAAGGGAATTCATGTGATCGCCGGACTGGCAAAGAGCATCTTCGGATCGGCCAACGACCGCTATGTGCGGGGGCTTGGCAAATATGTGGACGCAATCAACGCGCTTGAGCCCAATATTCAGGCGCTCTCGGACGAGGATCTGCGCGCGCAGACGGACCTGTTCCGCCAACGCCTCGCCAATGGCGAAAGCCCTGACGATTTGCTTCCCGAGGCCTTCGCAACCGTCCGGGAGGCTGCGATCCGCACCCTCGGCCAGCGTCACTATGACGTCCAGCTGATCGGCGGGATCGCGCTTCATCGCGGCGAAATCGCCGAGATGAAAACGGGCGAAGGCAAGACGCTCGTGGCGACGCTTGCGGTTTACCTCAACGCGCTCAGCGGCCGCGGAGTCCACGTCGTCACCGTCAACGATTACCTCGCGCGGCGCGACGCCGACTGGATGGGGCAGATCTACAGGTTCCTCGGAATGACGGTGGGGGTCATCGTCCCCAACACGAGCGACCAGGAAAAGCGGGACGCGTACAACAGCGATATCACCTACGCGACGAACAACGAGCTCGGCTTCGATTACCTTCGCGACAATATGAAATATTCGCGCGAGCAAATGGTCCAGCGGCCGTTCCACTTCGCGATCGTCGACGAGGTGGACTCGATCCTGATCGACGAGGCCCGGACTCCCCTCATCATTTCCGGCCCTACCGACGACAAGTCGGACCTTTACATCGCAGCCGACCGGATCGTGAAAACCTTCGCCGAGAGCGATTACGACAAGGACGAGAAGCAGAAGAGCGTCGTCCTCACCGAAGACGGGACGGAGAAGGCGGAGCGCATGCTCGAGGCCGATGGGCTGATCGAGGGCCGCAACCTCTACGACATCGTCAACACACAGGCCGTCCACCACTTGAACCAGGCGCTGAAAGCCAACGTCATGTTCAAGAAGGACATCGACTATATCGTAAAGGACGGGAAGGTCGTCATCATCGACGAGTTCACCGGCCGGATGATGGAGGGGCGGCGCTGGTCGGACGGCCTCCACCAAGCGGTGGAAGCGAAGGAAGGGGTCGATATCGAACCCGAGAACCAGACGCTGGCCTCGATCACGTTCCAGAACCTCTTCCGGATGTACCCGAAGCTGTCGGGGATGACCGGCACGGCGATGACCGAGGCGCCGGAATTCTTCGACATCTACAAGATGAACGTCGTTTCCATTCCGACCAATGTACCGGTTCGGCGTACCGACGAAGACGACGAATTCTACAAGACGATGGTCGAGAAATTCGATGCCATCACCAAGGAAATCCAGGCCAAGCGTGAAGCTGGCCAGCCCGTGCTCGTTGGAACGATCTCGATCGAAAAGTCCGAGATGCTGTCGGAATATCTCGAAAGGGCCGGGATCCAGCATTCGGTCCTGAATGCCCGCTTCCACGAGAGTGAGGCGCATATTGTCGCCCAGGCAGGCCGCGCGGGCGCGGTGACGGTGTCCACCAACATGGCGGGGCGTGGAACCGACATCCAGCTCGGCGGCAATATCGACTTCCGAATCCAGGACGAGCTCAGCGATCTCGAGGAAGGGCCGGAGCGCGACAAGGCGATCGCACGAATCCGCGAAGAGGTCGCGACCGAAAAGGCGAAAGTCCTGGAAGCCGGCGGCCTCTACGTCCTCGGCACCGAGCGCCACGAGAGTCGCCGGATCGACAATCAGCTGCGCGGCCGCTCCGGCCGGCAAGGCGATCCGGGCCTGTCGAAATTCTACCTGAGCCTGGATGACGACCTGCTTCGCATCTTCGGCCCGCAGACGTTGTTCTCGCGGATGATGAACAAGAACCTCGCGGACGGCGAGGCCATCGTGTCGCCCTGGATCAGCAAGGCCATCGAAACGGCCCAGAAAAAGGTCGAAGCGCGCAACTACGACATCCGCAAGCAGGTCGTCGAATTCGACGATGTGATGAACGACCAGCGCAAGGTCATCTACGAGCAGCGCGCGGACATCATGGACGCCGAAAGCGTCAGCGAGGTCATCACCGACATGCGGGCGGAGACCGTGCAATCGATCATTGCCGTGAATTGCCCCGAGGGAACTTATCCCGAGCAGTGGAACGTCGCAGAGCTCAAGGACAGCGTCGAGGCGATTTTCGGGCTCCAGCCGCCGATCGACGCGTGGCTCGAGGAAGAAGCCGTCGAGCAGGAACTCATTGCCGAGCGCATCCAAAAGCTGGCCGATGAAACGATGGAGCAAAAGGCTGCGGATCTCGACCCCGAAGGCCTGAAATCGGTCGAGAAGCAAATCCTGCTTCAGACCCTCGATCATCATTGGAAAGAGCATCTTGCAACGCTCGATGCGCTCCGCCAGGTGATCCACCTCAGAAGCTACGCGCAGAAGAAGCCCATCGACGAATATAAGCAGGAAGCCTTCCTGCTGTTCGAGCGGCTGCTCGTGTCAATCCGCGAGGAAGTCACCCGCGTTTTGATGCGCGCGCAATTCCGCCTCGAGGAAACGCCCCCGCCGGCGCTTCCGGATTTCATCACGCAGCACCTCGATCCATTTTCGGCCGACGACGACACGGCCGACATCGATGCCGGCGCGCGCGGTTTGATGAGTGGGGTTCCCCCTTTGATGAACATTCCGCAGCCATCGCTTCCCCAACGCGATGGGGAGAGCGGCGTGGCCGAAGCGCCGATCAGCCGCAACGCGCCGTGTCCGTGCGGATCGGGCAAGAAGTACAAGCATTGCCACGGGCAGCTCGGTTAGGGCGCGCGCGGGATTCCGTTGGGCGGGTCGACCGAACCGACGTAAGGCGCGCTTACCGGCCTGACGAAGAGCAGGTCGTCACCGAGCGCCTCGACCAAGCTCGGCTCGATCCGGCGGCCCTTGGCGATGCGCTGGCGACCGCGCGGTCACTGGTTAAAGGCGTCCGCGCTCACAAGCCATCCGGAATCGACGCCTTCCTCCACGCCTACGACCTCGGATCGGACGAGGGCATCGCGATGATGTGCCTCGCGGAAGCTTTGCTCCGGATCCCCGATGCGCACACCGCCGATGAGCTGATCGCCGACAAACTTGCGGGTCCCGACTGGTCGGAAAAGCTCGGCCGGTCCGATTCCGCATTCGTCAACGCCGCAACCTTCTCGCTGCTGCTGACGGGCAAAGTCCTGGAAGGCGCACAGGACCGATCCGACAATTGGAAGGCCGCACTCGGCCGCGCGGTCGGCCGCCTCGGCGAACCCGTGGTCCGTACCGCGGTCCGCGAGGCGATGAAAATCCTCGGGCGGAACTTCGTGTTCGGCCGCGATATCGATGAAGCCCTGCAGCGCGCCGCTCCGGAGCGCCGGCGCGGTCTCAGCCACAGCTTCGACATGCTCGGCGAAGCAGCCAAGACGTTCGAGGATGCCGAGCGGTACGCCGACGCCTATCGCCGCGCGCTGGTTCGCATCGCCAAGGAGGCGAAGGACGGTTTCCGCAAGTCTCCGGGGATTTCGGTCAAGCTGACGGCGCTGCATCCACGCTACGAATTCTCCCACGCGGATGAGGCGGTCGCCGCGGTTTTGCCGATTGCTCGGGAGCTGGCGCTCAAAGCCGCCAAGGCGGACGTCCACTTCACGATCGATGCCGAGGAAGCCGACCGGCTGGAGCTCCAAATGGACGTGTTCGAGGCGCTCCTGCGCGACGACGAACTGTTCGCCAACGGCTGGGGCGGATTCGGGATCGCGATCCAGGCCTATCAAAAGCGCGCTCGCCCGCTCTGCGAATGGGTTGCGGAAGCTGCGCGGGCGCATAGTCGCAAGCTCATGGTCCGCCTCGTCAAAGGCGCTTATTGGGACACGGAAGTGAAAGCCGCCCAGGTCGCGGGGCTTCCGGATTATCCCGTGTTCACCCGCAAAGTGGCAACCGATGTTTCCTATCTCGCCTGCGCGAAGGCCCTGCTCGACGCCGATGACGTAATCTTTCCCGCTTTCGCCACCCACAATGCCAATACCATCGGCCAGGTGAAGGCGCTTGCCGGAGATCGTCCTTTCGAGTTCCAGCGGCTGCATGGCATGGGCGAAGCGCTCTACGAGGAGCTGGCCAAGCTCGAGGACGGAATAAGAGACGCTCGGACTCCCGTGCGCATTTATGCGCCGGTCGGAAGCCACAAGGAACTGCTGGCTTATCTCGTCCGTCGCTTGCTCGAGAATGGCGCGAATTCGAGCTTCGTGAACCGCATCGCCGACGAGCAGGTCTCGCTCGACGACCTGGTCAAGGATCCTGTCGCGGAGCTCGATGCGCTCCAGCCCAAGCGCAACCCGAAGATCATTCTTCCTCGCGACGTCTTCGGGGCGCAGCGCCGCAATAGCGCCGGCGTCGACCTCAGCGACCCGCTCGTGCGTGAGCCCTTGCTGGAGCGGCTGAAGGCGCTGGAAGCCAGGAGCTGGACCGCGAAACCGACGCTCGGGACGGGCGAGGGCAGGGCAATCACCTCGCCCCACGACCATCGGATTACGGTCGGAACGACATTCGAGGCGAGCGCCGCCGAAGTCGATAAGATGGTCCGTGCCGGGCATGCCGCGCAGGTCGGATGGGACGCGCTCGGCGGCGAGGCTCGCGCCAGGCTGCTGGACCGCACCGCCGACCTCTATGAGGAGCACAGGGAAGAATTCTTCTCGCTGTGCATAAGGGAGGCCGGGAAGACTCTTGTCGACGCGGTCCTGGAGGTACGCGAGGCGGTCGATTTCCTGCGCTTCTATGCGTCCGAGGCGCGGCGCCAGTTCGCCAGGCCGTTGCCCTTGCCGGGCCCGACCGGTGAGCAGAACCAGCTTCGCCTTCACGGCCGCGGCGTGTTCGCCAGCATTTCGCCGTGGAATTTCCCGCTGGCGATCTTCACGGGGCTGGTGTCCGCACCGCTGGCCGCGGGAAATGCGGTCATCGCCAAGCCGGCGGGGCAAACACCGCTGATCGGCGCTCTGGCCGTCGACCTGATGCACGAGGCGGGCATTCCCAAAGAGATCGTCCAGCTCGCGCCGGGATCGGGCCGGGTGGTCGGCAATACGCTGACGGAGCATCCGCTCATTGCCGGCATCGTCTTCACCGGCTCGACCGATACGGCGCGAATGATCAACCGCACCCTGGCCGAGCGTGACGGGCCGATCATCCCGTTCATCGCCGAAACCGGCGGCCAGAATGCGATGATCGTGGATTCCTCGGCGCTTCCCGAGCAGGTCACTCGCGACGTGATTTCCTCGGCATTCCAGAGCGCTGGCCAGCGTTGCTCGGCGTTGCGGGTGTTGTTCGTGCAGGAAGATGTCGCCGATCAAATGATCGCGATGATCGCGGGGGCGATGCGAGCGCTCAAGGTCGGCGACCCGAGAGAACTCACGACCGACGTCGGCCCGGTCATCGACAAGGGCGCTAAGAAGGCGCTCGACGATCACCTCAAATGGCTCGACAAGAACGCCAAGCGCATCTGCGTGCTGGAGCAGCCGAAAGCGGCCGCGCACGGCTGCTTCGTGGTTCCTGCATTTTATGAGATTTCGTCGCTAAGCCAATTGAATCGCGAGAATTTCGGTCCGATTCTTCACGTGGTTCGATTCGATGGCGAAAAGCTCGGCGAGGTCGTCGATGCGATCAACGCTACCGGATATGGCCTGACCATCGGCCTCCAGAGCCGGATCGACGCCGTGCGCGATTATGTCGAGGAGCATGCGCGGGTCGGCAATTTCTACGTCAACCGCAACCAGATCGGAGCCGTCGTCGAGAGCCAGCCGTTCGGAGGCGAAGGCCTTTCCGGTACAGGCCCCAAGGCCGGCGGCCCGCATTATGTGGCTCGTTTCGCGACGGAACGCGTGACTTGCATCGACACGACCGCGGCTGGCGGCAACGCCAGCCTGATGGCCGCACTGGACGGCTGAGCCCTCTGTCCCTTTCAGGGACTTCCTATAATTTTTCCTTGAATCTGATACACAAAGCATGGCTTTTGCGGTGCGAAGCTGCGAATTTGCGGCGGCTTCTCTGGCGGGGGAGTCCATGTATCCGACGTATCGTGAGCGCTGGAGCTTCGCCGGGCGTAGCGCGGGAGTGCGGCCTTGAAGCTTGCGGGTATCGATCTTCCGCGCCTGGTTAGGGAAGCGCTCGCCGACTGCCGTCAGCACTTCGTGGCCGCAGCTGGATTCAGCCTGCTCATCAACCTGCTCTATCTCGCGCCGACGATCTACATGCTGCAGGTCTACGACCGCGTCGTCCCGACCGGCGGCAAGACGACCCTCCTGTTCATCACGGTCGCTCTCGCTCTCGCGCTCCTGACCCTGTCGATGCTCGACATGGTTCGCAACCGCTTGCTCGTGCGCGCCAGCCAAAGGATCGACGCGCTGATCGCGCCGCGGCTGCTGCGCCAGATGATGGCGACCGATTCCGGCGCGGCGGGCCAGGCCATGCGGGATTTCGACAGCGTCCGGACTGCTATGGCCAGCCCGGCGATCGCGGCGATTTTCGACGTCCCCTGGACTCCGGTCTTCCTCATCGTCGCGTTCATGCTGCACTTCTGGATCGGAATCATGGCGATCCTGTCCGCGGGACTGCTGATCTGGCTCGCGTGGGCGAACCAGAAAGCGACCCAGCGCAAGATGGAGGTGGCCACTTCGGCATTGGCTGCCGCGCACAATTCGCAGCAGGCCGCGGCGGTTCACGGGACAACCGTCAAAGGCCTCGGAATGACGGGCGCGATGGTCGATCGTCAGCTTGGGCACCGTCGAATCGCCCTGGCGAACATGCTGAGCGCCCAATTCGCGGGCAGTCGTCTGACTGCCTCGAGCCGCTTCTTCCGCCTGTTTGTGCAGTCCTCCGCGCTCGGCCTGGGCGCGCTGTTGGCCCTGGCCGGCGATATTTCCGCGGGCGCGATCATCGCCTCGTCGGTGTTGCTGAGCCGCGCGCTGCAGCCCATCGAAAGCATCATCGGCGCATGGTCGTCGCTTGCCTCGGCGCGCGCCGCGATGCGCCGGCTGTCACAAGCATTGGAAACGATCGACGAGGAGCGGATTTACACCACTCTTCCCGAGCCGGAGGGTGTGCTGGAGGCCGAAGACGTGGGGCTGCGCGGCCGTGACGGCCGACCCATCCTCCTTGGGGTAAGTTTGCGTGCCGAACCGGGCAAGATCCTCGGGATCATCGGGCCGAGCGGGTCAGGCAAGACGACGCTGGGCAAGATCATGATCGGTGCGATGCAGCCGACCGTCGGCACGATCCGGATCGACGGAGCGCGGATCACGGACTGGGACCAGGACGAGCTTGGCCGCCATTTCGGCTACATGCCGCAGGAACCGTCGCTGTTCGAAGGCACGGTGAAGGAAAATATCTCCCGCTTCGAACAAGCCGGAAGCGCCGATCATGCGAAGCAGATCGACGAAGCGGTCGTGAAGGCGGCGAAGGAAGCGGGAGTTCACGAGCTGATCCTCCAGCTACCCAAAGGCTATGATACACCCCTCGGACTGATGGGCGCGGGCCTGTCGGCGGGCCAGGCGCAGCGAGTCGCGCTTGCGCGTGCGCTCTATGGCGAGCCGCGCGTGCTTTTGCTCGACGAGCCCAACGCATTCATGGACCAGGCGGGCGAAGCCGCGCTGGTCATTGCGATGGCGAAGGCTCGCGCTCGAGGAGCGACCGTCATCGTCATCGCGCATCGGCGCGGCATTCTTTCAGCCGCAGACCGTCTCCTGGTCCTGGATTTGGGCAGGCCCCGAATGCTGGGACCGGCGGCCGAGGTCGCCGCTCGCCTGGCCGGGCCCAAGAGCGAGGACGACGCCGCATGAATGAAGTGGTTGCGCTTCCAGCGCCCGTCCACAGCGATGCGGGCGATCCCACGCGGGAAATTCGCGTGGGAGCAGCGATCGCTGCCGCCTTTTTCATCCTCTTCCTCGGTTGGGCCGCCTTCGTTCCGCTCGATGCCGGAGTGAATGCGCCTGGGACGATCGCGGTCGCCGGCAATCGACAGACCGTGCAGCACAAGGACGGCGGGGTCGTGACGGCGATCAACGTGCGCGAAGGCCAGCATGTGAAGGCCGGCGACGTCGTCATCGAGCTGTCCGCGCCCGAGCTGAAAGCGTCGGAGCGCGCCCTGACGAGCGACTATCTGACGTTGCTCGCCCAGCGGTCGCGGCTGATGGCGGAGCGCCTTGGCCTGCACGATTTCGCCGCTCCCGCCGAGTTCGCGACGCTTAGCCCGGCGGATCGTGAGATCGCTGCTCAGGTCCTGGCGTTGCAGCATTCCGAAATGCGCGCCCGCTCAGGCGCCCTGACGGCGCAGCAATCGGTGCTCGGCCAGCGCGCCCAGCAGCTTGTCCAGCAGCAGGGGGGCTACACCAGCCAGCGCGACGCCCTGATCGAGCAACAGCGGCTGATCGCCGAAGAACTGGCCGGGTTGAGGAGGATCGCCGACAAGGGTTTCGCGTCGATCAACCGGGTTCGCGCGCTCGAACGCGCGCAAGCCGACCTCAAGGGGCAGGAAGCGGCGATGCGCGCCGAATATGCGAAGGCCGGCGAGGGGATTGGCGAGACGCGGATGCAGTCGCTGAGCATATCGCGCGATCGTCTCCAGCAGGTGGAAGCCGATCTTAAGGATACGCAGGCCAAGATTTCCGAGACTCTCCCCAAGCTTGTCGCAACCCGCGAGCAGCTCCAGCACTCGCAGGTCCGCGCCCCCGCGACCGGCCAAGTCGTCGGGCTGACGGTCTTTACGGTGGGCGGCGTCGTCGCCCCCGGGCAAAAGCTCATGGACATCGTCCCGGACGGCAAGGAGCTCGTCATCCAGGCACAATTGAAGCCGTCCGACGCCGACGATGCTTACGCCGGACAGACGGCCCAGATCCGGTTCTCCAGTGTCCACAACCGTTCGCTTCCGCTGTTCAGCGGCCGCGTGCGGACGGTTTCGGCGGACAGCTTCACCGATGAAAAGACCGGCCGCTCTTTCTTCCGCGCCGAGATCGTCGTCCCAGGGGCGGAGCTCGACCGGGTTCGCTCGGTCCTCGGCAACGGCGAGCTTCGCCCCGGACTTCCGGTGGAAACCGTGCTGACCGTTCGCAAGCGGACTGCACTGCAATATCTGCTCGAGCCGCTGACTTCGCGACTTTGGCGCTCGGGCCACGAGCAATAAGCGATCTCGGCGCTTGTCCCGAGGTGGGACGGCCCGGATTAGGCTCTGGAGCGCAGCCCGGAAGCAATGGTTGATAAGGGTGCGGGGTGGTCTTTAGCGAGACACGAACGCACCTCGCCGAGGCGGTCGGGCTCTCCGGGCTCGGCCGCTTCGTTGTTTTGCGCCGCCGCTGAAAAGAAATGGCTCCCCGGGCCTGATTCGAACAGGCGACCATTCGATTAACAGTCGAACGCTCTACCGCTGAGCTACCGGGGAGCAGCCCGCAGCCAATGCTCGCGGGCAAGGCGGGCTAGATAGCGCGCACTTCCTTAAAGGCAAGTGCTCAAGCGATCCACGGCCGGATCACTCCCAAATCACGTGACAAATTGCTCCAACGCAATGCGCTCATCGAGAGCGTGCTCGGGATCGAACAGCAATGTCAGCGACCGCTCGCGGTCGAGCGTGACTTCGACCCTCGCGACTTCGCGCACTTCGAACTGGTCGGCGACCGCCGACACCGGGCGGCTGTCCGCATCGAGGATACGGAAGCAGACGGCTGTGTCGTCGGGCAGGATCG
>JBKPOO010000043.1:0-8339 GCA_046733175.1 Pseudomonadota bacterium
TCGGACCTTCCCTGTTTTTGCCGTTCGCTACGAGGAGCAACCCCCGGAATGAGATGAGCGTCGGCCAGAGGCTGTTCTGGATCGTGATGATCGCGATCGGAGCGGCGTTCTCGGCGGGCATGTATCTCGCCGGGCTCGAGAGCCTCTCCAGGCTTCTTAAGAGTTAACTCCAGCCGACTACCCAGATCAGTCCGACAGCCACTCCGGCGCGGGAGCGCCGGGGAAGGAGGACTCATGCGCAAACAGATGATAGAGAATGCCGCTTACGAAGTCGCGACACAGGTCCGCGCTGTCGAGGACAGCATCGATGCCACATTGACGGAAATCGCCGAGCTCCAGGCCCGGATGATGCACGCCAGTTCCATCGCTCGCGTCGGACCTGCCCCGATCCATGCCGCGCTTGCAGAGGTTTCGATCGCGCTTGCAAGCCTGGTCGCGGCCCGCGGATCGATCGTCGCCTGCCACGGCGAGCTCGTCACGGCCAAGGACAAAGTCCCAGGGCTGCGGACGGTCGCGTTCGGCGACGAGGAATGCCCGCCGGCCCAGGGCCATGCCGATCTGCGCATCGTGGCCTGATCGAGGCATTGACCACGCGCGCGCCGGCGTGTTCGGATCGACCCTGAACGATGGCCCCGACACTATTTCGTATCTTCCTAGCGCTCGTCGCGGTTTACGCATTCATGCGCGGGAGCCGTGACGAGCGCCTGGTCGGCGTGATCTGCGTCGCGGGCGCCCTCGCGACACATCTCCTGATCTCTCCGCTCGCGCATCGGTTCGCGAGCGTCGAGACGCCGGTCATGCTCGTCGATTTTGCGGTGTTCAGCGGGTTCCTGGCCGTTGCGCTGCGCTCCGAACGATTTTGGCCGCTGTGGGTCGCCGGTCTGCAACTGACGACCATGATGGGTCACATGCTGAAGGCGATCGATCTCGACTTGCTGCCTCGCGCCTACGCAGCGGCAATGGCCTTTTGGGCCTATCCGATCGTGTTGATCCTCGCCATCGGAACCTGGCGCGTTCAGCGCTATCGGCAAATTCCACCCGGCGGCACCTGAACTGGGACGAGCAGAGGAAACCCGAGGTTGCATGGGCGCGGCACTCTCCCCATTGGGGCCCAATGTCGCGGCGCAAGAAATCGCACCAGAGTCACGGAACGCCCAATCGCCCGCGCCTTTGGGGCAAGCATGCGGTCGCCGCGGCGCTCGACAATCCTCATAGAAAGGTGCTCCGCGCCTGGGCGACGCGCGAGGCGGCGGCCTTCATGCAGTTCCCCAAAGATGTCGCGGTCACGCTCGCGGACGTCCAGGATTTGGCTCGGCTGGTTCCGGGCGATACCCCGCACCAAGGGGTGGTGATCGAAGTTGAGGCGCTGGATGACGCCTGGCTCGACGAAATTCTCGCGCACGCGCCGGAGCGCTCCGTCCTGCTGGTTCTGGACCAGGTCACAGACCCTCATAATGTGGGGGCGATCCTCCGCTCGTCAGCGGCGTTCGGTGCGATTGGGATCGTGACCCAGGATCGTCATTCGCCGCCTGAGAGCGGCGTAGTCGCGAAGGCCGCGTCGGGAGCGCTCGAACGTCTTCCGTGGGCGCGTGTGGTCAACCTTGCCCGAGCGCTCGAGGAAATTGGCGAAGCGGGTTTTTGGAGGATCGGACTGACCGGAGATGCAGAGATGGAGCTGAAGGAAGCCCTGGGTCCTCAGAAGGTCGCGCTCGTGCTGGGTGCGGAAGGTGCTGGTCTCAGGCCGAACACACGCGAGCATTGCGACGCGCTGGCGCGCCTTCCGATCGGCGATTCGGTCGAGAGCTTGAACGTATCGAACGCGGCCGCCGTCGCGCTATATGCGGCGAGCATCGCCTGATGGTCCGGACCAGCAATAGCATCCGCAAGCACGTGGAGGAGCTCGCGGTTCGCGAGCCCGCATTCGCGCGCGTGATCGAGCAGCACGGAATCCCCGAGCCGAGAAGCAGCAATCGCGGCGCCGAGACCCTCCTTCGAACGATCGTCGGCCAGCAGGTGAGCGTCGCTGCGGCGCGGTCCATGTGGTCCAAGCTCGAGGCTGCTTTCGGCTCTCCCCCCGATCTTGCGAGGCTGCTTGCGGCCAGTGACGAAGAGCTTCGCGCTGCCGGTATGTCGCGGCAGAAATCGGGTTACATCCGAAGCCTCGCCGAACTGGTGATTTCGGGCGAGCTCGACCTCGATGCGTTGCCGGACGATGACGAGGAGGCGATCGCTCACCTGACGAGGATCAAGGGCATCGGCCGCTGGTCGGCTGAAATCTACCTTCTGTTCGCCGAAGGCCGGGCTGATGTCTTTCCCGCGGGAGACCTTGCAGTGATGGTCGAGCTCGGGCGGCTCATGGGGCTCGACGGCAAGCCGAGCGAGAAACAGCTGCGGGAGATTGCCGAAGCGTGGCGGCCCTATCGGGGCGCCGCGGCCGTCCTCGCTTGGCACAGCTACAATTCGGCGGTTCTCTAGCTATTATTTGCGAATGTTGATCGGTAGCGGCCGCGCATCCAGTGCGCCAAAGGCGCGCGGACCGAGGTCGGCGCGCAGCGGGCCGAGCTTGTCGCCTTTCGTCTCGCGGCCGACGAGATAGGCGACCGACGTCTGTCCAGTTCCCGACCCCAGCCGAAAAATCGCATTGAACGCGACCAGCGGCACGAAAACCTGATGCCCGCCGAGCTCGAATACCTGGATGTTCTGGCGCGGAGCAACGAGCGATGTCCGGATGTTGACGTGCTGTAGGGGCGGGATCGCCTGGATATTCTCGCCTTGACCTAGCGGTCGAGCGAAAAAGGCGCCGATGTCCCGCTCCTGAGTGGGTCCGGCGTTGAACATGCTCGCTTCCACGACGATGTCCCGGGCAGCGGCGCTGCCGCTGTTCGTCAGCTGGATTTCAAACTCCAGCGTCAGGCGGTCCTCGTCGACGGTGCAGCCCAGCGGAGCGAACGCAATCTCGATCCATGGGCGCAACCGGGTCGAAACCACGCCGACCGGCTTTGCCGCGGGAGCCGCCTTTGGCGGTGGAGTCGGGACCGGGCGTGGCGCCGGGGCGGGCTCTGGAGCGACATAAGCGTCGACTTCGGGGCCGCCCGCATAAGCTTCGTGTGAGCGGCGGCGGCGCAACAGGAGCATCGCCGCGGCTCCGCCAACTACTCCGGCAAGCAGGAGCCAGGGCCACAGGGGCAATTTCTGCTCGGGAATGAGCGGCGTCGCGTCGTTCGCGGTCGCCGGCTCGGGTGTGAATCCCGACTGCAAGGCGCTCAGCGGAGTGGCCGCGGTCGGCGGAGGAAGATTGAGCCCCAGCGATTGCGTTGAACTCGGTTGGGGCGCCGCCGCGGGCGCCGTCTGTCTCACCGCCGCACGCGGCGGAGCGCTTGGCGCGTCCGTTGCGGGGGCGCTGGCTTGCTGCCGCGCCTGGTTCCGCGTCGGCGCGGCCGGCGCCGGGGCGGGAGTCTCGGCGGACTTGGTGACGGTGCCGTTGAGGCTGAAATTCTGCAATTCGCGAGGACCGATTGCGTCCGTCGCCGGAGTATTGGTCGCCGAATCCGGAACGCTTTGGGCGAGCACCGGTACCGGCGCGAGCATCAGCCCCGCCGCGACCACTGCCAAACCCACGCGTAAAATCGCTCTCATCCTCTTCCGCTCATGTGCGTGAAGCGCGCCGCTCTCCCCGCGCGCCTGAAGCCCATGCCCGCGAAGGATCGTCTATTCAAGCACATGTGAGATGAACGGCGCCGGACTCGCGGCTTAGCGGGCGTCGACGAGCACCAGCTCGCTATCGTCCTCGGCGGCGATCTCGATCTGACTCTCGCCGGTGATCGCGACTCCGTCCCGCGGACCGGCGGCGACGCCGTTCACGCGTACCCGTCCGCTGGGTACGAGATAAAGATGCCGGTGAGGGTCCGTGTCGAGCGCAACCGTCGAACCGGCTTTGACGGTCGCTCCAAAAACCCGCGCATCGGCGTTGATCGTCAGCGCGCCGTCGGCCGAATCCCCGCTGGCAAGCAACTGGAATGCCCCTTCGCGCGAATCCTTGGGAAACGGTCTGGCGCCCCAGCTGGGGTTGGCGTTGGGCTTGTCGGTCTCGATCCAGATCTGGAACAAGGTCGTTTGCTCGTCCTCCAGATTATATTCGGCGTGCGTGACGCCGCTCCCGGCGCTCATAACCTGCACGTCGCCGGCCGCGGTACGGCCCTTGTTGCCCAGCGAATCCTGATGGGTGATCGCTCCGGTGCGGACATAGGTCACGATCTCCATGTCGCGGTGCGGGTGCGGGGGGAAGCCGCTCTTCGCCGCGATCTGGTCGTCGTTCCAGACGCGGATCCGGCCCCAGCCCATGCGGGAGGCGTCATGATAATTGGCGAAGGAGAAATGGTGACGGGCGTTGAGCCAGCCGTGATCGGCATGGCCGAGACTGCCGAATTTGCGGATGTCGATCATTCGAATTTGCCCCTGTCAGGAGTCGATTGCTGGAGGCGAAATGGCAGCTCCGAAATCGCCTTCAAGTGTCACCCATGTGCCTTCGGCGCCGCCCGGGCTATAAGCGCGTCGGCAATAGGGGATTGCCGCTAGCGGATCGGGGGGTTCGCATGGAATACAGATCGACACTCATCATCCTGACTCTCATTGCCGGCTGCAGCCCGGCTGCGAGCACTTCGCAGTCAAACCAAACGGAACCGGCGGCGCAGCCGGCGCGGGCGCCCAGCAAGCCCTCCGCCCAAATTCCGGGGCCGGACGAAGACGCCCTCCACTATGGCGCGCCTTGGCAAGCGGAAATCCTTACGGGCTATGAATATCCCGATGCCGAACGGAAGGGCCGGGCCCAATGGGACCTCGCCCATCGGTGCGGCGGATCTTATGTTGCGCCGCATTGGGTGCTGACGGCCGGCCACTGCTTCTACAACCAGCCCTGGCAAGAATATCACTGGCGGATCCGCCTCGGTGCGCGCGACCTGCCCGCCGGAGAGGGGGTGACCTTTCCGATTGACCGTGTCGTGATGCACCCCAAATTTGGGCACGTCACTTATACGAGCGGCCTGGCCCACGATTCATACGTCAACGACGTTGCCCTCGTTTACTTCGGCGTGGACGAGCGGAGCGAGAAGGAAGGGGCCGATCGCAAGCGGAGCAAGCATGTCGCAAAAATCCGTTTGAACGGCACGCGCGACGACGACCAGCCGGTCAAAGTCGGAGATCATGTGACTGTGATAGGCTGGGGAAAAGAGGAAGACAGGCCCGATGCGTCCGCCAAACCGGACCTGAGGTGGGGCACTCTCACGGCCGTCGAATGCGGCTGGAGCAAGGAAATGGTCGGCAAGACCGATGCCGCCAACTTATGCGCATATGGCCGGAAAGTAGACGCCTGTAAGGGCGATAGCGGCGGTCCGCTGGTTCGCGACAAGGGCGAACCGGTGCTCGTCGGGATTGTCAGCTGGGGTATCGGATGCGGCGAAAAGATTCCGGGCGCCTACGTCCGGATCGACCGCGACCATTATCTCGACTGGATCGACCGCGAAGTGGGCGGCCTACCCGGATCGCAAAAGAACTAGCGCCCGTCTCCGCTGACTCGGCCGTCACCGCTGACTCGGCCGTCTCCGCTGACACGGCCATCACCGCTCACGCGACCGTCACCGCTGACCCGGCCATCCGCCGTGGCGCTATCGGTCGCCCCTTCTTTGAGTTCGTCGCGAAGTTCAGCGAGATCGTCTTCGCCCAGCGCCGCGTCCGAAGCGTCGGTGACGGGCTTTCCCCCGGTAACCATTGGGTTTCTCCTTCCGAGCAAAATCAAGCGATTGTCGCATGAATTCGTCGAACAGGGTAGCCGATTCGTTAATTATGCCTTTAACATGCTGAGAAACTGTTTGAATTTCGGATTTGATCTTAGCGGATCGAGCATTGGATCGGTTGCCGCATAGGTCAGCCCCGAATCTCCGACCGCGCGCGCCCGTTCGAGTCGGGCCAATGCGTCATCGGACCGTCCCCACTGCGCAAGAACTTCCGCCTGCTGATACGAAGCGGAATCGCCGACGTCTCCGACCAGGCGCTCGAACGCGTCTTTGGCCGCGGCCTGGTTGCCCAGGCGATGCTGAGCAATGGCCTTTCCCGAGAGCGCGAATTGCGCTCCCGGCTCCGCTTCGAATTCCTTCAGGGCATCGGCCGGGCGGCCAAGGCCGAGAAGTGCGCTGCCGATCAGCGAATGGGCGAAATTCATCTTCGGATTGAGTTCGAGCGCACGGCGCAGCGGGGGGAGAGCATCCGAATAACGACGGGCGGCGTAGGCGACCGACCCTTGGGCCCGAAACGCGCGGGGATTGAGCGGGTCGAGGACAACGGCGCGCTGGACGACGGCGGCGGCTTCCCCCGGGCGCCCGGCCCGCGAGCAATAGAGCGCGTAGAGTAAGGCAATGTCGGCATTGCCGTGGCCCAAGGCATAGGCTCGCTCGTACGACGGCCGTGCGCCGGCGATGTCGAGCCGGCCCGCGAAGGTTGCGTAGCCCAGCGCCAGATGGCCCTCGGCCAGATCCGGCGCGAGTTCGACCGCTCGCCGCGCAGCCGCGATCGCTTCGGAATAGAGCGGTTTGATTTGATCGACCTTGGCGTCTTCGCTGGCGATGATGGCTAGCGAGCGGGAGCGGGCGGCATGTGCCAAAGCGAACTTCGGATCCGCTGCGAGAGCGAGCTCATAATGGGTCAGCGCCGCGCGGTCGGTCGCCTCATCCTTGGCCAGGTTGAACAGCGCCCGTCCCTGCAGATAATGTTCATAAGCTTCGATGTTGGTCGTCCCGCCCGGCGCCGGGCGAGCGGTTTCGACCTGCACCGACATCGCGCCCGCGACCATGTTCGCAATCTCGCTCTGAACCGCGAAGATGTCGGTAAGTTTGCGGTCGACGCTCTGCGACCATCGGGTGAAGCCGGTCCGGCCGTCGATCAGTTCGACCGCGATCCGAATCATGTCCGCCGCGCGCTGCACCGACCCCGAGAGAAGGTAACGAACCCCTAGATCGGCGGCGACTTTCTTTGGACTGGCGCCGTTCTCGCTGGCTTTCTCCGACGAGGTTCCGGCGAGCACCCGGAGTTGCTCGATCCGGGTGAGCGCGGTGCGCACCTCCTCGGTTAGTCCATCGGAAAAATAGTCCTGATCCTTACCACCGCTCAAATTTCGAAACGGCAGCAC
Source organism: Pseudomonadota bacterium (assembly GCA_046733175.1). Classification (GTDB taxonomy): domain Bacteria; phylum Pseudomonadota; class Alphaproteobacteria; order Sphingomonadales; family Sphingomonadaceae; genus Sphingomicrobium. The sequence goes on from JBKPOO010000043.1 coordinate 7,178, forward strand.
GGCGATGCTGAGACTGTCAGCGCCGCCGAACAGCCCATTTTCCCATGCCAGCCAGGCTCCTCCGCCTGCCGCAATCGCCGCCGCCGCAGTTCCTCCCAGGAGCAAGCCGCGGCGCGACAGAGCGGGCCTGCGCGTCCGTGCGCTGGACGGCGCGAGCTGCTGGCCGACGACGGCCGCGATCGCCCGCTCGATCGAACGGAACTCCGGCGAGGCGCGGCGGCCGTGCCAGTGCGACAAGTCAATGACCTGATACTGGCGGAAGCCGAGCGGCGGATGGGTGCCGTCGAGCGACAGAGGAACGAGGCGGTGCCGCTCGCGGCCCTGCGCGGCTTCATCGCGGACCCAGTCGGATTCGACCGAACGGGCCGACCAAAGGACCAGCACGGCGTCGGCCGAATCCAGCGCATCGGCGATCGATTTCGAAAAGGCCGCGCCGCCCTCGATCATCGCATCCCACCAGACGGTGTGACCCGCATGCTCGAGCGCCGAGGCCAGCCGCCGTGCCTGGGCTTCGTCGGCGCGCGCGTAGCTCAGGAAAACGGTGACAGGATTCTCCGGCGTACTCGGCTGGTCCGTCATCTAGCGCCCCCGCTGGTGGTCCTTAGAGGCGCATCTGGCCAGCCGTGAGTCAAGTGAAGGGACGGTTCAGTCCCCGACCATCATTCGCTTTCGTCGAACGCACCGACGAATTCCTCCTCGCCCGCAATCCCTTCGAGCTGAGCGTCGAGCGCCCGATATTCGTCGCCATGGTCGCTGCCGAAGGCTTCGAAATCGGCGGCGGAGTTCCAACGGTCGACGGTGAGCCACCAGTCGCCGGGCTGGCCGGGCCGATAAAGCGTGGTGCCGAGGTAGCCGCGAGCTTTTGCGAACAACGCGGCCCAGACGCCGTCAGCGCCATAAGCGAGCGCAAATTCCCGCTCGCGGTCGGCCGGCGGACGGAACTTCCAAAGCCTAAGGTGGGTCACCCGGCGACCTCGCTTTGCTCGGATTGCCGGCTTCGGATGTCCCCGGACATCCTCCAGACGGCAATGGTGCCCAGGAGAGGACTCGAACCTCCACGCCCTTGCGAGCGCCAGCACCTGAAGCTGGTGCGTCTACCAATTCCGCCACCTGGGCACGGGAACAAGATTTAGTGGTAGGCGGGCGCGCTTAAAGGGGGCCG
>JBKPOO010000044.1:0-18184 GCA_046733175.1 Pseudomonadota bacterium
TAGCCGCGGAGTGCGCGTCGTCTCCTGCCCGAGCTGCGCGCGCCAGGGCTTCGACGTGATCCGCACGGTCGAGGCGCTCGAGGAGCGGCTGCAGCACATCAAGACGCCCATGTCCCTTTCCGTTCTCGGTTGTGTGGTCAACGGGCCCGGCGAAGCGCGCGAAACCGACATCGGGCTGACCGGCGGCGGGAATGGCACGCACATGGTCTATCTGTCGGGCGTCACCGATCATCATGTGAAGGATTCCGACATGATCGACCATATCGTGAAGCTGGTCGAAGCGAAGGCAGCCGAACTCGAAGCGGCGGCCGCCGCCGAACCCACGCTCGACGCGGCTGAATAAGGCCTACGGCGAGGCGTAGCTGTACTTATCGATCACTCGGTTGTCCGGCCCGAGGAAAATAACCGGATACCAGGGATTCAACGGCGCGATTGAGGATGAATAGACAAGGCAGTCGGCGCTCCCTTCAAGGGGGTCTATGAACGAATAATAATGGCTCGTTCCGCATCGACCCCGCCAGCGGGGCTCGCCAAGCAGGGTGATGACTTCCCGATCGCTCATCCCCGCCCGAACCCGGTTGAAGTTCGAATCGAGCTGCAGGTCGTGCCGGCGATCCAGCCAAATCCAAATGACGGCGATCGCGACCATGATGAGCGCGGCAGAGCAGCCAAAGCGGTTGCGCATGCCGACAACCTTGCCTGGAAATGTCCGTCGAGCAAGCTGGGGCAGGGCTTAGCCTTTTTTCAACCTTCCCGGCGCAGACTCGCGCCATGGGCAAGTTGTTGTTGATCCTGTTCTTCGGTGGAGCGCTCGCCAATTCGCTCGCCCATGCCCACGCCGAACCTCCGCTGCTGATTGACAATTCATCGTCTCTCGACGCGCGTAACTAGTCGCCGCTAAGCGCGGCCCGGTGAACCGCGTCGTCCAGCATCCCTTGAAAGCCTTCGCGGTCGCGCTTTTCGCAGTCGCGGCGCTTTCGATCATGGACGCGGTGATGAAGCATCTCGTCATCGCGATCGGCATTATCGCCGTCAGCGTCTGGCGAGCGGCGTCGAATATGGCCATCTCCGCGGCCTTGTATCTGCCGCGCAGCAAGACCTGGCCAGGCCGGGCGAACCTCACGATCCACGTCTGGCGAAGCGTGATTGTCACGGTCATGGCCTTCCTCTTCTTCTGGGGAATCGGCCGGGTCCCGCTCGCCCAGGCGATCGCACTGACCTTCATCGCGCCGCTGATCGCGTTGCTGCTCGCGGCCGTCGTCCTCGGCGAAAAGATCGGCTCGCGCTCGATCGCCGGATCGATCGTCGCTTTCGCCGGGGTTCTCGTGATCGTTCTTGGCCAGGCTCGCGCTCAGCCGACTGCCGATGTGCTGCTAGGAACGGCCGCGCTGATCGGGTCCGCGCTCTGCTACGCCGTCAACATCATCCTCATGCGCCGCCAGGCGCTCGCCGCCGGACCGCTCGAGATCAACTTCTTCCAGTGCCTGACGATCCTCGCGATTTGGATCGTGGCCTTGCCGCTCGTCGGTCTGCCGCAATGGCCGGGCGGGCAATGGCTGTGGATCGCGGTCGCGTCGGTCCTTTCAACCTCGGGCACCCTCCTCTTTGCCTGGGCCTATGCGCGCGGCGAAGCGAGCTATCTCTCGGTGACCGAATATAGCGGCTTCCTGTGGGCTGCCGCGCTCGGCTGGCTGGTGTTCCGGGAGCCGGTGTCGCTGTTCACGCTCGGCGGCGCGGTCCTTATCGTCGGCGGTTGCCTGGTGGCGGCGCGGCGGACGATCACCGAGCCGCCGGAAATCGATTTCGCCGCTTAGGGCGTAGCGCCGCCGGAGCCGAGAACGTTGATGGTGAAGGCGAGCACTCCGATGTTGAATGCGAAAGCCGCGAGGCAGTGAACCGTGACGACCTTCCGGATGCGCTGGTCGCTGATCTGCACGTCCGAGGTCGCGAACGCCATTCCGCAGGTGAAGGCGAAATAGACGAAGTCCCAATAAACGGGCTCTTTGGTGCCCGGGAAATCGAGCCCGCCGCAGCCTTCGGCGGGCCGCATGTAAGCGAGATGCGCGTAGTGGAGCGCGTAGACCATGTTGCTGAACAGCCAGGCGAGCGCGAGGGTCGCGATGATCAGCACCTTGGTCAGCGGCTGCGGGTTCTGTCCGACGGCTTCCGCCGCGATGGCGATGAACAAAATCGCAATGACCACGCCCGTGACGGCCAGCAGAACGTGCCGGTTCGCATCATTCCGCTGAGCGTGGGCACGGATCGCGTGCGCCTCCCGCGTGCCGAGCAATGAAATGCACGAGAGAAGGAAGACGATAGCCGCAATGTCGAAGCCGGCCATAGCCGCGAGCGCCCACCCGTTCAGCGCCGCATCGGCGAGCTCAACCCGCATCCAGCGGTCGAGCGATGCGTGGGCGAGCGGTATGGCGATGACGAGCACCGCCAGGAACATCAGGAAGCGCGGCGGCGCGAGCATATTGCCGATGGTGCGCGGCTTCGTCATGAGGACGGGAACGTAACGAATGGGCGCGCCGCGTCCAGTGAAAGGACGTTTAGGAAAACATGCCCTGGCTATGGCTGATCGTCGGCGGATTGTTCGAGATCGGGTTCACGACCTCGCTTCGCTTCGTCGACGGCTTCCGCAACCTGCCCTGGACGCTCGCCTTCCTCGTCTCGGTCGCCATCAGCATGGGGCTGCTCGAAGTCGCTTCGCGTTCCATCCCAATGGGCACGGCTTATGCAGTATGGGGTGGGATCGGCGCGGTTGGGACCGTCGCCGTCGGGATCCTCTGGTTCCACGAGCCGGCGAGCACCGTCAGGGTGCTGCTGATCCTCGCGATCGTTGCGGCCATCGCCGCGCTTCGGCTGACAGCTTAATTAGAACGCTGAGGCCGCAGGTTCAGGAAGCGTCTTGGCAACCGGAGCGGCGCGGCACGTCCTGTGGGCAAGCGTCATGGACCCGCTTCTGCCGGCTTTCGATCCAGTCGCTAATCCAGACTCCCATGGCCGCGGATCCGCGCTCGGAGAGTTGGACAAACACCCGCCGTTGATCGAGCGGGTCCGGCGATCGCCGCAGCCAGCCCTTTTGCTCGAGCGTATCGATCCATCGATGTGTGGTGGTCAACGGCACGGCGGTAGCGCTGCTCAAGTCCGAGGCAGCCATGCGTCGCTGCCTGAGCTGCGCCAGGAATAGCGTGAGCATTATGTCCCACGCCGGATCGGAGAACAGGTTTGGGCTGAACACGGCCGCGCGCTTTTCCCGCGCGCGAATCATTCGCGAAACGAGCCGCGCGAGGTCGGGGGAAACGAGAGAGCGGTGATTCTGCTCGGCCATTGTCTTGCAATCTGGAACGAACGCGCACCCGCCGGTCAGCCAGGATAAGGAGCGCCCGAGCAGCGCTCACATCGTCGACAGGCCGAGCGCCTTGTGGGCGAACAGCGATAAGATCGCAATGATCTGCGGCAATTTAGTTGCGATGCGCGATCATCAGATCCAGCAACTCCTGTAATCTAGCGCCAAACTCTGGAGGCGCTTTCATTCCATCGAGCTGCCCCAGCGCTCGCCTGAGCAAAGCGATGACCGAGTCCAGGTCCTGATCGTGAGAGACTTTGTTTTCATTCGTGCCGGTTGACAACGCTGCAGACATCTTACGAACTCCGAGCATGGGCGCGCCCGAACCGAAACCGGCGCGCTCATCCCGGTTCGACAACAAAAAAAGCCGCACGTCTACTTCTCCGACGGTAGGATGGCCGAAAAATAAAGGTCCAGGCTTTGAATGGCCTTCGGCGTGAGCTCGACGAATATGGCCCGAGCATCATTGGGATGCGGTTCGCGACGGATGAATCCACGCGTTTCCAGGAACTGAAGCCAGCGGAGAACCGTCGTCAGTGCAGCCCCCACGCGGTCCGTGAGGCGACCTACCGTCAATCGCTGGCCGCCCCGTTCAATGTAGAGAAGCAGCAAGACGTCCCACGCGGTCTCTCCAAACATGTCCCCGCCGAAAATCGCGACTCGTCTGCGTCGCTGGGCGAAAGCAGCGCGTGCTCTCTCGATCAACATCTCAGCCGGCAGGCCGGGGCCCGGTCCGTCCGCTGCTGGCGGGACAGTCGCCTTGGTGGCTGACGGGTGCGCGGTTCGCGATTCGGCACCTGCGATCCGAGATAGCAGGCGCGCGGCATCCCTCACGTCACGGAGGGAGAGGGTCAATGTCCGGACCTCCTCAGACGGATCGCGAAAGGTCGGCTGATTCACTGCTGGTTACTAACCGAAACGGCGACGACGGATGTCCTTCTCGGAGTTGTCTTTCTCACCTTCGGCACGGCCTAGAAGGCGATTGAGCGCTGTCTGCCCTGCAGCTGTAAGCCTCGAAGCATAGAAGGCGCGGACTTCTGCGGCGCTGCCAAAGACCTTCACGGAAGGTTTTTCCCACGTTTTCTTTTTTTTGAGATTGGGCACGAACCCTCCCCTGTACGATTGGACAGTTGGATTCGGCAGAATTGGCGTACCGAATGTGGTGGCAACTGTCACGCCGGAGTCGGGGTTCAAAATAGACCCATTATGGAAGGGTCACCTGCAGTTTGAATTCGAGGCATCAGGCAACCAACCCGAATGGTTGCTAAAAATGATCCGTTTCGGATTGATCCTCAAGCCTCGGTTAGCAGGCCTGAGTTACAAGGGGCATCGTCGGGTCGCTCTTCCCCACAAGACCGGCCCAAAAACTCGTGAAGTCCCGTCGTCGCGAAGACGGGACTTCGCTTCTTCCCGGCTCGCGGACTGTGCAGCGTCCATAAAATTACGCCGCCTGCTCTGCGGAGTTGTTGGAATGGATAATGCCGAAGAGAGAAGATCAGGCCGGTCGATCGTCATACTAACGGCGGCGATCGAGCGCGACGGAGCTTGCATTCCCGTGCGAGTTAGCAACCTATCCGCTCACGGCGCGCTGGTCGTCGGCAACGGCCTTCCCCCCGTCGATACAGAGGTCACCTTTCGTTGCAACGGAGTCGGCCTCCAGAGTTGGATTGCATGGGTCGACGCTGCGCGCGCCGGGGTACAGTTCAGCGAACCCGTACAGCCGGACGCGCTCGCCCAGAAGGTGCGGGTTCCCCCCATACCCGTCGAGAGAGATACGCGAACCGTGGACTTCCGGCGACCGGGGTTTCGGGGGAACCAGATGACCGTTGAGGAACGCAGGATCGTCGACGAATGGACTGGCGCTCCACACAAGCCGCGAGGGAACAAGCGACCTTGAATCGCCTTCCGCGCAAACAAATAAGGCGGTTCGTTCCTAGAGTTGCGGCTGCAGCAGCGGCGCGATCTCCGGGCTCTCCTCGATCGACCGGTAGAATTTGGCCGTTGGGAACGGTCCGCGCGCTTGCTCATACGCATAGCCGAGAGACAGCAGCAGCGCTTCGCTCCACTTGGGGCCGATGAAGCTGAGGCCGACCGGTAAGCCCTTCACCAGGCCCATCGGCACGGTCAGATGCGGATAGCCTGCGACCGCGGCGAGACTTCCCGCGCCCCCGCCGGCGACCTGGTCGCCGTTCGCGACGTCGATCTTCCACGCCGGCGGCATCGTCGGGCCAACGAGCGCGACCAGGCGATGAGTCTTCAATAGCCGGTCGATGCCATTGGGACCGGCGGCCTGGAAGCTCCGGGCGCGCGCTTTCTTATAAGCCGGATCGGCGAAGCCCTTGGTCTTCTCGGCCTGCTCGAACAGCTCCTGCCCGAACAGCGACATTTCGGATTTGAGATGCGCCTTGTCGAAGGCGATGAGATCGGCGAGCGATCGCACTTCGATCGGCGCCGGACTGCCCTTGAGATATTTGGCCATGTCGGCCTTAAGCTCAGTCAGCAACACCGGAAGCTCATTCTTGCCAATTGCGTTGCGGTCGAATGTCTTGATGTCGACGAGCACCGCGCCTTGCCGGCGCAGAATCGCGAGCGCTGTTTCGAACGCGGCGTCCGTCCCGAAGCCCGTGGCGAAGCGCATCACGCCGATGCGCTTGCCCTTCAGCGAATTGCCGTCGAGCAGCGCTGCGTAATCACTCTTGTGCCGATCCGCCTCCGCGGTCGCCGGGTCCGCCGGATCGCTTCCGGCGATCGCGGTGAGGAGCGCAGCGGCTTCGCGGACGCTCGCGGTCATCGGCCCCGGCGTATCCTGGCTGTGGCTGATCGGCACGACATGGGTCCGGCTGACCAGCCCGACCGTGGGCTTCAGTCCGACGATCCCGTTGATCGACGCGGGGCAGGTGACCGAACCATCGGTCTCGGTCCCGATGGCGAGGCGAACGAGGCCCGCGGCTACCGCGGCGCCGCTTCCGCTCGACGAGCCGCATGCATTCCGATCGAGCGCCCAAGGGTTGTGAACCTGCCCGCCGACGGCGCTCCAGCCGGAAATCGAACTGTTCGAACGAATATTGGCCCATTCGCTGAGGTTCGTCTTGCCGATGACGATGCCACCCGCGGCGCGAAGGCGCGCGACCAGTGGCGCGTCGCGGTTCGTGACGTTGTTCGCGAGCGCGAGGCTCCCCGCCGTCGTCGGCAGCGGGCCGGCGGTTTCGATATTATCCTTGATAAGCACCGGCTGCCCGGCGACGAGGCCGACGGCCTTCCCGGAAGCGTCGAATGCGCGAGCCTGACCGATCGCGGCAGGATCGAGCGCGATCACCGAGTGAAGCTGCGAATCCAGACGTTGAACCCGGGCCAGCGAATTTTGCACGATCGATTCGGAGGATGTGGCCCTTTGTGCGTTCGCTGCCGCCGCAAGAATGAGCAACGAAGCGAAGATGATCGACTTATGCATTCCCCTCTCCTGTCCTCGATGTCATATCGCGTTTGTCGGCTGGTGTCGGCACTTTGTAGAAAGTCAGGACGTTGTCATCGTCCGTTCAGTTGGCGGGGCTAGGCCAAGGGCATGAATCCAGGACTTTCTCGGGCCAAGCTGCTTCTCGGTGCGGCATTTTTCATTTCTTTCCCCGGCGCCGCGGTCGCTCAGGCCCCCGCGACGACCACGTCGACGCAGCCGGACTCCACGGCTGGAGCGGCGATGGCTCAGCCAACCGAGCCATATGACGAGGAAGAAGCGATCGTCGTCACCGGCCAGAAGCCGCCTGGCTCTGTCGTCGGCGACATCCCGCCAGAAAAGACGCTCGACCCGCGCGACGTCCGGGCTACGGGCGCGACCAACATCACGGAACTGCTGGACGCGATCGCGCCGGAAATCGGGAGCGCTCGCGGACGCGGCGGGGAACAGCCCGTGCTCCTGCTCAACGGCCAGCGAATCTCCAGCTTCCGGGAGCTTCGTGACATTCCGACCGAAGCCATCATCCGGGTCGAGATCCTGCCCGAGGAAGTCGCTCTCAAATACGGTTATCGCGCGGACCAGCGTGTCGTGAACATCGTGCTTCGCCAGCGCTTCCGTTCGACGGCCGCGCTGCTCGGCGCCAACGCGTCGACCGAGGGCGGATATGCCGCAGGCCAGGCCGACGTCACTCGATTGATGATCGACAAGGCTGGCCGCACGCAGTTCAACCTGCATGCGCAGGGTAATGGCATGCTGACCGAATCCGAGCGCGACGTGGACCTTCCGGCGGATGCGACCGTGGATGATCGCGCATTCCGCTCACTCATCGGAACGAAACGGCAGATTCGCGGCGCGGCGACCTTCAATCGAAAGATCCTGGGTGACGTCTCGGCGACTCTCAACACCGAGGTGGAGCATGACGAAGGCCATTCGCTGATCGGTCTCAACGAAACCCTGCTCGAGGGTCTCGATCGGAACACGACGAGCAACAGCGCGCACGCCGGAGTCACGCTCAACGGCTCCACGAAATCGCAGTGGAAGTGGAACATCACCGGCAATGCCGATTGGGACAGGGATACGACGGGCAGCGATCGCGACAGCGCATCGTTCCCTCGCGACCACGCCCGCGAGACACGGACGTCAGGCGACATCACGGGAACCGCGAACGGAACCCTGTTCAAACTTCCCGCGGGCAATGCCGGCGCGACCTTCCGGGTTGGAGCGAGCACCCAGCATCTCGACGGCGAGAGCACTCGGCTCGGAGTTGAGACGTCCAACTCGCTCGGGCGGACGACTGGCACCGCATCGGCGAACCTCGATCTCCCCATCTCGCGACGCAACCGCGAGTTCAGCGCGCTCGGCAACCTGACGCTGAACGCCAATGCCGAGATCGATCAGCTTTCAGACTTCGGCTCGCTGACTACGATCGGGGCGGGGGCCAATTGGTCGCCGGTGGAGCGGGTGAACCTGATCACCAGCTGGACCCGCGAGGAAGGCGCTCCGACGATCCAGCAGCTCGGCGATCCGATCTTGACGACTCCCGATACGCGGATCTTCGACTTCACGACGGGCGAGACGGTGCTGGTCACCGCAACGACGGGCGGTAATCCCAACCTCGAATCGGACCGCCGCAACGTCCTCAAGATCGGCGGCAATTGGCAGCCGCTCAAGAACACGGATCTGAGGTTGCGCGCGGACTACGTCCACCAAAAGATCGAGCGGCCGATCTCGAACATTTCCGTCACGCCGCAAATCGAAGCGGCATTTCCCGGCCGGTTCGTCCGCGATGCATCGGGCACGCTGGTTTCCGTCGACTTGCGGCCGATCAATTTCGACAGTTCGCGGCGGGACGCGCTGCGGGTCGGCTTCGATTTCTCGAAGCCGCTCAAATCCCGCAGGCCGTCGCAATCGACGATCGACCAGATCCGAGCGCAGTTCCGAAATGCGATAGGCGGAGCCGGTACACGCGGCGGGCGCGGCACGCAGGGCGAGAACGCACCTCCTCCTCCTCCTCCTCCTGAAGGGCAAGCCGGTCCTTCGTCCGAGGGCGGCGGCTTTGGTGGCGGGCGCGCATTCGGAGGCCGGGGCGGAGGCGGAGGCGGCTTCTTTGGAGGAAGTCGGGGAAGGCTGACCTTCTCGCTGACGGACACGATCACCTTCGTCGACAAGACTTTGATCGCTCCGGGGCTCGAGCTCGACTACCTCCACGGCGACGCTGCGGGATCGACTGGGGGGACGCCGCGTCACCTGGTTGAGGCGCAGGCCGGCTATTTCAACAACGGGCTTGGCGCCCGGCTCGGGGCGGACTGGCGCAGCGGGACTCACGTCGACACGCTGAACGGCGACAATCTTCATTTCTCGCCGCTGGCAACGTTCGACCTTCGGCTGTTCGCCAACCCTGGCGACATTCCGGAGGTCGCGGTCAAGCATCCGTGGCTTCGGGGGACCCAGGTGCGGTTCGAAGTGAAGAATATCTTCGACTCCAAGCCGCGCGTGCGAAGCGCGCTGGGGGACCCGCTGTTGAATTATCAGCCGGACCTGCTCGACCCGCTCGGCCGGACGATCGGCTTCTCGATCCGTAAGCTATTCCTCCCGCCGCCCAGCTACTTCCGCCGCCAGTTCGAGCAGCGCCGGCAGGAGCAACAGCAACAGCAGCAATCGCCGACTGGCTGATTCCGCATTTCGCATTTTTGTGCTTAAGCGCGGCCAATGAAGCCGGTTCAGCCCGTTCGGGGGACGCAAAGCCTGCTTGGGGAAGACGCCGACCGCCTCGCCGCGGTGATCGCGGCGTTCGACCGTGTGCGCCGTCTGTTCGGGTTCAAGCGGGTCGAGGTGCCGACGATCGAGCCGACGCAGGTGTTCGCCCGGACCATCGGTGAGACCACCGATGTCGTGTCGAAGGAAATGTATTCGTTCGAGGACCGCGGCGGGGAATCCATCACGCTTCGGCCCGAGTTCACCGCCGGAATTTGCCGTGCCTATCTCAGCGAGGGTTGGCAGCAATACGCGCCGCTCAAGGTCGCGGCGCACGGCTCCGCCTTCCGTTACGAACGGCCGCAGAAGGGTCGCTTCCGCGAATTCCACCAGCTCGACGCCGAGATCATCGGCGCCGCCGAGCCGCAGGCCGATGTCGAGATTCTGAGCCTCGGCTACCAGCTGCTGCAGGAGTTGGGGATCGCGGACGGCGTCACGCTCGAACTCAACACGCTGGGTGATCCGGAGACGCGCGAGGCGTGGCGGACGGCGCTGGTGGATTACTTCCAATCGCACAAAGCGGACCTGTCCGAGGACAGCCAGGATCGGCTCGAGCGCAATCCACTCCGTATCCTCGACAGCAAGGACGAACGGGACCGGAAGATTTGCGCGGACGCGCCGAGCGTGGACGATCATCTGACCGCCGAAGCGTCAGACTTCTTTGCAGCCGTGACCGCCGGCGTCGACGCGGCGGGGGTGCTCTGGACGCGCAATCCGCGTCTTGTCCGAGGTCTCGATTATTACCGCCACACGGCCTTCGAGTTCGTGACCGACCGGCTCGGAGCGCAGGGCACGGTCATTGCCGGCGGCCGCTACGACGGGCTGATCGAGGCGCTCGGTGGTCCGCATACGCCGGCGGTCGGCTGGGCGGCGGGAATCGAGCGGCTGGCGATGATGATCGATCAACCGTCACGGGAGATCATTGAGGTCGCTATTGTTGTAGAGAATGATCGAACAATCGACGCGGCGATCGCGGCTGCGGGCTACCTTCGTCGACAGGGCATGTCGGCCGAGCTTTATTCGACAGGATCGCCTCGTAAGCGTCGCGACCGAGCCGTGAAGCGTGGCGCACACTCGATTTTGACGCTCGACGTAGATGAAAATCGGATCACTGCGAAATTGAGTGGCGAAGCACGAGGCAAGGCCGCAATCGCAATTTCAGATTTTGCGTGGCCGGAGCCGACGTCAGAATGACCCACATTTCGTCGGATCGGATCGCCTCGATCGAGGCGAAGAAGCACGAGCTTGCCGACGCAATGGCTCGAGGCGACCTGTCGACCGAGGAATTCGTGCGCCTTTCCAAGGAATATGCGCAGATCGAACCTGTCGCCGCCGCGGCCCGCGAAGTGCGCCGCTTGCGCGCCGAGCTGCAGGTCCTCAACGGCATGGTCGCCGATCCTTCGGCCGAACCCGAGCTGAAGGAAATGGCGGCGACCGAAGCCGAGGAAATCCGGCACAAACTCCCGCAAGCCGAGCGCGCTCTCGCGATCAAGCTGTTGCCCCGGGACGCCGCCGACGATCGCGCCGCCATGCTCGAGGTTCGGGCCGGAACCGGCGGCGACGAGGCGGCGCTGTTCGCCGGTGACCTTCTTCGAATGTATCAGCGCTATTCCGAGGAACAGGGCTGGCGCTTCGAGCTGATCAGCGCGAGCGCGTCCGAGCTCGGCGGCTACAAGGAGGCGATCGCCTCGATCAACGGACCCGGAGTCTTCGCTCGACTGAAGTTCGAAAGCGGAGTCCACCGGGTGCAGCGCGTGCCCGTGACCGAAAGCGGGGGTCGGATCCACACCTCGGCGGCGACCGTCGCCGTCTTGCCGGAAGCCGAGGACGTGGACGTCCATATCGACGACAAGGATCTGCGGATCGACGTCTACCGCTCGTCCGGTCCGGGCGGGCAGTCGGTCAACACGACGGACAGCGCGGTCCGGATCACCCACCTCCCGACCGGCCTCGTGGTTATCCAGCAGGACGAAAAGTCGCAGCACAAGAACAAGGCCAAGGCGCTGAAAGTGCTTCGGACCCGATTGTTCGAGATGGAACGCGAGCGTTTGGCTTCGGAGCGCGCAGGCGCGCGCAAGTCCATGGTCGGCTCCGGCGACCGGTCCGAGCGCATCCGCACCTACAACTTCCCGCAGGGGCGGGTGACGGATCACCGAATCAATCTCACGCGTCACAATCTCGACGAGATCCTGGAAGGTCCCGGGCTTACCGAGATCATCGATGCGCTGATCGCCGAGGATGAAGCCGAGCGCCTTGCGGGCCTGGAGGAGGCGTGAGAGTTCCCCGCAAATCATCCTCCCCACGATGTAGTGGGGAGGATGCCAAGTGAAGGCGATTTCACGCGCGCTCGCGGATGCGGCGCGCCAGTTAGGCAAGACGAGCGACACGGCGCGGCTCGATTCCGAGCTGCTGATGGCCGAAGCGCTGCACATCGACCGCGACAAGCTCATTTTGTCGCCTCCGGACCGGAAAGTGCCCGACCGCTTCTGGGAGATGGTCGAGCGCCGGAAGGCCGGCGAACCCGTCGCTTACATCACGGGCCGGCGGGCCTTTTGGAACATCGAGCTTCACGTCGGCCCGGGCGTGCTCGTCCCGAGGCCCGATTCGGAGGTGCTGATCGCTTCGGCGATCGAGCATTTCGAAGGGAGTGACGGGCCGAAACGGATCCTCGACCTCGGTACGGGACCGGGGACGCTTTTGCTTGCCGCGCTCGACGTTTGGCCAAAGGCTGCGGGCCTCGGGATCGATGTCGCGCGCCAGGCCCTGGCCTACACCGCGGCCAATGCGCGCCGCCTGGGGTTCGAGAACAGGGTGAAACTGGCCCAGGGGAATTGGGCCGACGGCCTTCTCGAAACGTTCGACCTCATCCTCTGCAATCCGCCCTACATCGCCGAAGGAGCGGAGCTGGGCCCGGGAGTGCGCGAGTATGAGCCCGATGAAGCCTTGTTCGCGGGCCGCGAAGGCCTCGATGCATACCGCGCTCTTGCGCCGCAGCTCGCTCACTTGCTCAACCCGGGCGGCCTCGCCGCAGTGGAAATCGGCCATGACCAGGCCAAGGCCGTCAGGCGATTGCTGGTGCGCGACGGACTGAAATCCCGGGTCGCTCACGACCTTGCCGGACGCGACCGAGCGCTGCTCCTAACCTGGGTTTGAACGAAAATCGCTTGGCATCGGCGCAAGTGGGCACTACATCAGTGGTCAGGGCCGGTCCCGCTCCACCACGCAAGCTGAAGAGCGCGTCCCGCCCACCCCCGACGCAATCGGCCGAATTCCTTAAGCGTTCAGCGCACAAGGACCGGAACGAGAGGGTCAGGAGCCGGTGCGAACCGCACCGCCCCTGTTCCCCATGCCGAAAGGGGTCAAAAGACTACTGCGTAAGGACGTAGCATTTGATCAATCAACGACAGGGTGGCCGCCGTCGCGGCCGCGGAGGGCAGAGAGGGCAGAACCTCGGCGGACAGCCGGGGAACCGCCAGGATAACCGTCAACGCGGCAATGCCGCCCAGCTGCTCGAGAAATACAAGAGCCTGGCGCGCGACGCCCAACTGGCCGGCGACCGGGTCCAGACGGAATATTATCTCCAGTACGCCGATCATTATTTCCGGATTCTCAGCGAGAATCGCGCCCGCTTCGAAGACCAGCGCCGCCAGCGCGACGACTCTGACGAGGATGAGGGCGAGGAGATGGTGGAAGCGGCTGAGGGCGAGGCCGGCGACGAGGAGCGCCAGAGCCGCGGCGACCGCGGGGATCGTTATCCCCGCCGCGACCGAGATCGCGATCGGGACCGCGAGCGCGACCGAGGCCCTCGCCGATTTCGCGAAGAGCGCAGCGCCGATGAGGCGAACGACGATGACGATCGCGGCTCGCGCGTGAACGGCCGGGACGACGACAGCTTGCCGCTGGACGTGCTTCCTCCCTCGATCGGAGCGGACGGGCCGACGAGTTTCGCGCCCGACGAGCCGGAGCTGCAGCCTGAGCCTGAGCCTGAGCCTGAGGCTGAGCGCGCTCCGCGTCGGCGAACGCGCGCTCGCAAGGCGACCGAAGGCGACGACAAGGTCGCTCCCGCAGCCTGAATTTCCGTTAATTCACAGGCGGTTCACTGCTGGAAGGCTTCTCTGCCGCGAATGAGCGGGTTGACGTGTATGTTACAATGTAACATCGTCGCCTGAGAGCTTCGGGAGAGAATCGATGCGTACCCTTGTCCTGCTGTGCACGGCCCTGGCCGGCGCCGCTCCGTCATTCGCGCAGTCCGCGCTCCCGGCGCCCGGCCAGACGGCGCAGGGCGACGTTGCCGTCACCATCTACAACAACAACCGCGCCCTGGTCGAAGACAAGCGCCAGCTTAACCTGCCCGCCGGCCGCAGCCGACAGGAGTTTCGCGACGTATCCGCGCAGATCCAGCCCGAGACGGTCACCCTGAACGGTCGCGGTGTCGGCATTATCGAGCAGAATTTCGATTTCGACCTGCTGTCGCCCTCAGCCCTGATGCAGAACGCAGTCGGACAGGAAGTGACGCTCGTCCGGGTCAATCCTGCGTCGGGTGCGGAAACTCGCGAGCGCGCCAGGGTTCTCGCCGCGAACGGAGGGGTCGTGCTGCAGATCGGCGACCGCATCGAGGTGCTACGCGATGACGGCCTTCCCGCTCGAGTGATCTTCGACGGGGTTCCGCCGAGCCTGCGCGCGCGCCCGACCCTCTCGGTCACCGTCAACGCCGATGGCGGCGGTTCCCGCCCGGTCACGCTCACCTATCTCACGCCCGGACTTGGCTGGGCCGCCGACTATGTCGCTTTGTTCGACGAGGCCAATGGACGCATGGACGTGCAGGGCTGGGTCACCCTGACGAACAATAGCGGTACGCCTTATGTGAATGCCTCGACCCTCCTCGTCGCGGGCGCGGTCGGCCAGACGAACCCCTATCAGCAGCGCTATTATGGCGGTGGATATCCGCCACCCCCTCCGCCTCCTCCGCCTCCATTTGGACGAGTGATCGACCGCGCGGGGACGGAGACCGCGGGTCGCGAGCGGCTCGGCGATTTCTATCTCTATCCCCTGCCCGAGCGGACGACGATCGCCGACAAGCAGACCAAGCAAGTCAGCTTCCTCGACGTCCACAACGCGCCGGCCGTCCGTGCCTATGAGTTCAACAACGGTTGGCTGACGACCAGCGAGCAGCCGCTCAGCGCCTCGACCGTGTTGCGCTTCTCGAGCTCGCGCGAAGGCGGGCTGGGAGATGCTCTGCCGGCCGGGACGGTGCGCGTCTATCAGCGCGACGCCCGCGGCAATCCGCAGTTCGTCGGCGAGCACGCCATCGGCCACACGCCGATGGGCTCGCAGATCGGGCTCGAAACGGGCCAGGCGTTCGACGTCAAGGTCCGTCCGGTGGTCGAGGAGCGCACGCGGCTGAGCTCGAACCGGTGGAAGACGCGGATGCGCTACACGCTGACCAACGCGACCCCGAAGCCGATCACCGTCGGGCTGTTCCAGAGCGGGCTGGTGGGGGACACAAGGGTGACCGACGAAAGCATGAAGTCAGAGCGGCCCAATGCCGACCAGGTCCGCTGGAACGTGTCGATTCCGGCGAACGGCGAAGCTACTGTCACGGCCACCTTCGACAGCCGCTACTGAGGCCATGCGCGCTTTGGTCCTCGTTGCCCTGGCGGCCCTTTCCGCGCGTGCGGGCGCGCAGGCGATCGTCACCTCGCCGGCCCCGGCGCGCGTGGCGGTCACCGTTTACCGGAACCCGGACCGAGGGCTCGAACCGCTCAACCTCGAATGGCTCGGGGGCTACGCACTGGTGAGCGAGACTCGCAAAGTCCGCCTGCCCGCTGGCGAAAGCGAGCTTCGGTTCGAAGGGGTGACTTCCGGCATCGTCCCGCAAAGCGCGATCGTCACGGGTCTCGGCGAAGCGGTGCTCGAGAAGAACCGGGACGCGAAACTATTGTCGCCCGGCGCCTTGCTCGACGCGTCGCTCGGCGAACGGGTAATGCTGCGCCGCACGTCGCGCGAGACCGGCAAAACCCGTGAGCAGGAGGCGATCGTCCGCGCCACGGGCGACGGCGTTATCATCCAGAGCGCCCAAGGCGTCGAAGCGCTCCGCTGTACCGGACTGGCCGAAACCCTGCTCCCGCGCCAAGTCCCGCCCGGCCTGTCGGCCAAGCCGACGCTGTCGGTCCGCGTCCGCAGCCCCGAGCCGATCGAGCGCGATGCTACGCTCTCATACATCACCAACAATTTCGACTGGCAGGCGAATTACGTCGCCGAGCTGGCGCCTGACGGGAATAAGGTATCGCTGTTCGCCTGGCTGACCCTCGCGAACGGCGACCAGACCGGGCTCGCCGACGCGCAGACGCAGGCCGTCGCGGGCAAGCTCAACCGCAATCGCGTCTCGGTGCCTCCCGGCGAAGTGAAGCCGATCACCATCAGCTGCTGGCCGCAGGGCACAACCAGCGACATCCCCGCCGAGGCCAGCCCTGTCACAATGTTGGCGGCGGAAGACATCGTCGTGACCGGTTCGCGGGTAATGGCACCGCCCCCGGCGCCTCCGGCCGCGCCGGAGCGTGGCGGCGGCGACATGATGGCTCAGGAGGAGAAGCTCGGCGACGTGCGGCTCTATCGCATTCCCGAACAGGTCACCGTCGCCGCTCGGTCGCAGAAGCAGGTGATGCTGCTGAAGCGGCCCTCCGTCGCCGTCGAAACCGTCTACCGTCTGCAGCCCTCGCCGAGCGAATTCGAGTCGGCGTTCGAACGCGTGCTCGTGACCCGCAACGAGCCCGCCAAAGGCCTCGGGCTGCCGCTGCCGGCCGGCGGCGTCGCGCTTTTCGGCCGCCAAGAGGGTCGCCGCGTGCTGATCGGCGAAGGCCGCGTCGACGACCACGCGGTCGGGGAGAAGGTCGAGATCCGAATGGACGAGGCTCCGGGAATCCGCGCGCGCGGAAGCGTGGTGGGCTTGGGCGAGGACGCCGAGTTTGTCGTCACTGTCACCAATGACGCGCCCGAGGCGCGGACCGTCGAGATCCGACTGCCGCCCGACGCGCGTGGCGCGAAGCTGGTCAAATACGACGGCTTAATGATGTGGCGCGGGCGGGTGCCGGCCAACGGCGCCGCCGAGCTGCGCTATCGGCTGACGCGCTAAGTCTGGTCGACGGCGCGGGGACGGTGATTGGCATCGAGCGCGACGAAGGTGAAGAGGCCCTCGGTGACTTTCACCGCGGTCGATCCGAGGTTGCGCTCGGCCACGACCTCGATCTTGACCCCCATGGACGTTCGCCCGACCCGCTCGACCTCGGCGTAGACCGAGATGAGATCGCGCAGGTGGATGGGAGCGATGAACTCCATCGCTTCGATCGCCACCGTCGCCACCGGGCCTTTTGCGCGCCGCGACGCGACGATGCCGGCCGCAATGTCCATCTGGCTCAGGACCCAGCCGCCGAAGATATGGCCGTTGGCATTGATGTCGCTCGGTCCCGGCATGACGCGCAGGACAGGCACGCGCTCGCAATCGCTCATTTGTCTTCATCTTCCTCTTCGATCTGGGGCGGCTCGTCATACCCGCTCTCGGCGCTCAGGAAGACGAGCGTCATCAGCGAGGTTCCAAGCAGCACGGTCAGGCCCGCTCCGAGCGCGGTGGCTACGATGAAATGAATGCTCGGGTTTTCCTCACCGTGCGCGACAAGAACGACAGCGATCGTTGCAACGACGATTGAAAGAAGGACCAGCAGCCCGAAGATCCGCCAGAAGCGGCTCATGAGGGCGGCACGGCGTTGAGGAATCGGATCTGGCCGGGGCATTCGGCTTCCCTTTGGCCGCGCGAAGTGGGACTATCAACCCGCCAGGGGCGAGTCCGGGAGGATGGCCATGACGATCACAGAAGTGCTTCGTGACAAGGGACGCGAGGTCGAGACGATCACCGCCGAGGATCGGGTGATCGATGCGGTCCACCGGCTTGGAGCGAGGCGGATCGGGGCATTGCCGGTGGTTGCCGGAGACGAAATCGTCGGCATCGTATCCGAGCGCGACGTCATCTACTGCCTGCGCGACCATGGTCCCGAGGTGCTCGATTGGCCGGTCGCGCGGGCGATGAGCTCGCCCGCGATCACGGCCACACCGGACACGGAAGTGCTGGCCGCGCTGGCGCTGATGACTCAGCGCCGGATTCGGCATCTGCCCGTCGTCGAAAGCGGCGCGCTGATCGGTATCGTGTCGATCGGCGACCTAGTGAAGCACCGGATGGAGCGGATTGAAGCCGAGGCGGAGGCCATGCGAGCCTACATCCAGACCGCATAGGCTCGCCGAATAAAGCGCGATTTTCCAGCTAGTTGTTTCCTTGAAAGCGTCGATCGAAATCCTATCTCGGACTTAATCGAGACGCCGATCGCGGCGGCTCGAGCGGCGCCAGCGGCCAAATGCGATCAAATTGCAAAAAGCCGGTTGACGCATCGGGGGCCCACACATATATGGCGCCTCCAGCAAGCGGACGCGGCCTCCTTGGGGGTCTCGCGTTCGTTTCGCGCCTCTTCTTAGTCGGTACAACCGATGCCCGGAACAAATCGAACCGGGGGAGGATGCGCGTCGGCTCTTTGACATTGTCGGTTTAGATGAAGGGACATGTGGGCGGCGGCCCGGTCACC
>JBKPOO010000045.1:0-9766 GCA_046733175.1 Pseudomonadota bacterium
GGATTAGCTCGATGCGCTCCAGGGTCTCAACGTCGGAGTGCATGTAGCGGACCTTGAGGCCGGCCTCGTGGAGATACTCCGTCAGGTCTTCGGCCATTCGTTTGGTCAGCGTGGTGACCAAAGTGCGGTAGCCTTTCCGAGCGGTCTCCTTTGCCTCGTGGACGAGGTCGTCGACCTGGTCCTCGACGGGCTTGATCTCGACCGGCGGGTCGATGAGCCCGGTCGGGCGGATCACCTGCTCGGAAAAGACCCCGCCGGTCTCGTTCATTTCCCACGGGCCCGGAGTGGCCGAGACGAAGGTCGTCTGCGGGCGCATCGCGTCCCATTCGTTGAAGCGCAGCGGCCGGTTGTCGATGCAGCTTGGCAGCCGGAAGCCATATTCGGCGAGCGTGATCTTGCGGCGGTGGTCTCCGCGCGCCATCGCGCCGATCTGCGGCACCGTCTGGTGGCTCTCGTCGATGAACAGCAAGGCGTTGTCCGGCAGATATTCGAACAGGGTCGGCGGCGGCTCGCCCGGCAAACGGCCGGTGAGGAAGCGCGAGTAATTTTCGATCCCGGCGCATGAGCCCGTCGCCGCGATCATCTCGAGGTCGAAGTTGGTGCGCTGTTCGAGCCTTTGCGCTTCGAGCAGCCGGCCTTCCGCATTCAGCTCCTTCAGCCGCTCGGATAGCTCATGCTTGATCGCCTCCATCGCCTGTTTGAGCGTCGGCCCCGGAGTCACATAGTGCGAATTCGCATAGACTTTGATGCTGTCCAGCGACGCGATGGTCTTGCCGGTCAGCGGGTCGAATTCGCTGATGTCCTCGATTTCGTCGCCGAAGAAACTGACCCGCCAGGCCATGTCCTCATAGTGCGAGGGGAAGATCTCCAGGCTGTCGCCGCGCACCCGGAAGTTTCCGCGGGCGAAGGCCTGGTCGTTGCGGCGGTACTGCAGCGCGACGAGCTTTCGGATGACCTCGCGCTGGTCCTCGACCCCGCCCTTCTTCAGGCTGAAGGTCATCGCCGAATAGGTTTCGACCGAGCCGATTCCGTAAAGGCAGCTGACCGACGCAACGATGATGACGTCGTCGCGCTCGAGGAGCGACCGGGTCGCGGAGTGGCGCATGCGGTCGATCGCCTCGTTCACGCTCGACTCCTTCTCTATGTAGGTGTCGGTGCGCGGGACGTAGGCTTCGGGCTGATAGTAATCGTAGTAGCTGACGAAATATTCGACCGCGTTGTCGGGGAAGAAGCTTTTGAACTCGCCGTAGAGCTGCGCCGCGAGGATCTTGTTCGGCGCTATCACCAGCGCCGGGCGCTGAAGCGTTTCGATGACCTTGGCCATGGTGAAAGTCTTGCCCGACCCCGTAACCCCAAGCAGCACCTGGCTCTTCTCGCCGTCATTCGCTTGTTCGACGAGCTCGGCTATCGCGGTTGGCTGGTCGCCCGCAGGCTCGTAATCCGAAACGAGCTTGAACGCCTGCCCGCCCTCCGCCTTGTCCGGCCGCGCGGGCTTGTGCGGGACAAAGGCGGTGGTTTCGGGTTCGGCCAGGCTCGTGCGGATTTGAATCGGCATGGGCCCCATATAGGCCGTTGCCCTCGTTGGGCGAGGCTTGCTCGATTTTCTGGCACAAGAAGGCGTGCCTCCCGTCTGACGCGCATCCGCCTGGGGTCGGAGACAGGATCCGACTTACCCGCCTCGACGCATCGCGAGCGCTAGTGCGCACCGCCATTCAGCCTTATGGCCGTCGTGCGCAAAAGAGGGGGATTCGCGATGAAACATGGACTGGTTTTGGTGGCTTCCGCAGCGGCGCTCGCTGCCTGTAACAAAGGCCCTGACGTCGACGTCAAGAATGCAAGCGTGGGTGAAGTCGCCGAGAAGGTCCGGGACGCAGCCGGGACCGACAGCCTGATCGAACCGGGCAAGTGGGAAACGAAGATCACCATGATCGACATCGACGTGCCCGGAATGGCGCCGCAGATGGCCGAGCAGATGAAGCAGACGATGGCGAGGTTTCAGGAGCACGGCTTCACCAGCTGCCTGACCGAAGCAGACGTGAAGCGGCCGAAGGAGGATTTCTTCGCGGGCCGGAATCACAACTGCCGCTACGACCATTTCACCATGTCCGGCGGGAAGATCGACGCCGCTCTGCACTGCGAGGGCAGGTCGAACATGACCATGTCCATCAACGGCACCTATTCAAGCGATGCCTATGAAGCGACGATGGCGATGGACGTCGCGGGCGGCCCCGAAGGCAAGGGCATGAAGATGCGGTCCCACTCGCAATCGCACCGCCTCGGCCAATGCACGCCCGAAGAGCTGAGCGAGAAAGCGGCCCGGGCTGGGAAATGATTCCGTAGATCGGCCGTTGACCGCGCCATGAGCACGGTCGTTCTCATCAATCGCGGCGGGGGCACCGTCGCCGCAGACCCCAGTATGGTCGCCAAGGTTTCCGAGACGCTCGCGTCGGCAGGCGTCGATGCCGAAATCGAGCTGGTCGACGGCGGCGATTATGAGGTCCGATGCCGCGCGATCGCCGAGCGGGGGGATCCACTGGTGATCGTCGGCGGAGGCGACGGGACGATCGGGGCCGCGGCCTCGGCACTGGTCGGAGGAGAGACTTCGCTCGGCATCCTGCCGCTTGGAACGCTCAATCATTTCGCTCGCGATCTCGGCATCCCCGGCGAACTTGCCGGAGCGGCGGCGCTGATCGCTTCGCGCAGCGAACGCCGGGTCGACGTGGCGGAGATGAACGGCCGGATTTTCATCAACAACAGCGCGATCGGGCTCTATCCGCTCATGGTCGTCGACCGGGATCTGCAGCGCAGGCGCCTTGGACGGAGCAAGCGTCTGGCGATGGTCGTCGCGTCGCTGCGGACGCTCGCACGCTTCGGCCATCATCGCCTGACATTGACCGTCAACGAGGAGCAGGAGGGCCGCATCGACACTCCGCTGCTGTTCGTCGGAAACAACGATTACCGGCTCGATCTCGGCGCTCCGGGGCGGCGAGAGAGCCTCGACGACGGCGAGCTTTGCATCCTCGTAATGCGCAAGAAAACCCGCCGGGGGCTCATCGCCGCAAGCATCCGCGCTTTGATCAACCGCAGCCGCAGCGACGACATGGTGCGGATCGATGGCGTTTCGCGCCTGCGCGTCGCGAGCGGGCGCCGCACTCTCGCGGTTTCGCTCGATGGGGAAATCGTACGCGAGGCACCGCCGCTCGACTACCGGATCCGCAAGCGCGCCCTGCGAGTGATCGCGCCGCCGGCTTGATGCAAAAGGAAAGGCGGCGGGAGGTTTCCCTCTCGCCGCCTCACCTTGCGGTC
This sequence comes from Pseudomonadota bacterium, assembly GCA_046733175.1. GTDB lineage: Bacteria > Pseudomonadota > Alphaproteobacteria > Sphingomonadales > Sphingomonadaceae > Sphingomicrobium. The sequence goes on from JBKPOO010000045.1 coordinate 3,307, forward strand.
AAGTTTGAAACTTAGAGGCCGCGCTCTGGCGCCGGTGGCGGCGGCGGAGGCGGAGGCGGCGGAGCCGGGCACGTATCCGTCGCCAGGATCACCGATCCGTCGGGGCACGTCTGCGTCGCCGGAGCTGGCGGCGGAGGCGGCGGAGGAGGCGGAGGCGGCGGAGGCGGAGGCGGAGCCGCGACCTCGTTGAAGTTGTAGATCAGGCTCGCGAGGATGCTGTGCGAGCGGAACTTGGTCCGGATCGCCTCGCCGTCGCCCAAGTCGTCCTTGATCTTGCCTGCGTCGAAATAGCGGTACTTGAGACCAACGTCGAAGTGCCGGAACACCGGAGCGCGCACGCCGGCAATGATTTGCCAGGCAAAACCGCTGTCCTTGATCGAGAAACTGTCGGAGTCGCCGTCGATACTGAACCGCTCGCGAACCCAGGCGATGCCGACACCGCCGCCAGCATAGAAATTGACCGCGTCGTCCCGTCCGAGGTCGACCATCGCGTTGCCCATAACCGAATAGACCCGCGAGTGGCCGTCGGCGCTAATGCAATCCTGGTCGTCGCAATACTCGTCGTGCTTGGCCCACTTATACCCGCCTTCCACCTCGGCCCGGAACATGCCGAAGTCGTAGCCGGCGATGAGGTCGCCATCGACGCCCATCTTGTGGTCGACCGTGAAGAAGTCGGAACTGCCGTCACCGAAATCGTCGACGACGTGCGAATCCTTCGCCCACATCGGTCCGACTTCGATGCCGAAATAGCCGGAATGGTCGCGAGCCGCCGCAGGCGATGCGGCGAGTGCTGCGGTAGCCACCGCGGCAAGCAAATAACGTTTCATTTCTGTTTGCCCCTGTTTTTGTTAGGCTTGCAGCCTGACGGTCATTCTAAACCGAAATTAAACTCCGAGTCGAGCGGCACCCGCAATTAACCGCGCTTTTGTGCCATTTTTGTGACTAGCCGCGACAGTCAATCTGCCTCCTCGAACGCGGTCCGCCCGTCCGGCGATTCTTCCGAACTATTCACGTCACCCAGCGCCCGGACGGCAGGCGCGTTGAGCACCGATCCGTCGGGCCGGAATTGCGAGCCGTGACACGGACAATCCCAGCATTTCTCAAAATTATTCCAATGCACGATGCAGCCGACGTGGGTGCATACGGCGCTTCGTTCGACGAGCGACCCGTCCTCGGAGCGATAGACGGCATGCTTGGCTAGGCCGCGCCTCAGGATCGCGCCTTCGCCGGGCTTGATCTGGTCAACGCTGTCGACCTCTCCGGATTCGACATATTCGGCCAGGTTCGCGACCACGGGACCCTGCCCTTTGACATATTCGCTTAGGGCATAGCTGCTCATCGGCTTTCGAGCGGGGTCGAAGAGGTCGGCAAAGCGCGCCTTTTCATTGCGATACAGAGCGATGAAGTTGAGCGCCCCGGCCACACTGTTGGTCATTCCCGTGCCGCTGTCGCCGCTGTGGACATAGATTCGATCGGACCCATCCCTGCCCGAGAATGGCATGCAGTCGTCCGGTTCCATCACCTGGCCGGACCAGCGATGCTCGACTTTGCCGAAACTCGGGAAGTGCTTGCGCGTCCATGCGTCCAGGCGACGGAAACGCTCATCCATATCATTGGCGGTGCCGGTGCGGTGATCCTCGCCGCCGGCGATCAGCCAATCCTCCCCGTTTCCCGCGGGCTGCAGCCGGACATAATGATATGGCCAAAGCGTATCCCAGATGAGGGCGTCCTCGACGCTTCCACGCGGCACTCGGCCGGCCATCGCGTATGTCCGCATCGGAATCTGCTTGGTATGGATCTTGACCCGGTCGTTGACCGGTGAATTCGTCGCGAACAGCGCGGCGCCTGCCCGGATGACTGGCCCCGCCTCGGTCCGGAGTACAATACCGGCGTCCTCCTCGTCATGGTCGACATAGGCCGTCGACCCATGGATCCGACCGCCTCGCCCGGTGATCGCGCGCGCCAGGCCGGCGCAATATTTGAGCGGATGGAATCGTCCCTGGGCGCCGAACCTTAGCGCTCGCGTTCCATCCAGCAGGTCGTAAGGCGCGGATTCGCTCCACTCGACATCCACCGCGAGCTTTCGGCAGGCCTCGAACTCGCGCTCGAGCTCTTCCATGTGCGCCGGTTCGGCCGGGATCAGGTAACCCGGCAGCCGGGCGAAGTCGGCATCGATGCCTTCGTCGGCACAGATCCGTTCGATCCGGTTGACGGCCGCCACCTGGCTTTCGTGATACAGTCGCGCGTCGTCTTCGCCGACCGCGTCGATCAGCTCGGAATAGCGATCGTCGATCTCGGTCACGAGGTGAGCGGTGGTGCGCGCGGTCATTCCGCCCGTGATCTCGCTCCGGTCGATGACCAGCACTTCGGCTCCGCACCGGGCCGCTTCATACGCCGAAGAAAGTCCGGCGATTCCGCTTCCGACCACCACCAGGTCGCAGCGAGCGTCCGTGCTCAACGGCTCGAAAGAGGGTGATTTGAACTCGGCTTTCCAAAGCGACGGCATGACACTCACCTCCGTCCTCCGAAACGAACGGCCCAGCCGGTGGGATGCATTGTGTTGCAACGCCGCAAATCCACAGGAAAATTTTCGTTAATCCGCATTTACCGGCTTGCATCCGAACGCGGATAAGGCACAATAGATAGTAGGGAGATCAGGGGAGCACTCAATTACTGGTGTTTGCGGCCGGAATGCCTATATTCCGGTAACGGGCCGACTCGTCTCTGAAATCTGCTCTGTGGATATCGGGGACGGACACCAAAAAAGCCCCGCTCGACCGCGAAAAAGGCTAGGATGTCCATCATGGCTCCGAGTCGAACAATTGGCGAACAAACGGTCCTCGAGGGGACCGATGAAGGACGGGGAAGCGCAATGGATTTTTCACACGGCTCTGAAGTTCCGAGCGACGATGTTGCGACCACCACTTCCAGCACGAAGTCGGTCCACGCGCCGCGTTTCGACGTCAAAACCGACGACCAGCGCGACGGCCTGCTGACGGAGTTCGGCAAGGAGACGCTGCGCGACCGTTACCTGCTGCCTGGCGAGAGCTACCAGGACCTCTTCGCGCGCGTTGCCGCGGCTTATTCCGACGACGCGGAGCACGCCCAGCGCGTCTACGATTATATCTCGAAGCTGTGGTTCATGCCCGCGACCCCCGTGCTGTCGAATGGCGGAACCGGCCGAGGCCTTCCGATCAGCTGCTATCTCAATAGCGTCGACGACAGCTTGGAGGGCATCGTCGGCACCTGGAACGAGAACGTCTGGCTGGCGAGCCGGGGCGGCGGCATCGGCACCTACTGGGGCCGCGTCCGTGGGATTGGCGAACCCGTAGGCCTCAACGGCAAGACCAGCGGGATCATCCCGTTCGTTCGGGTGATGGACAGCCTGACGCTCGCCATCTCGCAGGGTTCGCTCCGCCGCGGTTCGGCCGCTTGCTATCTCGACATCTCCCATCCCGAGATCGAGGAATTCCTCGAGATCCGCAAGCCGAGCGGCGACTTCAACCGCAAGGCGCTGAACCTGCACCACGGAGTGCTCGTCACCGACGAATTCATGCAGGCGGTCCGCGAAGGCGCGGAGTTCATGCTGCGCTCGCCCCGCGACGGGTCGGAGCGCAGCACGGTCGATGCCCGGGCGCTGTTCCAGAAGCTGGTCGAGACCCGTCTCGCCACCGGCGAGCCCTACATCATCTTCATCGACCAGGTGAATCGGTCGATGCCGAAGCACCACCGCGACCTGGGCCTCAAGGTCACCACGTCGAACCTGTGCAGCGAGATCACGCTTCCCACCGGCCGCGACCATCTCGGCGCCGACCGTACGGCGGTCTGCTGCCTGTCGTCGCTCAACCTCGAAACCTGGGACGAGTGGCACCAGGACAAGCAGTTCATCGAGGACGTCATGCGCTTCCTCGACAATGTCTTGTCGGACTATATCGCGCGCGCTCCGGACGAGATGGCCCGCGCCAAGTATAGCGCGGAGCGCGAGCGGTCCGTCGGCCTTGGAGTCATGGGCTTCCACTCCTTCCTCCAGGCGCGCGGACTTCCGTTCGAGGGCGCGATGGCGAAGAGCTGGAACCTCAAGATCTTCAAGCACATCCGCGCGCAGGTCGACGAAGCGTCGATGATGCTCGCGAAAGAGCGCGGCCCCTGCCCCGACGCCGCCGACATGGGCGTGATGGAGCGCTTCAGCTGCAAGATGGCGATCGCCCCGACCGCGTCGATCTCGATCATCTGCGGCGGCACTTCGGCGTGCATCGAGCCGATCCCGGCCAACATCTACACGCACAAGACGCTGTCGGGCAGCTTCTCGATCAAGAATCCGTACCTCGAGAAGATGCTCAAGGACAAAGCCAAGGACGGCGAGAAAATCTGGTCGTCGATCCTCGAGCAGGGTGGCAGCGTGCAGCACCTCGACTTCCTGACGCAGGAAGAAAAGGACGTGTTCAAGACGAGCTTCGAGATCGACCAGCGCTGGCTGCTCGAGCTCGCCGCGGACCGCACGCCCTATATCGACCAGGCGCAGTCGCTGAACCTGTTCATCCCGGCCGACGTCGACAAATGGGACCTGATGATGCTCCACTTCCGCGCCTGGGAGCTCGGCATAAAGTCGCTCTATTATTTGCGCTCCAAGTCGGTTCAGCGCGCGGGGTTCGCCGGCGGGGTCGAAGCCGACAACACGCCTGAGCTCAAGGAAATCCCCCTCGCGTCCTCGACCGATTACGATGAGTGTCTGGCCTGCCAGTGAACCCGCTCGTCTTCATCGCTGTTTGGGTCGCGGTCTGCGCCGGCGCATTCCTCCTCGGTCTGCGCTTCTTTCGGTCGACGGAGCCGCGCGGCGACATCACGGTCGCGCAGGCGCAGCGTTTCGGCCGCCTGCTGATGATGGCCGCGACCGCGATGCTCTTCTTCCTCGGCGCGATCTGGCTTCACGGCGACCTCAAGGGGCTGCGCGTCTCATGAGCCTCGGCTGGGACCCCATCCGCCTCATCGAAGTCGTCGCCGCGGTGATGATCCTCAGCGCGGGCGTCTGGCTTTATCGCCGCAAGCCCGCGGAGAGCGAGGGCGCCGACGATAACGGCGGCGGTTATGGCAGCCAGGGCGCAGTCCTGCTCTTCGTCATCGCGGTGATCATCGCGATTCACGGTCTCGGCGGGCTCGATTACCACCCGAGCGCGTCCGAGCTCGAAACCTACCAGGGCCTGAAGGGCATGACGGAGTGACCGGCTTCATCGTCCTTGGAGCGACAGTCGCAATTGCCGGCCTGACGGTGCTCGCCGCGGGTCTGCGGACTCCGATCGGCCAGCCGAAGCGCAGCGCGATGATGATCGGCGGAACGATGGCGACCGCCTTCGGGGTCGTCATCGCGGGCTTCGCCATAGCCTATGAAAGCACGCCGCCGCTCGACCTCAATTCGGGGGCCGCGCAATGAAGAGGCTCGCGATCTACATCGCGGCACTCGCGCTTGCCGCCTGCGCCGCGACGCAGCAGTCGGAAGCGGTCGCGCCCACCGCGCCGGGCTTCCTCTATGGCCTGTGGCACGGCTTCATCTTCCCGGTCGCCTGGGTGGTGTCGCTCTTCATGCCCAAGGTCGCGGTCTATGCCGTCCCGAACAACGGCGGCTGGTACGATTTCGGCTATTTCCTCGGCATCGTCGTGTTCGGTGTGGGCGCCCGCAAGACCCACGTCGTCACCCGCAATGTCTATCGCGACCGCGGCCCGGTCATCGACGCCACCGCACGGAGGATCGACTGATGGCCAATACCCTTGGGAGAGTAAGCGTTGAACGATTGGTCGACGGGATGGACCTTCACGGCCCTGGCGCTGTTCGTGCGCGCCGCGGTGTCGAAGGATCGCTGGTGGCTGCGCGTTCCGGCGGTCCTCGTCGGAATCCTCTCGCTCATCAGCCAGTCGCTCGCGCTGGAGCTTCGCGAGCGGTACGGCGAGCCGGAGACCAGGCGGCTGTTCCTCATCCTGTGGGAGCAAGCGCCTTATTATGGAGCGCTCTATCTCGGCGCCTGGGCCATCTTCACGCGCGATCCCAAATGGGTGCGGATCCTCTCCGCCGTCATCGCGGTGATCGGGCTCGGTCCGATCGTCGCCTTCCTTCTCATCATCCTGCTCGGCATCCTGGGAGCGCCGATCGAGATGCATTGATCGCCACCGCCGCGCAGCGGCAACCAAATATCTCGGGCAGAGACGCAGATGCGCAGAGGAGCCGAGACACGCTCCAACATCTCTGCGCCTTCGCGTCTCTGCGCGAACAATCTTTCTTCAGGAGCAAGTAGCATGCCCCTTCTCGAAGCCCGCAAGCAGTACAAGCCGTTCGAATATCCCTGGGCGTTCGAATATTGGAAGCGCCAGCAGCAGATCCACTGGATGCCCGAGGAAGTGCCGCTGGGCGAGGATTGCCGCGACTGGGCGCAGAAGCTCGACCAGACCGAGCGCAACCTGCTGACGCAGA
>JBKPOO010000046.1:0-4990 GCA_046733175.1 Pseudomonadota bacterium
GGACCGTAGAGCGCATGACCGGATCGCTCGTTCACCGCGGGCCGGACGACGAGGGAATCTGGATCGACCCCGAGGCAGGCGTGGGCCTTGGGCACCGGCGACTGTCGATCGTCGACCTCTCGCCGGCCGGACACGGGCCAATGCCTTCGGCGGACGGCCGTTATGTCCTGACCTTCAACGGCGAGATCTACAATCATCCCGAACTGCGCGCGTCGCTGGAGCAGGCAGGCGCCGTGCCCGAGGGCGGCTGGCGGGGCCATTCGGATACCGAAGTTTTCCTGCAGGGAATCGCGACCTGGGGACTGGCTGAAACGCTGCGGCGGAGCGCCGGAATGTTCGCGCTCGGTCTGTGGGACCGGAGCGAGCGTACGCTCAGCCTGGTTCGCGACCGCTTCGGCGAGAAGCCGCTTTATTATGGCTGGGCCGGCCGAAACTTCGTCTTCGGCTCGGAACTCAAGGCACTTCGCTCGCATCCGCAATTCGACAATGCGATCGACCGGCGCGCCCTGAGACTGCTTGCCGCGCGAACCTACATTCCGGCGCCGCACTCGATCTACGAGCGGGTGTTCAAGGTGCCGCCCGGATGCGTCCTGACCTTGGGCCTGGAGGCTGCGGGGAAGCCGCTCAGCGAGCCCCCGGCCGCGGGCGCCGGCGGTGAGCTTCGACTGGAGCGCTATTGGGCGTATCGTGACGTCGTCCGGCAAGGCCTCGCGGAACCCCTGAGCGACGAACGCGAGGTGCTCGACGAACTCGAGCGAGTCCTCGCCCGGGCCATCCAGGGCCAGTCCATGGCCGACGTCCCGGTCGGCGCCTTCCTCTCGGGCGGGATCGACAGCTCGACCATCTGCGGGCTCTACCAGAAGCATTCGGTGATTCCGGTCCGGACGTTCTCCATCGGCTTCGAGGAGAGCGGCTTCAACGAGGCCGAGGATGCGAAGCGGGTCGCGGAGCATCTGGGCACCGTCCACGAGGAGCATTATGTGACCGTGCGCGAGGCGCGCGAGGTCATCCCCTTGCTCCCCGCCATGTATGATGAGCCGTTCGCGGATTCTTCGCAGATCCCGACCTATCTGGTCAGCCGGTTCGCTCGGGAACAGGTGACGGTGGCGCTGACCGGCGACGGAGGCGACGAGCTGTTCGCGGGATATTATCGCCACTTCGTTGCGCCGCGGCTGTGGGAACGGCTGAGCAAAGTGCCGCAGGTCGTGCGCTCCGCCACCGGATCGCCGCTCAGCCGCATCCCGTCGCAATTCTGGGGCGGTCTCGCCGGGCTGCTCCCCGGCGGGGGCCGGCCGCACCTCGGCGGCAAATTGCAGAAGGGATTCCGAATCGCGGCGTCGGCAAGCAGCCTCGACGACGTCTATTCCACCTTCCTCGACGAATGGGCGCTCGAGCCTTCGCCGGTCGTCGGCGGCGATGGGCGCGATGACATATTCGACCTGGATGTCGGCGGAGCGGCGCCCGACACCGTGCGGATGATGTATTGCGACGCCGTCACTTATTTGCCCGACGACATATTGGCGAAGGTCGACCGGGCCTCGATGGCCGTTTCGCTGGAGACGCGGGTCCCGTTCCTCGATCATCGGGTCGCCGAGCTTGCCGCGCGGATCCCGGTCGATCTCAAAGTCCGGGACGGCCGCGGCAAATATATCTTACGCAAATTGCTCCACGGACTCGTTCCTTCGAAGCTGGTGGAGCGGCCCAAGGCGGGGTTCGGCATACCCGTCGGAGAATGGATCAAGGGCCCGTTGCGCCCCTGGGCCGAAGATCTGCTCGATCCGGGCCGGATGCGCGCCGAGGGATGGCTCAACCCGGAAGTCGTGCAACGCCGTTGGGCGGACCATCTCTCCGGCCGCCGAGATTCGACGCCGGCCTTATGGTCGATCCTGATGTTCCAGGCCTGGCTTCGCGACCAGACCGGGGTCGCCGCAAAAGCGGCCTGACACTTAGAAACACATCGTTTACACACATATTTGATTATGTCCGGGGCTCGGCAAGGGGAGGGCCACGTGCGTTTGATTACGGCTCTAGTGGGACTGGCGGCAGCGGCGATCGGCGTTCCTGCCGCGGGGGCAACTTCCACCTTGACGATCCCGCCCTCGACCGCGGTCGGAATGCGAATTGTGATCGCCCACAATCACGCTCGTTCGGCGGCCGGAGTAGGCCCCGTCTATTGGGACGCCGCGCTAGCGGCCGCTGCGGACGGCTGGGCCGCGGAGTTGGCTCGGACGGGCCGCTGGGGGCATTCGCCGGCGGCGATACGTCGAGGGCAGGGCGAGAATCTCTGGATGGGAACGCGGGGCGCCTTCTCAATCGAACAGATGGTCGGTTCATGGGCGGGCGAAAACCGCTGGTTCCGGCGAGGGGTCTTTCCTCAGGTCAGCCGGACCGGGGATTGGGAGCAGGTCGGCCACTATACCCAGATGGTCTGGCGCCGCACGACGCGGGTCGGTTGCGCGATCCGTTCGTCCGCGATGAACGATTATCTGGTGTGCCGCTATTCGCCCGCCGGCAACGTCATGGGAGTGGCGGTTCCCTGAAGATGTTGCAAAAAAACGGCGGAAGACTGAAAAAATTCATTCGTTACGGCGCAAGGAAACTTTGTAATGGATTATTTGTTGACGGGCGTTAGGAGAGTACCGGTTGGTGGGCGAAAGCTCGGGTACGCCAGGAGGCTAGGGATGGCGATGCAGTTTAAGATGAGTGTGGCACTGCTTGTTGCAGGGTCGATGTTGGTAAGCTCAACTGGAGCTGCTGCCGCGACAACCTCAATGGCTTCTTCTCAGCAAATCGATCCATGGGCAGCGCTGTCCGTCATGAGCGCCGGCGCGCCTGCGGCTGCATTGTGCGGCGCTGCTGCTGCGACAGCGGCCCAGCCGGCAGCTGGATGCGTTTTGCCGGTAGCCGATGCTGCGCCCGTTGCGGTGGCCCCACCGGCGCCTACGCCGGTCCCGCCGGTCGAGCCGGTCGGTGGCGGACTCGGAATTTCGCCGCTGTGGCTCGCGCTCGGTGCGATCGCGCTCGGAGTCGCGGCTTATTTTCTGCTGAGGCATCACCACAAGCACGCGGAGAGCCCCGCTTAGTTTTGGGGATGACAAACCGCCTCTCAGGAACTGAAAGGGATTAGGATTATGAAACTGCTCTCCGTTTCACTGGGCGTAATCGCAGCGGCTTCATTTTCCGGCGCGGCACTTGCGCAAGCCGGAGCCGAGATCGTCGGCCAACCGCTTCAAGTGACGACCAATGGCGTCACCAACACGGTCTATCTCGATGCGGGCGGTTCGGCTCGAATCGTAACCCCCGGCGGGAATACGGTTCCAGGAACCTGGACGGCTGCGAACGGTCAGCTGTGCCTGAACAATGGCGCGGCGCAGGAATGCTGGCCTTATGCTTCGCCATTCCAGGCCGGCCAGCCCGTCACTTTGACGAGCAGCTGCAACTCCACGTCCACGTGGCTCGCGGCATCGACGAATGCTCCGCCGCCGCCTCCGGGCCAAAGAGGCGAGCGCGGCCGCTAAGCCGTTACAGACTTTTTTAAGTTCAATTCGCGGCTGCCTCTTCGGAGGTGGCCGCGAACCGTTTGTGGAGGGCGTCCATCGACGGCTCGTGCGTGAGATCGAGATGAAGCGGCGAGACCGCGACATAGGCATCCGCGACCGCTTCCAGGTCGGTCTGGTGACCGGGCGTCTCGACCATCGGGCCCAAGCCGAACCAATAATAGTCATAGCCTCTGGGATCGGTTCGCTGGACAATCCGAAGGCGGCCATAGTCGCGCAGGCCCTGGCGGCAAATCCGGATGCCTCGGACCTCGTCCGGATGCACCGCGGGGAAGTTCACGTTGATCAGGGTGCGGGGCTCCATCGCGAAGTCGAGTAGCGGACCAAGCACACGCTCGGCCCAGGCCTCGGCCGCGGCGAAGGGGACGGTGTCGCCCATGCCCTCCCGCGAATAGGCCTGGCTAAGGGCGATCGAAGGAACGCCGGCGAGCGCGCCTTCCATAGCTGCCGAAACAGTACCCGAATAGGTCACGTCCTCGGCGAGGTTAGCGCCGCGGTTGATGCCGGACAGGATGACGTCGGGCGGCGAGTCCTTCATCACATGAGCCAAGGCGAGCATGACCGCGTCGGTCGGCGTTCCGGTCACCGAGAAGCGTCGATCGTCGTGCCTTCGCAACCGGACCGGAGTGGTGAGCGTCAGCGAGTGGCCGGCGCCCGACTGTTCCTCCGTCGGGGCAACGATCCAAATGTCGTCGGTGAATTTGCGCGCGACCGCCTCGAGCAGCCGAAGGCCTCGCGCGTTCACGCCGTCGTCGTTGGTAAGCAGGATCCTCATGGCTGCGGCTATGGCGGCGGGCATCTGCCGAGGCAATGGCGGCGCCTAGGACGACATTGCGCCATATTCGCAACAGATTGGCGATTTCTTCACTATCCGCCGGTAAGCGCTTGTTCAGTCTGGGGTCCATATTTATAGGCCCCGGTTGGGGACGAGTGGCCTACGTGGCTCTAAGTCACGGGAAAGTCACGAGTAATCGCCTCCGGCTGCACCGGTAGGCCGGCCGCAGCAGGTGGCAGGCGTAACTGGGCTCCGCGCCACGTGGAGCCCGTGCGGGGAGGGTGTAATGGCGACGGCTCTTGTCGACCTCTACGGCGGGGAAGATTTCGAACGATTTGACCGGGTCATTCTAGCCGAGGGGTACCGGCCCTCGGACGACGAAGATTTCATGTGCGCGAAGCATCGCGCTTATTTCCTCAGGAAGCTCAAGGACTGGAAGGAAGCGATCATCGAGGAGTCGCGCCAGACGATGGCGCAGCTTCAGGTCGATTCCCTTCGCGAGCCCGATGTCGCCGACCGCGCGTCGAGCGAGACCGACTGGTCGATCGAGCTTCGCACGCGCGACCGCCAGCGCAAGCTCATCGCCAAGATCGATTGTGCGATACGGCGCCTGTACGAGGGCGAGTATGGCTATTGCGAAGTGTCGGGCGAGCCGATC
>JBKPOO010000047.1:0-8125 GCA_046733175.1 Pseudomonadota bacterium
AGGCGGCTTAATAAGGCGTTCCGTCTTTGTGGACGAAGCCGCCTTCGAGCGTCCACTTCATATCGATGTCCGAATAAGCGCCGCCCAATTCCTTGCCGGCGCTGACGCAGACGAAGCTGCACGGCTCGCTCTGGCGATTAATGAGGTGGTGGCCGTTGGCGACTCCCTTCGGCCAAACGGCGATGTCGCCGGGCCCGAGCTCGGTCTCGCCGTGGTCTTCGACCAGGATCGCGCGACCGGTCAGCATCACGAGCAGCTCGTCCTCGCCTTCGTGCCAATGACGCTGGCTCGACCAGGCGCCCGGCTCAAGGACGACATGCCGCGCTCCGAGCTCGGTCAGCCCGCCGGCGGCGGCGATCTTGCGCTGCCAGCGGCCGGCAACCGGTTCGTTGAACGGCGGCGGATAGCCGGTGCTGTTGGTTTGCTCGAGGCTCTCGAGGTCGATCTTGGACATGGCCGCGCCTTAGCAGCAGCGGATCAGCGCTAGAAGGTGCCCTTCACCGATATGCTGAACAGCGGCCCGATCAGCTGGTTCGCTCTCTGGTAGAAGTCGAGCGGCGTGCGGTCGCGGTAGCCTTTGTAGACGTGGCGATAGAAAAGATGGCGGCCGTTCAGGATGTTGTCGACGTTGAATCGCACCTTCAGCCCCAACACGTTCTTGTGCTCGACGTAGAAGCCAGAAATCCACGGCAAGTCGAGGCTCCGATAGACCTCGGTCAGGAAGAAATTCTTCTCGTAATGTTGGTATTGGGCGTAAGCGCTCCAGGCGAGCTGAGTTCCCGGGATGTCGTGGCGGATCTGGGCGTTGAACCAGGCGTCCTGAACTCCGGAGATCGGGCGTTTTTCCGCGGTCAGCGGATCCTTCACCGAGGTCCATTCGCGGCCGAAGCTCAAGTCGAGCTTGGCGCCCTTCCAGCCGATCGGATCGAAATTGAACGTGCTGACGCTCTCCGCGCCGTAGCGGGTCGCCCGCGGCAGGTTCCCGATGCCCTGGCCGTTGTCGCCGATCGGGATGACGTCAATGATGTCCTCGACCCGGTAATACCAGGAGCGGAGGTGGGTCTTGCCCCAAGCGCCAAGGTCGTGAGAGAGCTCGATTTCGGATTCCCAGCTCTGAGGCGGGACCAGGTCGGGATTGCCGGCGTTCTCGCGGTCCTCGCTGAGCTTGGGCTGGGCGAGGAAATCGTAAAAGCTGATCTGGCCGACGCGGCGGCGTAGCTTGAGGCTGACATCCCAATCCTTCGCTGGATGCCAGCCGAGCGTGACGCTGCCTTTCGGCCGGAAGAATTTTCGCGCAGGCTGGTCGTCGTCGACGCGGTCGAGGTGCGAGATTTCGCCGCCCGCCGCAACTTGCAGGTCCAGTTTCGAGGTCAGTGGCCGGCTCAGCGTCGCGATACCCTCGTAGCGGACTTCGGTCACCTTGCCGGTGCCTTCGGGGAACGGCACCTCGACGAACTCGCCGGTGGGGTCGAGGTCGAACAGCCGGCCCTTCTGGTCGAGCGAGTTGAACGCCCGCTCCACCGACACCTGCCAATCGTTCTTGCCGGTCTTCCAGTGATACTCTCCGCGGCCGATCGTCTCGCCAAGGTGCGTGTCGCGGCTGAATCTCGTGCCCTCGGAATCGGCGCCAGTGGTGTCGAACGTGAGCACGAGCGTCTGGATCAGAGGCTCGTGCTCCCAGTGCCGCACCCCGATCAGCTTCAGCCGGCCCGGCCCGAGCGCGAACTCATAGTCAGCGTTGATATCGGCGAAATAGCCGTCGAGCTTGGTCCGGATGTCGCGGCTGCGCTTTTCTCCCGTCGCCAGGATCACACGGTGATCGCGCTGAACGCCCGGGTTCCAATAGGGCGTGTAACCCAGGGTCAAGTTGCCGACCGAGGAGCCCGGTCCGTCGAGCCCAAGCTTCAGCTGCATATTCGCCCGGTCATATTCCGAGTGGTACAATTCGTCGCGGGTCTCGGTGATGATTCCGTTGGCGTCCGAGATCCAGATCGGGCCGCCGAACCCGCCGCGGCCCGGATCGTTCGCGACCGACAGCGTATAATCGACCGGCCCCGTCTTTCCCGAATAGCTGATCGACCCGGCCACGAAATCGGGCTTGGCGAAATGGGCCCGCCAATTTGGTTTGTATTCGAACTGGCCCGAGGATTTGCCCCCTGTCTTCAAAATGACGTTGGCGACCTGTCCCGACAGGCCTGCGATACCCAGGCTCGCAGCGTCGACAATCTCGATGCGATCGACACTGGTAGCCGAGATGCGCTGGAGCTGGTCGACGGCGCCGCCGGACTTGTTCGCAATCCGCTCGCCGTTGATCAGGACGTTTTCCTGCGCCTGGCCGAGCCCGCGCACGGTCGTATCGGTGGTGCGAATGGTGAAGCTCGGCACCTGCACGAGCATGTCGTAGGCGGTCTTGGGCGCGAAGCGCGCGAAGTCGGCGGGCGTGTAGACCCTCTTCGCCGCAGTCGCCGGCGCCGCGGCTGGGGACGTCTGGGCGACGGCGACGCCAGGCGCAGCCAGCGCGGCCGTGGCAAGCAGGACGATGCGGAAGGAACGCAACACGAGCATCGACGACTTCCCCTTTATTTCGGCGCACGAGCTCGTGCTACATTTGTAGCGTGCTACATTTGTAGCGAATGCGCAAGCCCCTCATTCGACGAACGGGCCGGACCCGCCGCCGAACGGTTGTGTTGTCCTCCGGAGCTTGCCAGCGGGTGAATGGTTGCTAGGGCCTGGCGCGATGGCCCCACAGATCGATCCCGTCGAGCTCGCGACCCAGCTGATCAACGTTGCGAGCGTCACTCCGGCGCGCGGCGAGGTCTTCGACGTTCTTCAGTCAGCTCTCGACCCCCTTGGATTCACTTGCCACCGGTGGGTGATGGGAGAACCGCCCGACGGACCGACCGAGAATATGGTCGCGATCCGGGGCGAAGGATCGCCGCATTTCGGATTCGCGGGCCATCTCGACGTCGTTCCGCCGGGCGAAGGCTGGACCGGCGACCCCTTTCAGGCGCGGATCGAAGATGGTCGCCTCATCGGGCGCGGCGCAAACGACATGAAAAGCGCGATCGCCGCTTACGTCGCGGCGCTGTCCCGGATCGAGCCGGCTGGCGGCACGCTTTCCCTCCTCATCACCGGCGACGAAGAGGGCTACGCGACTTACGGCACGCCGCGGATCATCGATTGGCTGAACGACAAGCAAATCCGCCCGGACATGATCCTGATCGGCGAACCGACCTCGGTCGATCGCCTCGGCGATACGGTGAAGATCGGCCGACGCGGCTCGGTCAATATGTGGATCGAGGTTCCCGGCGTTCAGGGCCATGTCGCCTACCCCCACCGAGCGACCAACCCGATCCCGCCCCTCGCCCGGGTCATCGCCGCGCTCGATGCGGTCCACCTCGACGACGGCACCGAGCAATTCCCCCCCTCGAACCTCGAGTTCACCGGGATCGAGACTCCGACCCACGCGAGCAACGTCATCCCGGGCTCGGCAACCGCGCAGCTCAACATCCGCTTCAACAATTTGCAGAAGGGCGCGGACCTGGTCCGGATGGTCGAAGAAATCGCCGAGCGCGAGGCGCCCGGCTCGTCAGTCCGCGCACGCATCTCGGGCGAAGCCTTCCTGACGCCGCCCGGCCAGCTTTACGACGTCATCGTCGAAGCGATCCGCGAAGAGACGGGACAGGATCCCGAGCTGTCGACCAGCGGCGGCACCTCGGACGGGCGATTCCTGATCCAGCTGTGCCCGGTGGTCGATTTCGGCCTGCCGAACGCGACCATGCACAAGGTCGGCGAAAGCGCCGCGGTCGAAGACATCCGCGCCCTGTCCCGGATCTACGAGCGGATTGTGCGCAAGGTGACCGCCTAACATCCGCTTTGGGCGGAAAGATACGCCCGATGCTGCGTTGTGAACCGCTGCGTCCAAATATCTTCGATTTTCCAAATATTTAGTCGACGAGGAGAAGAGCATGCGGCTGGCGATCGGGATCGGAGCGATCGTGCTTGCACTCTCCAGCTGCGACTGGATGGAGAGCGCCGACCCGGCTCCGCGAACCGATGCTTCGAAGGCTCGGCTCGAGCAGGTGAGGAGAGCCTGCGCGTCGCGTCTGACCTATGCGCGGCTGAAGGAATATGTCTTCGACCAGGCCGCCCGGATCGGCAATTCAGATCCGCGCGGGCTTGATTCGCTCGCTGCTTATTCCGTCGTCCGAATGGACGACCCGGTCGTCAAAAGCCGCGATGATGATCTCAACATCATCGTGTGCGCGGGGCGGTTCGTCCTCGACCTGCCGCCGGGCATTCAGGACGCCTTCAATGGCCAGTCGGCGATCTCCGCCGATGTCGAATATGCAGCGCAGGCCGCCGCCGACGGCAGCGGGCTCGTTTATTCGATGACCGGCGCAGAGCCGATCATCTACCGAATTGCGACGCTTGGGCTGGCGGCACGGCCGATGCCGCATATTGCGGCAGCACCGACGGCCACTCCACGGGAGGAGACCGCGGACATAACGCCTGCCGAAGTTATTCCCGAGCGGCCGGCGCCAACGGTTTCGGCTGCGTCGAAGCTGGCCCCGCCGATCGCACGGAGCGCCCAGCAGCGGCCGCCCGCGACCAAGGTCGCGCGGGTTGCCAAAACGACTGCCAGCCCAAGCTTCAATTGCCGCCGGGCACGCACCACGAGCGAAAAGATGGTCTGCGGAAGCGGCGCGCTCGCGGCGGCCGACCGTCGAATGTCCGCCGTTTTCTACGGTGAAATGGCGGGCGCCGACGCCGAAACAAAAAGCCTCCTTAGGCGAAGTCGCGACAAGTTCCTCGGAAGGCGGGAGCGATGCTCGACCGACGCTTGCATCGCCCAGGTCTATGAAGAGAGGATCGCCGAGATTCGCCGGATTTCGCGCCGCTGACCCGGTTGCTCGCGGACTTCTATGCCACCGACTTCGCGCCCTTGCCGTCGGCGTGGCCGACCCAGGCGAGGAATTCCTCCTCGAACATCGGCTCGGCGAAGACATAGCCCTGCACCGTGTCGCAGCCCATGGCGCGCAGGATGTCGGCCTGGGCGACCGTTTCGACCGCCTCCGCGACGATCTCGCATTCGACGCCCTTGATCAGCTGGATTACCGCCTGGACCACCACCCGCGCCTTCTCACAGGATTCGATGTCGGCGATCAGCGATGGGTCGAGCTTGACCCGGTCGAGCGGCATCGAACGCAGGCGCGCGATGTTCGAATAGCCGGTGCCGAAATCGTCGATCGAGATGGTCACACCGTCGGCGCGAAGCGCGGCCACCTCTGCGAGGACTGTCTCGCTCACCTCCATCGCCGCGCTCTCGGTGAACTCGAGCTCGACCAGCGACAATGGCACCTGGCTGTCGCCGAAAGCCGCGCGCAGTCTTGCGAAGAAGTCAGGCCTGTCCAGCTGGCGCGGGCTGATGTTGAACGACAGGCGCCGCCCAAGCCCTCGCTGGCTCCAGCCGCCGAGCACCGCGGCCATCTCGCCCAACACCCAGTCGCCGATCTCCGCGATCAGCCCAGTTCGCTCCGCCACCGGGATAAAGCTGTTCGGCCCTCGCAAGCCGTCTCGCGGATGGTTCCACCGAAGCAAGGCCTCCGCACCGGCGATTTCGCCGGTCGAAAGGCTCATCTGTGGCTGAAATGCGAGGACGAACTCGCCGCGCTGGACAGCCTCGGTCAGCGCTTTTTCGGTATCGACCCGTTGCTGATGCTCGGCCGCCAGCTCGTCGTTGAACACGCAGTGCTGCCCGCCGCCAAGCGCCTTTGCGCGATACATCGCGATGTCGGCCGCTCGCATCAGCGATTCGATCGTCGTTCCATGGTCCGGCGAAAGTGCGACGCCGATCGACGCTCCGATGTCGACGCTGTGCGCCGACAGCTCGAACGGCTCGGAAATGGCCAATGCGACTCGACGCGCCACGCGTTCGATCTCGGCCACCTGTTCGACTTCTGGAAAGAACAATGTGAACTCGTCGCCTGCCAAGCGGGCGAGGAGCGGGCGGCTGCGCGCACTGCCCGTAAACTCGGCGTTGACGACGACCCGCAGGCGGTTGGCGACCATGATCAACAGCTGGTCTCCGCGGGCATGGCCGAGGCTGTCGTTAACGGCCTTGAAGCGATCGAGGTCGACGAAGAGCATCGCCGTTTGCCTTCCGCCGGCCTCGCCGAGCAGCTTGTCGGCTTCCGACCGAAAATGCAGGCGGTTGGGAAGAGAGGTCACCGGATCGTACATGCCGAGAGCGTGAGCGTTCTCGATCGATGCTCGGACCTCCGCGAAGAGCGTATCGACGGCCTGGGCGAGCTTGGGCATCGCCTGTTTGACGGAGGCTGGAGCCGGAGAGATGAGGTCGCCCTCTTCGACGGCCATGAGCCGGTCGCGAAGCGCGGCAAGAGCGCGGGCGCTCTCGCTGTTCGGCCGTTCGGAGGCGATATAGCTGATCAGCAGGCAGAACGCGCCCGCGATCAGGGCAGCGACGATCTTTGCGTCCAGCTCGGTGATGTAGAGGGCGGCCGCCAGCGAGAAGATGAACGAGGCCACGCCCGCAGCACCCGACAGGATCGCGTTGCTGATCTTCTGGCCGGTGCCTGCTTTCATCGAAGTGCTGGGCCTCACGCGCGCGGTTATGTCCGCCTTCCCGGGCGTTAAATGAGACCGGTTAAGAAAGGATATTGAGAAGAGAGTTAACGGCGGGCGCGGCGAAGAACGATGTAGAGGCTCCCGCCGCCGCCATGGCGTCGGTGCGCGTCTCTCACGGCGGCGATATTCGGCGCATGCCGGGAAGCCGCGAGCCAGTCATGCACCGCGGCTCGAATCCGCCCCCGCTCGACCGGCGGATCGCCGGGTCGATGATGACCCGTGATCAACAACAGCAGGCGGTCGCCGCGTGCGATTGACTGTTCGAGCCCGCGATCGATCGCCTGCCAGGCGAGATCGAGGTTCATGCCGTGCAGGTCCAGCACTCGATCGGGTTCGGCGCTGCCACTGGAAAGGCGCGTGTCCCAGCTTCCGTCGAGGGTGGAGCGCTTAAGCTCCTCCCCGGAACGGGAAGGGGGACCATGACGCGAAGCGGCATGGTGGAGGGGGCGTCGTGATGGTCTGCCAGCCCCCTCCACCGCCTTCGGCGGTCCCCCTCCCCCTGTGTGGGAGGATTGAGGTGTGCGCGAAAGCGGCCGAATGCTGGCCGTCACCCGACGCCAGAGCTCGGCCTCCTCAGGGCTGAGCGAACGCACGGGCGGCCACGCCTTTGGGGAGGAGAATCAAGGCCTGGCCGTTGGCCGACATCCCGCCCGCGATCTGCGTGGCGTCGGGACCCCCGCCCCAGAAGGTATCGAACCGGTTCGTCCCCTTGATCGCACCGCCGACATCCTGGGCAACCCAGATGCCGCTAGCTTCCGGACGATCCATCGTCAGGAAGACCGGGGCTCCAAGGGGCACGAAATTCGAATCTGTGGCGACCGTCGCTCGCGGAGTGATCGCATATCCGAGCGACCCCAACGGCGGCCCCAAAAGCTCCTTGAAGAAAATGTAGGACGAATTCTCGCGCATCAGCGCCCTGCCCTGGTCCGGATTGGCGCGCATCCAGTCCTTGATCGCCTGCATGTTGGCGCCGCCGGGCGGAAGGATACCGCGTTCGCGAAGCAGCCGGCCGATTGCGACATAGTCGCGGCCGTTCTGATTGTCGTAGCCGATGCGCATCACGCTGCCGTCGGGCAGGCGCAGCTCGCCCGAGCCCTGGATTTCGATGAAGAATAATTCGATCGGGTCGGCCGCATAGGCGATTTCGAGGCCCTTGCCCGCCAAAGCTCCGTCGTCGATTTCTGCACGCGTGAAATAAAGGACGCAGGTGCCAGTCTCGTCGATCCGGCCGCGACCGGTCGTTCCGTCCGGCTTGGTGCAGCGGACGAGATCGTTCGGCTTGGCATAGATCGGAACCGCATAGTTCAATGATGGGGTCCGCGAGCCGAGGATCTCCGGCTCATAATAGCCGGTGGCGAATGCATCGCCGCTACCGACCCGCACCCATTCGAACCGGTCGCGGAAGAAGGCCGCAGCACTGTCCTGGGGCAAGCTTGCCGCCTCCGTGCAAAGAGGTAGCCAATCAGTCGGTGCCGTC
>JBKPOO010000048.1:0-3441 GCA_046733175.1 Pseudomonadota bacterium
CATTCGCAATGAGCGATGTTCGCACGCCCGGCGGGATGCAGCTCTTCCTGATCGCCATGCAGGTGATCATCGTTGGACTTCATTTCGTCTTCTGGGCAATGCTTCCTAACACCATCGAATATGGCGAGCAGGAGACGGGGCTCCACGTCGAGGGCGCCGTCTTCGGAGTGGCCGCCCTCCTTCAGAGGATCGCCATAGGAATTGCCACGGCGATCCTGGGCTGGACCTATGCCACCTCAGGCTATGTCGCGAACGTGCAACAAAGTCCTGAAATGCTCAGCAGCATGCGGACCACGGTCGCGCTCGTCCCACTCCTCTTCCTAGGGCTTTCGAGCGTGGCGATGCTGTTCAATCCGCTCGGACGCGCGACCCTCAGCCGATCTCGACCAGTGGAAGCCGCAACCTAGACAGTCAGCTCGAACGTGCCGTGGACCCCGTCACTCTCTGCCGATGCAGCGACCCACACATCGAAGAGGCCCGGTTCGACGACGAGGCGGTTCTCCCGGCCGTAAAAAGCCAGATCCGCGGCGCGCAGCGTAAAACGAACGACCTCCGATTGGCCCGGCGCCAGAGCGACCTTACGGAACGCCTTCAGTTCGCGAACCGGCCGGGTGACGCTGGCCGTCCGGTCATGAACGTAGAGCTGCACGACTTCCTCGGCGGCGCGACGGCCGCGATTGGCGACGCGCGCGCTGATCTCGATCTCACCGGCCATCGATAGCGTCGACGAGGCGACCTTCAGCTCCGAGTAAACGATCTTGCCGTAGGTCAGTCCGTGGCCGAACGGATAAAGCGCGCTGTTCGGAATTCCGCGGAAATGCGCCTTGTAAGCCTCGAGTGGACCGGGCGGATTGGGCCGGCCGGTGCTTTTGTGCGCGTAATAATATGGCTCCTGCCCAGCTGCTCGCGGGAAGCTGGCCGGCAGCCGCCCCGACGGGCCGTGCGCACCAAACAGGATATCCGCGATCGAATTGCCGGTCTCCGTGCCGAGGAACCAGGTCGCGAGAATCGCCGGGGCATTGGCGACAGCCCCCTGCAGAGCCAGCGCGCGGCCGTGCTTGAGCACCACGACGACCGGCTTGCCGACAGCGGCGACCGCTTCGGCAAGCCGCTGCTGAGGCTCGGGCACGACGATCTCGGTGCGCGATTGCGCTTCGCCTGACATGTTCTGCCCCTCGCCGATGGCGAGAATGACGATGTCGGCGGCGCGCGCTGCTGCAATCGCCTTCTCGATCCCTCCGGGGATCGGCTCTTCGACCCCGGATCCGAGCACCACATCCATCAAGCTACGATCCCCCAGCGCGTTGCCGAAACCTGCCTCGAGGCTGACAGCTTTCGCGTCGTCGCCATAGACGCACCACGGACCAACCAGGTCGTGCTGCCCGCTCGCGAAGGGGCCGATCAACGCATATCGCTTGCCCACGCGCGGCAGCGGCAGGAGGTCGCCGTCGTTTTTCAGCAGCACGATCGCCTTTCGGCCCGCCTCGCGCGCCAGGGCGCGAGTGGCGGGAAGCATCGAGCGCGAGGACTCACGCTTCTCATCGATCCGACGGAATGGGTCGTCGAACAGGCCCAACATGGCCTTCATCGCCAGCACGCGCCGGACGGACTGATCAAGGACGGATTGCGGGACCTCTCCCTTGCGGACAAGGTCCGGCAGGTGCTGCCGGTAGAGCCCGCTCTGCATGCTCATGTCGACTCCGGCCAGAAGCGCGAGCTTCGCCGCGTCGCGACCATCCTTCGCATAGCCATGGAGGATCATTTCTTCATCACCGGTGTAGTCGGAAACGACGAAGCCCTGGAAACCCCATTCGCCGCGGAGAAGCTCGGTCATCAGCCAGTGATTGCCCGTGGATGGGACGCCGGAAATCTCGTTGAACGACGCCATCGCCGATAACGCCCCCGCGTCGAACCCGGCCTTGTACGGCTGCAGATAGACTTCGCGGAGCGTCCGCTCGGACATGTCGACCGTATTGTAATCCAGCCCCGCCTCGGCGCCGCCATAGGCCGCGAAATGCTTGATGCAGGCGAGCATGTGCGCGCCCGATTTGAGATCGGATCCCTGGAAACCCCGAACGCGAGCTGCCGCGAACAATCGTCCGAGAAGCACGTCTTCGCCGCCGCCCTCCACCCCGCGTCCCCACCGCTGGTCGCGCGCGACATCGACCATCGGCGAGAAGGTCCAGTCGATACCTGCCCCGGCCGCTTCGAAGGCGGCGGCCTCGGCGGTCCGTCGCGCCAGTTCCGGTTCGAAGCTGGCCACCTCGCCGAGCGGCACCGGGAAGATCGTCCGATGTCCGTGGATGATATCGGCGGCAAAGATCAGCGGGATCCGCAAACGCGATTCCTTGACGGACGCCGTCTGGAGGATTCGCGCCATTCGGGCGCCGTTGCCGTTGAAAACTCCGGTCAGAAGCCCCTGCCGCGCTTCCTCGACCTGCTGCGGAAAGCTGGAACCTTCGCTCGGTGGGTTCAGGGCGGTCGCGATTCCGCCGCCCCAGGCGGACGCCATGAGGCTGAGCTGGCCGGCCTTTTCCTCGAGAGTCATGCGCGCGATGAGCGTGTCGATGAATGCGGGAACTGTCAGCTTTCCCGCCGACTCGATCAGCGCTCGTGCCGGGCTGGCGAGCCAGGCCGCAGCCGCACCCGCGCCCATCATCGCGGCTCGTCGAGAAATGCGCATGTCCAGCATGGCCACCCCTGCTATGCGTCGTGGAACCTTCGGTCTGCACGACGTTCGATGTAACCGGTTACATGGCCGAGCAACGAACCATTTGCAATCGGTCGCGATCCCGGTCTTGATAGCGCAAACTGGCTGAGGGAGACCATGGCAGAAGCGACTATCCGCGACGTTGCTCGCCAGGCGGAGGTATCCGTAGCTTCGGTCTCCCGGGTGCTGAACCGGTTCGAGAATGTCAGTGAACAGACCAGGGCGCGAGTCATGGCCGCCGTCGAGGCGCTTGGCTACGTCCCTCACGCCGGCGCTCGAAGCCTGAGCCTCGCCCGCACCGGTGCCATCGGAGTTGTCCTTCCCAACCTCCACGGTGAGTTCTTTTCCGAGATCGTGCGCGGGATGGACCAGCTGGCGACCGCGCGCGGCTATCTCCTTCTCCTCTCGAACATGCATGCAGACCGCGGAACGGCCGAAGCGGTGCTCAAAGCGATGCGGGGGCGGGTCGACGGACTTGTCGTCATGGCGCCGCATCTCGAGGACGAACAGTTCGCGACCGCCCTCCCGGGCGGCATCCCCGCAGTCCTCGTGAATACGCGCGCGAAGGTGGTTCGGCCGAGTATCCATCTCGACAATGCCGGCGGGGCTCGCGCAGTCGCCGAACATTTCGTGTCGACCGGCAGGCGGCGCATCGTCCATATCGCCGGTCCAGTCGGCAATATCGACGCGGACGAACGTGCCGAAGCTTTCAGGAACGCGTTGAAGGCGCA
>JBKPOO010000049.1:0-10854 GCA_046733175.1 Pseudomonadota bacterium
CATCGTCTTCCCTGATGAAGATGGCGCAATTTCCGGCGGCAATTTCCATGCCCAGCCGGTCGCCTTCGCGTCCGACACGATCGCCATGGCTCTGTGCGAAGTCGGCTCGATGTCGGAGCGGCGCACGGCGGTGTTGATCGACCCCAAGATGAGCGACCTGCCGGCCTTTCTGACCGAGGATTCGGGAGTGAATTCGGGGCTTATGATCCCGCAGGTGACGGCAGCGGCCCTGGTCAGCGAAAACCGCAGCCTTGCTTTTCCGGTAAGCGTCGATTCGATCCCAACCTCGGCGGGCCAGGAGGACCATGTGTCGATGGCACCGATCGCAGCGCGCAAGGCCGGGCAAATCGCGCGCAATACCGGCGGAATCGTCGCCGTCGAGTTGATCGCGGCGGCCCAGGGCATCGACTATCATGCGCCGTTGAAGACCTCGGCGAAGCTTCAGGACGTGCACTCGAGGGTGCGCGTCCATTCGCCGCACCTCGTTTCGGATCGCTATTGGGCGGATGAAATGGCCGAGCTGCAGGCGGCGGTGCTGGCTGGCGAGATCGACGCGACGATTTTCGTCAGCTGAGCCAATAGCTACTGTATTGCTAACATGGTACACTAACGCGATCCGAGTCGCTTGGAGGCGTTATGTTCGAACCGGATAAGGGCTTCGCAGAGGGAGCCGCGCGAATGGCCCAGCTTACCGACATGATTGTCGATCAAATTCGAAAACTGAGTGAGCTGCGTGAAGAGGGGATTCTGACTGAGGAGGAATTCACCTCTAAGAAACAGGAACTCCTTGCGCGCCTCTAGCTGACGCGCGTCCAGCGCTGCTCCTTGCACAGCAGGCCCAGTACCGCGCAGCCCTTGACGACCATGACGTTGGGACCGTCCTGGCGGACGATCGCCGAGCCGCTGATGTTGCGCTTCGGCTCGAGGGCGCGGCCCCGGTAGGTGCCATCGCCCAAGGGCTTGAGATCGCTTAGGACGCGGGTCCCGGGAGTAACCCCCCGATCCTTGTACTTGGGCGAAGCCCAGCTCACCGTGCCGCAATAAGCGGAGCCGCACCGCGCGACGCTGACGATCACGCTGTGCTTGGGGTTCGCCCAGCGGCCCTCGAGCGCGGCCTGCGCCTGCGCCGTCACCGGCACTGCGGCGGCCAGAAGGACAAGGAAGATCTTGGTCAAAATGCGGGTCATGATGCCGATGTAGCGGGATTTTGTGGCGGAAATGGCACGCTGAGCTTGCCCCTACATTAATGAAAATCGCGGCTTTTGGGGATGATCTCGACGTCCCGTGGGTGTCGCGCGATGGGTGGTCGCCAGCTTCCCGGCGCATCGCCTCGGCTGAGCGTCGAAGGCAGGGAATCGTCGCTGAGCTCTCGCAAGATGTGCGTGTGATCTTCCAATTGGCGAGCAACGACGTGGATCACGCCATCCTCTTCGTCCTTCTGGACGATCCCGTGAACCGCCATCAGCCGGGCGCCCATCACGATCTTGCGCTGCGTCTCGAACACGTCGGGCCAGATCACGAGATTGGCGATCCCGGTCTCATCCTCGAGGGTGATGAAGACGACACCCTTCGCGCTTCCGGGCCGCTGGCGGATCAGCACCAGGCCCGCGATCGACAGACGCCTGCCGTCGCGGACCGACGCGAGCTGGGCGGCGGTGATGAATGTCTTCGCTGCATAATGTTCGCGGAGGAATTGCATCGGGTGCGCCTTCAGCGAGAGGCGGATCGTCTGATAATCGTTCACCACATGCTCGGAGAGCGGCATTGCGGGAAGGTCGGCGGGCTCGGGCTCCGAGCCTTCGTCGCGGGCTTCGGCATGAGCGAACAGCGGAAGGTCGGGCGCTGATTTAAGCGCGCGCGAATCCCACAGCGCCGCCCGCCGGTCGAGGCCGATCGAGCGGAAGGCATCAGCGGCGGCAAGGCGCTGGATGGCGTGGACGGGCACATGCGCTCGCCTGCGCAATTCCTCGACCGAGCGGTACGGCCGGCGAGCGACGAGCCGATCCGCCGCATCGCGCTGCAGCCCGTCGATCTGGCGCAGGCCGAGGCGGAGGGCAGGTCGCGTGCTTCGAGACGGGCCTTCGACTTCGCTCAGTCCCTCCTCAGCATGAACGGGGTTAGTTTCTGATCCGCCCATCCTGAGGTGCCGCTGAGCCTGTCGAAGCGGCGTCTCGAAGGACCTCTCAAGCGTACAATCCCAGTCGCTCATATTCACATCCACCTCGCGAACCTCGACCCCATGCTCGCGCGCGTCGCGGACGATCTGCGCCGGAGCGTAAAAGCCCATCGGCTGGGAGTTCAGCAACGCCGCAGCGAAGGCCGCGGGATATTTCCATTTGAGCCAGCTCGATACGTAGACGAGGTGCGCGAAGCTCGCCGCGTGGCTTTCGGGGAAGCCATATTCGCCGAAACCCTTGATCTGGTCGAAGCAGCGCTGGGCGAAGGCGGGATCGTAGCCGCGTTCGACCATCCGCCCGACCATCTTGTCCTGCAAGACCTCGATATTGCCCTTGGACCGGAAGGTCGCCATCGCTTTTCGAAGCTGGTTCGCTTCCTCCGAGCTGAATTTCGCCGCATCGAGGGCAATCTTCATCGCCTGCTCCTGGAAGATGGGGACTCCGAGCGTCCGACCGAGGATCTTCTCGAGCTCGTCGGGCGGGCCATGATCGGGATCGGGGCAGGGGAAGGTCACGGCCTCCTTGCCTGACCGGCGCTTCAGATAAGGATGGACCATGTCGCCCTGGATCGGGCCCGGCCGGACGATCGCGACTTCGATGACGAGGTCGTAGAAGCAGCGCGGCTTCAACCTCGGAAGCATGTTCATCTGGGCCCGGCTCTCGACCTGGAATACGCCGAGCGAATCTCCCTTACAGAGCATGTCGTAGACTTCGGGCACGTCCTGCGGGACGGTTGCGAGGTTCCAGTCCTCGCCATGATGCAATCTGATGAGATCGAAGCACTTGCGGATGCAGGTCAGCATGCCCAGCGCGAGCACGTCGATCTTGAGGATTCCCAGATCGTCGATGTCGTCCTTGTCCCATTCGATGAAGGTGCGGTCGTCCATCGCGCCGTTGCCGATCGGCACCGTCTCGGTCAGCGGCCGCTCGGTCAGGATGAAGCCGCCGACGTGCTGCGACAGGTGGCGCGGCATTCCGATCAGCTGGCCGGCTAGCTTCACCGTCCGTTTGAGGTGCGGGTCGCTAAGGTCGAGCCCGGCATCGTTCGCGCGCGCATCCTCCATCTCGGCCTCCATATGGCCCCAGATGGTCGAAGCGAGGGCTCCGCAGACATCCTCGGAAAGGCCCATGACCTTGCCAACCTCGCGGATCGCCGAGCGCGGGCGGTAATGGATCACCGTGGCGGCGATCCCGGCGCGGTCGCGGCCGTATTTCTCGTAAATATGCTGGATCACCTCCTCGCGCCGCTCATGCTCGAAATCGACGTCGATATCGGGCGGCTCGCGGCGCTCTTCGGAAATGAAGCGCTCGAAGAGAAGGTCGCTGGTGGCCGGATCGACCGCGGTGATCCCGAGGCAATAGCAGACCGCGCTGTTCGCCGCCGAGCCGCGCCCTTGGCAGAGGATCGGCGGATCGAGCGACCGCGCATAAGCCACGATGTCGTGGACGGTCAGGAAATAGCGCGCGAAGTCGAGCCGTTCGATCAGCGCGAGCTCGTGCTTCAGCTGCTTCAGGACCTTGCGGGAGATGCCGCCGGGCCAGCGTTCGGCCGCTCCGGTCCAGGTCAGGACTTCCAGATATTGCTGCGGAGTCCGGCCGTCGGGCACGGTCTCCCTGGGATATTCGTAGCGCAGCTCGTGGAGGCTGAAGCGAAGCGCGTCGGCGAACTCGCGGGTTGCGGAAATCGCGTGCGGCCAGCGCTCGAACAGCCGAGCCATCTCTGCCGGCGATTTCAAATGCCGCTCGGCATTGGGATTGAGCAGGAACCCCGCGGTCGCGATCGTGACTTTCTCGCGGATGCAGGTGACGACGTCCTGCAGCGGGCGGCGGTCGGGCGCATGGTAATGCACGTCGTTGGTCGCGAGGATCGTGCAGCCGTTCGCGCGAGCGAGGCGATCCAGCCTCTCGATCCGCGCATTATCGTCGCCGCGATACAGCCAGCTCGCTGCGACATGACGCAGTGACGTCAAGGCGGTGCGAAGCCGCGGCAGCTCGGCCTCGAAGACGTCGATGTCGTCATTGGGCCAGGCGATGAAGGCGATGCCGTCAGCATGCTCGGCGACGTCTTGCAGCGACAGTTCGCACTCGCCTTTCTCGGCGCGCATCTTGCCAAGGCTCAACAGCCGCGACAGCCGGCCATAGCCCTCGCGGTCGATCGGATAAGCGAGCAGCGACGGCGCGTCGGTGAGGTCCAGCCGACAGCCGATCAGTGGCCTCAATCCCGCGGTCGTGCACGCGCTGTGCATCCTGACCACCCCCGCGAGCGTGTTGCGGTCGGCGATGCCGATAGAGTCCATGCCGAGTTCGAGCGCTCTCAGGGTCAGCTCGATCGAGTCCGATGCCCCGCGCAGGAAGGAGAAAGGGGAGGTGACGCCAAGCTCGACATAGGGCGCGCGTTCGGCCGGAGGCGGTGGCATGCCCTTGCGCCGAACCAGCTTGAGGCGGGAGAATCCGACCTTCTCAGGCATGACTGCACCTTGTTCCCCGGCGTAGGCCGGGGCCCAGGGCGCTGCGATAGCAGCGCTTACGCGCTCCTGGATCCCGGCCTTCGCCGGGAAACAGCAGGGCAACACGCATCACCCAAACAGCCCATGGATGAACCAGTTCGGCGCTTCGCCGCGGCCATCTCCCGCAAGGCCCTCGCGGTAGATCCAGTAGCGGCGGCCGGCGACATCCTCGATCCGGTAATAATCGCGCAGTCGGGCGGACGATGGCTGACGCCACCATTCGGGGGCGATCCGCTCGGGCCCCTCCGCGCGGGCGATGTCATGCACCGCGCGCCGCCACACGAAGCGGCGCGGCATGCCTTCGGGGGTCGCGTAAATGACGTCGATCGCTTCGGGCCGGTCGAGGAGGCGTTGGGGGAAATTCCTCCCCCGCTGGGGGAGGGGGACCGCCGAAGGCGGTGGAGGGGGGTTGGAGCCCAGCACGACGCCCCCTCCACCACGTCGCTTCGCTCCGCGGTCCCCCTCCCCGTTCCGGGAAGGAATTTTTATGGCCGCCACCCACCCACTCGCTCTTTCCGGCAAATGGCTCTCCTCCGCTTGCGGCCGCCGCACCGCGCGCGTTCCAAGCTTCACCGTCAGCCGGTCGACCAGCCGAGCGATCTCGTGGCTGCCGTTCGGTTCCTCGATCAGGCTGTCCTGAGCCGAATCGAGGAGTTCCGCCCAGTCGGCCTGGAGCGCGAAGGCGTCGAAGCCGAACTCGGGATTCAGCGCCGCCGCCTTGTCGCCGAGCAGCCGCTGGAGGTGCTTCGGATCGCGGGTCGGGATCGCGGTCGCGACCGAAGCGATCGCAACGCTGCCGTCAACCCGGTAGCCGGTAAGTGACAACAGCCGTGCGCCCAAATGCCGCTCCTGCAGCTCGCGAACGAGCCCGGGGATCAGCCGTCCGAGCGCCTGGCTTGCCGCTTCGGCATGGGTCGCGGGTTCCTCGAGCTTGAGCAAGGCGCGCGGCGGCAAGTCGGCCGGTGCTGCGGTCAGCGGCTCCGGCTTGCGGCCGAGCATCCGGTCGAGCGCATCGACGACGCTTTCGACTCCCCGGAAGCGTCTCGCGAGCGCCAGCCGCGGCATGTCGATGAGCGCGCCGATGGTTTTGAGGCCGAGCCGTTCCAGGGTTCGCACCGTGTCCGGATCGAGGCGGAGGGCGGAGACGTGGAGAGGTGAAAGCAGGTCGATCAAACCCTCACCCTCCCACGGCTCTGCCGCGGGTCCCTCCCTCTCCCGCATGCGGGAGAGGGTTGGGGTGAGGGTCTTCCTGAATCGCGCCAATGCCCAGGCCGCCGCAGCCGTGGGAGCGATCGCGACCCGGGCGGTGAAGCCGATCCTCGCGAATCGCCGCTCGATATCGCGCATCAGCGCTTCCTTGCCGCCGAACAGATGCGCGACTCCGGTGACGTCGAGCCTCAGTCCGCCTGTCCCGAGCAACGTCGAGGGGTCGCCGTCGGCCTCGACCAAAGGCGACCAGCGGCCGGCCCAGTGCGCGAGCCGCTGAACGAGCGCAGAGTCACCTTCCGGATCGGCGGGAACCGCGATCAACGCCGGCTCGAGCGCTCGAGCGTCGGTCAGGCGCCCGCCGGGCCTCGCACCGCGCTCGGCGGCCGCTTTGGTGACGGCATGGATGATGAGGCCGTGCGGGCCTTCCACGGTAAGGACGATCGGCGCGTCAGGCGGACAATCGGCGCTCTTGGCCCAGCGCTCGATCGCCAGGTGCGGCAGCCAGATGAAAGCGATCCGCCTCATAGACCAGGCTCCAGCGGCCCGGTGGCGTTCCACGCGCCCGGAACAGTTCGGCATCCCAGGCGGATATTCCCGGCGCGCGCGGGTCGAGCGGGTTCACGAGCGAGGGCGCGCTTGCGATCCGCCAGCGCATCCGCGCTCCGCTCAAGTTCGCGTTTCCACCGAGCCGCACCAGCCAGCACGGCACGCCCGACCGCTCGGATGCGACCGCGAGCCGTCGCGTCGCGGTGAAATCGAGTACTTTCGGGTCGCCCCAGATTTCGCCGATGACGCAGGATAGGGCCGCGCATCTTAAGCCCTCCTCCATCGCCCAGAGCGCGGAGCGGGCGTCGCGCGCCTCGACGTGGATGATGCCCTGGCTGGGGAGGCCGGGCGGATGAATCCGCCCCGATTCGAGGATGGACATGCGGTCCTGGACCCACAGGAATGGCTTGTCGGTATCGATCTGCGCGAGCAGGAACCCGGCCCAGCCCCCGTCGCGCGGGTGCGCTGCGAAGATTTCGGAAAGTGTGCGCATCCTCCCCTGCATTTGCAGGGGAGGGGGACCGCTCGAAGAGCGGTGGAGGGGCCCTCGTATGGCCTGCAAGACCCCTCCACCATGCTGCGCATGGTTCCCCTCCCCGAGAAATCTCGGGGAGGATGAATTAGCCGCGCGGACAGCTCCGCCGGCGACCAGAGACAAGCCTCGTGCCACACGACTCACAACGTTTTCGTTCTACTTTTGTTCTTGTCCTGCGATTCAGGCCAAAGAGTCAATGCTGCGACTCGGGTGCGATCCCAAGCTCTTCAAGGAAAACGCTTATTTCCTGGACCACATTGCGCGTAAGACGGTTCGAAACCCCGAACGCCATGTGTGTGCAGCGCATCTCGACCGCCTTGTCGCGTTCATCCTCCAGCCCACGCGCCGAGCGCGGAGCGACGATCCCATCCCGGCGCGACCAGATCGCGAGATGCGGCACCGGCGGCTTGTCGGCAATGCGCGGGATCGGCGGCTCGTCGACCTTGTGGCCCGCGATCCATTCGTAAAGCCGCCACACATTGTTCTGGTGCGGATCGCCGGAGAAAGGCGACCCCAGCGTGACGACTGCTCTCACCTGATCCGGAGCCTCTCTCGCCAGCTCGCGCGCATAAACTCCGCCGAGGCTCCAGCCCACCACCAGCACCGGCTGTCCTTTCCCAATCTCGTCCAGGCGGCGCCGAAGGTGGTCCACCGTTTCGGCCGTCGCCCCACGGTTGAAGCCGAGCTTCCAGCCGTGGACCCGCCACCCCGCATCGGCGAGCGCCTGCCGAAGCGCGCGGGTGGTTCGGTCGCTCGCAACCCAGCCCGGAATGACCAACGCGGGCGGTCCGTCCTCGGGACCGAGCGGACGCGCCCGCCTCAAGGTGCTCGCAATCCGCGGGACCAGCCACGCCGCTTCGGTCAATCGCCGCCAGTTGGGCGGCGGCCGATCGTCGGGATCGCTGAATTTATACGCTTTCATCCGTTCGTCCTGAGCTTGTCGAAGGACTGTCTTTCCCTTTGCGACAAAGAACAAGTGCAGGGCTTCGACATGCTCAGCCCGAACGGTGGAGGGGCTACAGGAACTCTCTCCCCATCAACTCTGCCAGCGCTTTCGGCAGCCGTACCCGTCCGTCCGCCGTCTGGTGGTTCTCGAGCAGCGGCACGAGGATCCGCGGAGAAGCGAGCGCCGTATTGTTCAGCGTGTGCGCGAACCGCACCTTCCCGTCGCTTCCGCGGTAACGGATGTTCGCCCGCCGTGCCTGCCAGTCGTGCAAGGTCGAGCAGCTGTGGGTCTCGCGATATTTGCCGAGGCTCGGGACCCAGCTCTCGATATCGTTCATGCGATACTTGCCGAGGCCCATGTCGCCGGTGGACGTCTCGATCACCTGGTAGGGAATCTCCATCGCCTGCAGCATCTCTTCGGCGAGGCGCAGGAGGGTCGCGTGCCACTCGGCGGACTGCGCCTCGTCGGCCTCGCAGATCACATATTGCTCGACCTTCACGAACTGGTGGACTCGAAGCAGCCCGCGCACGTCCTTGCCCGCGCTTCCCGCCTCGCGCCGGAAGCAGGGCGAATAGCCCGCGTAGAGCACCGGCAATTTCTCGGCCTCGATGATCTCGCCCGAATGAAGCGAGGTGAGGACCACCTCGGCGGTCCCCGCCAGCCACAGATCGTCGTTCGGAAGCTCGTAGGTCTCCTCGCGATGGCCCGGGAACTGGCCCTGGTTGAGGAAGGCCTGCTCGCGAGCGATGGCGGGCACAGTGATCGCCGTGAAACCGGCGGCCGCTATCCTGTCGAGAGCCCAAGCCATCAGCTTGGTTTCGAGCAGCGCTAGCGCACCTTTGAGGCAATAGGTCCGGCTTCCCGCCACCTGAGTCACCCGCGACAGGTCGGCCCAGTCGTTTTTCTCGATCAGCGCGACATGGTCGAGCGGCTCGAAATCGAATTTGGGCGGCGCGCCCTCGGTGCGGATCACGGCATTGGAGGTCTCGTCGGGGCCGACCGGCGCGCCATCGTACGGAATTCCGGGAAGCTGGAGCATCAGCGCATTCAGCGCCTCTTCCTCGCCGGCCAGCTGGCCCTCGAGGGCACTGACGCGCGCGCCGGCCTCCTTGGCCTTGCGGCCGAGCTCGGCCTTCTCCTCGGCCGCCGCCTTGGGGAATGAAGCGCTGATCGCATTACGCTCGGCGCGGAGTGCCTCGATCTCAGTCTTGAGCCCGCGGACTCGCGTGTCGAGCGCGAGGAGGTCGTCGAGGCTCAAAGCAACGCCCTTGTCGCGCATCGCGCGCTCGACGGTCTCGCGGTTCGCTCTGACGAAATCCAGGGCCAGCATGAGCGACGCCTAGCGCAAGCTAGTCGAAGTGCAAACGGCGGTAGCGGGCGCGGAAGAAGAGCAGCGGATCCAAACTCGCATCGAAGCTCGCCTTGACCACCCGACCGACGAGGATGTGGTGGTCGCCGCCGTCGTAAACCGCGAAACGCTCGCATTCGAACACGCACAAGGACTCCTCGAGGATCGGAGCGCCGGCTTCGCCGCACGACCAGGGCGTGTTACCGAAGCGGTCCTCGACCCGCGTCGAAAAGGTGATCGACGCCGGCTGCTGCTCGCGTTGGAGCACATTAACGGCAAACGAGCCGCCGCTGATGAGCGGCTCGGCCGCGGCGGCCATCTTGTGGAGGCAGACCAGCAGCAAAGGCGGATCGAGCGAGACCGAAGTGAAGCTGTTGACCGTGATCCCCGCGGGCTTTTGTGCATCGTCGAGGCAGGTGACGACCGTCACCCCCGTCGCGAAGCAGCCGAGTGCGTCGCGCAAGGTCCGAGGGTCGTGCCCGCTGCGATATTCGTGCCGGGTCGGCTGATCGGCCATGGGAGTGCCTTGTACCCCTGCGAAGGCAGGGGTCCAGTCCGAGCCCGAAGGGCGAGCAAAAAAGCGCTTCGCGCGTCTGGGCTCCTGCCTCCGCAGGAGCACTCTAAAGGTTCAGCAACTCCTCCGGAGTCAGCTGAAGCACCTCGTCGATCGTCTTCTCCAGAGTTTCGGAAACGAGGTAGCGCGGCTGGAAAGCGTCATGCTTGTAGGGCGTGTTGACCGCCTTGCGCACCGAGAAGGGGAGGCGCTCGACCTTCTCGCTTTCGAGGCTGAAGTGCGCCTCGCCGAAGCTCGAGGCGAGCCCGGCGCCGAGGATCTTGAGTTCGCCCTGCTCCCTCGCCAGCCCGAACTCGACGCTGTGCCAGTATAGCCGCGCCGCCTTGTGTCCCTGGTCCGCCGCGATCGCGGCCACGCCAAGCTCGCCGACGTGCCGCGTCATCTCGGCATAATCGTGGTGCGCGAGCATCGGGATATGGCCGAACATGTCGTGGAAGCAGTCGGGTTCTTCGAGATAGTCGAGCTCTTCGCGTGTCCGGATGAAATTTCCGACGGGGAAGACCTGCTCGCTCAGCATCGCGAAGAAAATCTGGTCGGGGACCAGCCCAGCGACCGCCACCGTCCGCCAGCCGGTGCGCGGCTCGAGAATCGCGTTCAATCCCTCAAGGTCGGGAACGCCGGGATGCGACAAGCGCAGAAGATCGACGCCGTCGAGGAAGGGCGTGACTACGCGCGTGCCAAGCAAATCCACCTGTCGCGCGAAGAGCAGATCCCATACGGCGTGGTCGTCGTCGCTAAACGAGTCCCAGTTCTGCGGAACGACATAGTCCTGCCAGCCGCTAGGTCGCTCTCTGGTGGCGGTGGCTCGGTGAAGCATTGGTGGTCCTTCTCATGGGCAACAAAAAACCCGCCGCGGGAGGCCGGGCGGGTGAGGTTGGTTCGTCTGAACTTAAGCGCGCGTCAGCTGATCCCAACCTCGTCGGGATAATAATAAACGGCGCTGATCGTGCGATCGGTCATTGCGGATCCGTATCTCAGCTTCTGCCTTAACGCACAATGGCCGCGTTTGAGC
>JBKPOO010000050.1:0-11533 GCA_046733175.1 Pseudomonadota bacterium
TGTCCTGGAGGTCGATCTGGTCGCTCGCGGCGGTGTAATAGCCGCCGTTGGTCTGGCTATCGATTCGGATGCCCGCGATCCCCGAGCGATAGATCTTGTTGCGATAGACCTTCGCTCCGACCGTGCCCTCGATGCCGATGCCGCCAGCCCACCAGCCGTCATACGCCTGGTTGTCCTGGATCGTGATGTTACGGTTTTGGCCGCTGCTCTGATAGCCGATCGACGCGAACGCGTCGTCACCATTGTTGCGCGACACATTGAACTGCAGCGTGACGTTCTGGGACCCGCCCGTAACGTGAAAGCAGTCCGCGAGGCTGCCGTCGCATTCGCTGTTCTGGATCACCCCTCCGGTGACATTGGCGAAATAGACCCCTGCCCCGGCGACTTTGTAGGCTTTCACCCCGTCAACCGTGTAGTTGCTTCCGTCGAACAGGTAGAAGCCGTCGGAATTGCCGATCTGAGAGCGGGTCGTCGCATTGGGCGAGACAACCTGCATCGCGGCGATCGTCACGGTGTCGCTCTGGGTGACGATGAGAGCGCTCTTGTCCGGGGTGAGCGCCTTGATGATCGTTGAGTCCGCACCGGCCCCGTAGATCATGATGTGGTTCTTGCCGACCACATTGATGTTGTTGGAGGTGACGCAGGTCCCCGACTGAAGCTGGAGCGCCTGATAGGCGGCGAGCGAATTGACCTCGGCCTGGAGCTTGGCGGTCACGTCCGTCACTCCGTCGCAAGCCGTCGTAGATGCCTTGATCGTGTATCCCGCAGGCACGCTCACCGATGTCGGCGGCGGCGGCGGAGGCGTAGTTGTCGTCGTCGTTGTCGTCGTGGTCGAGCCGGTGCCCGAAGACGTCGTGCTCGTATCCGTCGTTGTCGTTGTCCCCGCCGCCGCCGCTGCTGCAGCCGCCGCAATGACTAGCTTTTTACCGCCCTTCATCGGAACCCTCCCCTCGTAGGGTTATGATCGGTGCTACGTAGGTGCCGTCCGTTACGAGGGCGTAAAGACCCCACTCACTTCTTATTAATGGATTCAATTTCGACGATCCTTCGATTTTGGCCTGTTTTTCCCAATTGTACGATCACGTCGATGACGGACTTGGCATATTCGACCGTGTCCGCGCGCGAGAGGCCGAGCCCAGCCTGCATGACCATCAATGCGAGCTGCTCAAGCGCGCCCGCGGGCGAGTTCGCGTGGATTGTGCTGAAAGAGCCCGGGTGTCCGGTGTTGACGGCGCGGAGAAAGCTAACCGCTTCCTTGCCGCGCATTTCGCCAAGCAAAATCCGGTCCGGCCTAAGCCGAAGCGCGGCCTGCAGGAGATCGTCGGTGTTGATGAGCGCCTCGCCCAGTTCGCCCTTGACCGCGATCAAGCCGAGGTCGTTCGGCCCGTGCAGCTGAATCTCCGCAGTGTCCTCGACCACGATAACGCGCTCTTGTTCGGGAACTTCGCGAAGCAGGGAATTCAGGAAAGTGGTCTTGCCGGTCGATGTGCCGCCGCTGATGAGGATGGTCCGGCGGTTGCGGACCGCATCCCGAAGGAAGGCGATGGGATCGGCCGTCGGATCCTGGCTGGGCGAAGCGCGGACGGGCTCGAGGGGCCCGTCTGCATAGGCCTCGAGCGGCAGATCGACGAGCCGGTGGCGGCGGATCGCCAATGCCCAGTGCGCGCGGGTCGCCGAGGGCGCGACGAACTGGATCCGCTCTCCGTTTGGAAGCGTGGCGGCAAGCAGGGGTCGCTCCCTGCTGATGCCCTGGTTGCTGATACGGGCGACTTGCTCGGCCAGGCGCTGAAGAAGTCGGTCGTCAATCGCCGGGGCTTCGTGGCGGACCATGCCCCCGGGCAATTCGATCCAGATTTCCCCCGGGCGGTTGACCAGGAGTTCGGTTGCGTCCGGATGATTGAGCCACTCCTGGAAGGGCTCCAGATAAGCTTCCAGGAAGGGGTCGACGGCAAACTCCGAAAGAAGCTCGGCGGCAACCCTCATACGCCTTTCCGATCCATCGGAGCGAAAATCAGGTCGCGTGCCGTGAAGACGCGGATCGGTTCACCCGGCCGAACATGGATCGTCGGCGGCCGAGTGCCGTTTTGCTGCGCAGCGATTGAGGCTGCGCTTTGCCCGCCGGAGACCACGACGGTGGAGCCGCCGCTCGCAAGCGCACTGGCTCCGCCGAGCACCGAGAGCAGGATCGCTGACCCGAAACGTTGAAGGAAATGACTGTTGACGCGGCCGCCGACGCCGGACTCGCCTGAGAAATCAACCGAAGGCGAAGCGAGCGCGACGGAAACTCCGTCCGGACGTAGCAGCCGAGTCCAGATCAAATAGGCGCGCCTTTGGCCGGCTGCGAGCCCCGTCTTGTATTCGCCGATCAGCCGCGACGAGCGAGGCACCAGCACCTGGCTGCCGTCGAAGGAGCGGACGTCCTGGCTGACGACCGCGCGCACATAGCCGGGAATATCGCTGTTGATGGCAGTTTCGAGCACGGCCGGGATCAGCGTACCCTGGGCGACCGTGTGCGAAGGGTCCCCAATTCGTGTGGATCTCGCAGCTGCGCTGTCCGTGCCCGAACCGTCCGGCCCCGGGCCCAGCGCGAGCATACCCGGTGCCGGAGCATCGGTCGAACCATCCATCACCGCGGGAGCACCGCTGGTTCGGATCGTACTGCCGTCATAAACCATGACAGGCGACTGAGAACGCGGCATGCCGGGCATGACGACGGTCTGCGCCGGAGCCATCGGGCCAGGCGCGGCGGAAGGTTGCTGAGTCAAGGGCGCTGCCGCTTGAGGCGTGGCGATCGGAATGGCGCCTGGAGTTTGCGGGCTTTGCGGGACATAGCCGGGCGCGGGTTGAGCGGTGATCGGCTCGTGGCTGCTGTTCCTGCTGGAGCTCAACGTCATGAAGGTCACACAGCCCAGCACCAGCGCGATTGCCGCACCGGTCGCAATCCCGAGATTGTCGCGGCGGGATTTGCGCTGCGCTACGACCGGGAAGGCGTTGCGGCTCGCGATGATCAGCGCCTGCTCGTTCATCTCGGAGCGCGGATCCGTCGCGGGGGTCGGGATAACGGGCTCCAGGACCCCCCAACGGACTACCGACAGGTCGCCATCCACGGCGGGTTTGCTATTGGGCATGGTCGTCCCCCGAAAGATCGGTCGAATAGAGGGCGCTCACGTCCGGCGTCCGCAGCGCGAGGCTCGGGCGAGCTAAGGCTTGAGGAAGCACCGGGGCCGGCAAAGCGGCAACCGGCGCAGCGGCCGCAAGGGCGGTGCGAGGCATGAGGTTCGGACGGAGCGGCCGCCCGGCCCAGATCGTCGCGGTCCTCTTGCCCTGGCGCAGAAGGATGTTCGAAGGCAGTGGATCGATGACGATGAAGTTTCCCGACGTCCGGTAATTCACGGGACCTTCGCGGCCTTCGGCCGAAACCGTGAGGATGGCAGGCAAAGCGGCGTCGCTGGCCCAGGCCAGGTAAAGCGCCTGGCCATCATCGAAAATCCGGGCCGGGAGAAGCCGGTCGGAGCCTCGCGTCTGCCAGCCGAAATTCAGACGCTCCGGCGAAAAGGACGGGATCGTGGGAACGGCCGCAGCCTGAACCGGGACTTTGGTGACCGGAGGCTTCTCGTAGGGATAGTAGAATTTCAGCGCATAGACCGGCGATCCAGCCTTCGGCGTGGCGACGAGATCGAACATGTAGAGATGGCGGTCGGTCACCACCGTCATGTTCGTCCGGGTCGACTTCAGTAGCGGCTTCAGGAACAGCAGGCTCGCGCGGCGATTGGGCGTGACCTGCCACGCAGATGAATCGCCTACCGCCACATTTTCGATCCGTTCGTCGGGCGCGAACTCGACCGTCGATTGAATGCCTTCCCGGCCTTCGATCTGAACGATCTGTTCCGGATCGTAGACCAAAGTTCGAATCCGCTTGTCGGCCGCCGAGGCGCTCGTGGCGCTAACCAGCGCAATTGCAAAAATGGACAATCCGCGCGTCATCGGAACATCTCTCTGGACAAGGGTGAAGAACTGGCTTGCGGCCGCTGACTGAAGTGAAGGCTCTGTCCTCGCGAAAGGACAGCCGGGACCTGGTGGGAGGCTCCGCCCGCCGTGCTTGCGGCGAAGCCAACGGGGGCCGACGTTGAAACCGGGCGGTCCGCCGAAACGAAGCTGTTCAAGCTGGCAACGGTAGTCCGCACGCGATCGGACGCGGACGCCGATGCGGCAGGCGCGCTGATCTCCCGAGTCCGCTCGAACTCGGCGGTGTTACTCAGCTGCGGGCTGGCCGCGCTGTCATTCGACGCGCCCTTTGATTTCGGCAGGCGCCATCCTCGCGTCAGCGATGCTGCAAGCTCAAGCGTCAGCAGCATCAGCGCAAGGTAGACAATGGAGGTGACGAGAATGCCGAGCGCGGTACGAAGTGACACCTCTTTTCCCGCAGTGGCTAGACCATCCACCATCGGGAAAATCGCCATCAACGCTCCGCTGCCCATGATAACGGTGAGGAGCGGGACCAATGCGAACGCGGCCAGGCTTTTCAGCCACCCTTCGAACAATCCGCGCGTGCCCTCGAACAGCGCGAGCACGATGAAGACCGGCCCGAGGATCAGCAATGCCGCAAGCGCGATTCGGCAGACGACCAGCACGCCGACCGTCCCGAGAAGCAGGATCAGGGAGGATATCCACAACATGTTGGCCGGCGACGCGAGCTTTTGATTTGCGGCGGCGGTACCCGAAATGGAATCCGCGGCATTGGTCACCGCGGTGAACAGCGTATCGAGCTTCTGCGCGAACATCAGGGTCGCCGAGCCTCGAGTCCCGAGAAGTGTCCCGGCGATCTGGTCCGGGGCGCCGACGGCAAGGTTCCAGACGACCGACTGATACGCCATCCACGACGTGACGAACGTGATAATGAGGCCCACCGTCATCATCCGCGGGGTGAGCGCCGACATGCGCAGGCTCGAACGGCCCGTCAGCAGGTTGAAGGCGAAGAGGGCGACGTAGAGCGTAAGCAGGATGGTGAGCGCTGTCGTCAGCGCTCCGCCAGGCGCGAACAGCCTGCCGAACGAGGCGTTCGTCGCTTCGGCCGAAAGGCAATCGACCTTTTGCAGCGCGTCGGCGATGCTTTCCGGCCCGGCCGCTCCGAATGAGGGACAAGCGCTCATTCAGCAGCGTCCAGCCACAGGTCGTCGCTGCCTTCGCCAGGCCATGGGGCGCGGGTGAGAAGCGGGTACCAATGGGCGGGGTCGTCGCCGACCGAGGCTCTGAGATCGTCGAGCTTGCGGACACTGGATTCGCGTCCCGACAACACCGTCAGCAAATCGGGCATGCCGCCAAGGTCGAGCCGCGCGACGACGGACTTGCCCGTCTGCCGAATGAGGAAGCAACGGCTGTGTGCCGGAAGGCTCCGGACGAATTCGAATTCCTGCGAGCTAAGGCCGAAGCCTTTGCAATAGTCTTCCTCGCGCGCCTTCGCGTTGGGCATGAATATGCTGGTGGCCGCCTGTTCGACGATCGCGGACGAAATCGAGCTGTTGAGAGCGTCCGCCGCCGACTGGGTGACGAAGCCGACGATCGCGTTGCGCTTGCGCAGCGTTTTCATCCAGTCGCGGATGCGAGCCGCGAACATCGGATCGTCGAGCGCTTTCCAGGCCTCGTCGATCAGGATGATCGTCGGTTGCCCATCGAGAGACGCTTCGATGCGGTGGAAGAGGTACATCAAGGCCGGAGTGCGCAGCCTGCGGTCGTCGAGCAGCTCCGTCATGTCGAAGCCGAGCGCGCCGTCGCGAACCTCGAGACCGTCATCGCGGTTGTCGAACAGCCAGGCGTGCTCACCGTCGAGAATCCACGGATTTAGACGCGAGGGCAGATCTCCCGCCTTCGGGCGCCGGCCGCCGGCCAGCAGATCGCGGACGAAGCGGAGCCGGCGCAGCTCCGGACCATGAGAGAAAATCTCATCGACGGCGCTGGCGATTGTCGCCTCTTCCTCCGGTCCGTCGGGCTGGAGCAGGCAGGAGAGCCAGTCGCGCAGGAAGGACCGGTTCATCGGCAAGTCGGGGAGTCGCAGCGGGTTAAACCCCGTCGGGGCGCCACGGCTCAGCTTTTCATAGCGGCCGCCCAAGGCACGCAGGAAAATTTCCGATCCGCGGTCCTTATCGAACAAAATCGTCCGCGGAGCGAACTTCTGAGCCTGCGCGACGAGGAAATTCAAAACGACCGTCTTGCCGGATCCGGAGGGACCGATGATCGTGAAGTTGCCGAGATCGCCGTCGTGGAAGTTGAAGAAATAGGGCGTGCTTCCGGTCGTCTCGAGCACGGTGACCGCATCACCCCAATGGTTCCCGCTGGCGCGGCCCATTGAAAACCCGTGCATCGATACAAGCCCGGCCGCGTTGGCGCTCGAGATAAGCGCGCGACGAACGACATACTGTTCGTTTCCGGGGAATTGACCCCAGAAGGCCGGTTCAAAGTTCACGTCTTCGCGAACTGCGACCGCTCCAATGTCCGCCAGCGCCGCCGCTGCCGTAGCGGTGGCCTGTTCGAGCGTTTCAATCGAGCTGCCGCGCACCAGCACGCTCATATGATTGTCACCGAAACTAAGCTGTCCTGCGCCGACTGCGTCGCGCGCCGCGATCATCTCGCTGCGCTCCGTCGCCGCCGCCTCGTCCGCGCTGTTCAGCCGCCGAAGCGCGAGGTCGATGCGCTCGCGCGCCGTTTGCCGCTCGATCGGCGCGAAGGTTTCCGTGATCACCAGCTCATGCGGGACGCGCAGAAGAGAATCCAGAAGGCCGGGCCGCGTTATGTCGGGATATTCCTTGATCCCGAGAATAGTCGCGAAACTCCGCTGGCTCGGAGTGACCGATTCCATTGCGTCCAATCCGAAGCTGAGACGCGAATAGGGGATGTATTGACCCAGATCCTGTCCTTCGCGCGGGAGCAACACCGGGCGCGATTCCCCATTGTAGAGCAGCGACAGAAGCTCGAGCGGTTCGGAGTAGATTCCATTCTGGGTTTGGTAGGTCCCGAGGATTTCGGCTCCATAAGGCTGCAAAGCCGCGGTCAGCGCCGCCATGGCTGAGTCGAGCGCGACCGCCTCGCCGGTGGCCAGCGGATTGGACCGCGAGGAGCGAAGTTTGCCGAGACGTTCTGGAAGTCCTGCCTTCCCCCGCGGCGGCCTCACGACGATCGTCAGGAATTGATCGTTGAGGAACAGCCGCTTTTCATTGAGGCGCTCATTCCAGCGGGAATCGATCTCAGCGGAAAAGCTGTCGAATTCCTGCGCCGGCAGCTGCACGCGCACGCTCCGGCGGACAAGGTGGTGATAAAGCACGAGCTTCGAGTTGAGGGCGCTGCGAAGCACGACCTCGCGGACGGTCGACAGGTGGTTGAGGACATCATCGTCCTCCGTCTCGAACGGAAATCCCGTGATCCGGATCGACCGCATGAGCGAGCCGTCGCGAAGCTCGATCGTCGACGCATCCACATGCCGCGCATAAGGCAGCCGGTCCCCGGCACGCGCCTCGCGCTTGCTCCAAGCTGCCGGTCCGAACCATTTCGTCATAGCTCGATCCCTTTTCACGGCGCGTAACTGTTGCAGCCCCAGCGGCTCCAATTCTTGGTCCGCGGGCACCGGCTGACGCGGGTGATCCACAAGTCGAAAATCCGAGGCTCCCGGAGGCACGCAAAATAACCGATGACATGAATTGCCACGGCGACCGGAAGTGCGAGGAAGCTGCGGGTGACGAGGAAGACTTCCGTCGTCGCGGCGGCGTTGATGATGAAATAGCTATAGGTCACGCCCGCGAACATTTGCGGGCGCG
This sequence comes from Pseudomonadota bacterium, assembly GCA_046733175.1. Classification (GTDB taxonomy): domain Bacteria; phylum Pseudomonadota; class Alphaproteobacteria; order Sphingomonadales; family Sphingomonadaceae; genus Sphingomicrobium. The sequence goes on from JBKPOO010000050.1 coordinate 7,806, forward strand.
TTAGCGCGCGGAAGACCGGCGAGCTGGCCAGCGCCATGCCTTAGCCGCCGGCAGCCGCAGCGGCCTGGATGCCGCTGACGATGGCGCCCGCTCCGAAGAGAATGAAGCAGCCGATGATTACGGTCGCCCCGAAGCGCCAATTGAGGCGTCCGGTCAACATCATGAAGCCGACCATGGCGACCGCGATGACCGCGACCGCAGTCGCGACATTGCCAAGCAGAGTTCCCTGCAGCCAGTGGAGCGCGTTGACGATCGGGCCCGACCCTTGCGGATCGGCATATTGAGCGGCCGCCGCCGCAGGCGTGCTGAGCGTCAGCGTCGCAAGGGAGGCAAGACTGGGCACGAGTTTCATTGGTCGCCTCTCGATTGAGTGGATGATATGCGTTGGACAACCGACGCCACGTAGGCTCGGGTTTCGGGAATGGCGGGAATGCCGTTGGCTCTGACGACTCTGGCGGGACCGGCGTTGTACGCCGCAAGCGCCTTTTCGACGTTGCCATCGAACGAATTCAGTAGCTGGCGGAGATATCTTGCTCCGCCCGCCAGGTTTGCGACCGGGTCGGTCGGATCGACGCCCAGGTCGCGAGCGGTCCCCGGCATCAGCTGGGTCAGGCCGATTGCCCCCTTCGCCGACACGGCGCCGGGATTCCAGCGGCTTTCCTGCCAAACGAGCGCCGAGAGAAGTGCAGTGCTAATTCCAGCAGCGCCCGCGGCATTTTGCACCGCGGCGGCGAAGCGGCTGGGGACGGTGGCTTGATCGATGTTGGTGAGCGCGCCTGCGGGAACTTCGATGTCGAGCGCAGGGTCCTGGGTGGCATCGGACGGGCCCTGGACCTGCGTCCACACGGCCTCCCCGGATCCATCGCGTACGGAAACGACGCCCTCAGGCGAGATCTCCATGACCTGCGCATCCGCTGGAGACGCGGCCAAGCCCGCCGCGAAAATCACGGAAACGATCACTGCCCGGCGTGCGCCTACAGAATTACCGCCCCACCGCGGATGCCGATCCCCTCGCAAAGACAAAAATCCCCACCCCCGTGGCTATTTATTGTTTTTTGCACGTGCGAGACCTTGGCGCGAGATGGATAAGGAAGTGTTAACGGTGGATGCCCCAGCGAGTGAGATGAACCGATGGGCCGCCACCATGCGGAGACTCGAAGCACCCTGCACTGCAGCAAGATCAATAAAGCCCTTTGTGAAGAGACTTCCAGGATTCAATAATATATCGAGATTTCAGCTGGTTACGGCGGATAAATTTATAGTTAACGAAGACCGCCCTTGGGCCGGCGTCGAAGGAGGTGAGCAATCAGCATCCGTCCAGTGATCCTGTCGGGAGGCGCGGGCACCCGTCTCTGGCCGATGTCGCGTCAGGACCTGCCGAAGCAGCTCCTGCCGATCGTCTCGAGCCGGCCGATGCTGGTCGAGACCGTTCAGCGCGTCAGCGGACCGGATTTCGAAGAGCCAATCATCGTGAGCGCGGAGGATCATCGCCTCCTGGTCAAAGACCAACTCGGCCAAATGGGCGCCGCCGTCGAGGCGATCCTGCTCGAACCAGTCGGCCGCAACACGTCGGCAGCAGCGGCGCTCGCCGCAGAATGGCTGCGTTCGACCGGACGTGACGAGCTGCTCATGCTGATGCCGGCCGATCATGCGATCGGGGACGAAGAGGCGCTTCGGGTCGCGATCCGTGCCGCCGCTCCGCACGCCGAGGCCGGAGCGATCGTTACATTCGGCATCGTCCCGACAGGCCCCAACGTCGAATATGGCTATATCGAAGCCGGGGTCGACGGGCCCGCCGGGCCTCCCTATCCGGTCGCGCGTTTCGTCGAGAAACCCGACGCCGCGACCGCCGCCGCCTATCTCGAGAGCGGCCGCTTCTGGTGGAACTCAGGCATGTTCCTCGTCAAAGCTTCGACCTTGATCGAGGAAATGCGCCGCTTTCTGCCGCGTACCCTCGATTCAATTTCGCAGTCGATCGCGGGGGCCACGCGTGAAGGCATCTTCGTCCGGCCCGAGCCGGAGGCATTCACCGCCGCCGAGAATATCTCGATCGACTATGGGATCATGGAAAAGACGTCTCGCGCAGTCGTGCTCCCGGTCGAATTGAAGTGGTCCGATGTGGGCTCCTGGGCCGCCGTCTGGGCGCTTGCTGCCAAGGATTCCGCCGGCAATGCTGTCGAGGGGGACGTCGTGGCGATCGACACTCGATCTTCCTTGCTGCGCAATGAGACCGATGCGGTCGTTACTGCGATCGGGCTTGAGAATATGGCCGTCATCGTCGTTCGCGATGCGATCTTCGTCGCTCCGCTGAGCAGATCCGCCGAGGTCCGGCTGCTGGTCGAGAAACTGCGAAATGAGGGCCGCGGGACTGTGAAGACGCCGAAGTGAGAGACGCCCGGCAACGTGCGCGCCCGGGCAGTGAAGGCGAATTTAACGGCTCGGCAAAATCCCGAAACCAACTTGGATAAACGACTGCGCATTCGAACCCTCGGACGCGCTCGCGAGCCGCTTGAAGTCCGTCGAAAGCTAGTTAATAGCAGTTAACGGTGCTGGCGGGCGAGAAGTGCGATGGAAGAGTTTCAAATTCGGACTGAGCTTTCCGACGTGATCAACGAACTCACCGACGCGGACCTCGTCTTCGAAGTCGTGAAGCCAGCTCGAAGCTTGGCGCCCGGATCGCTTGCCATCGGGCCGATTGAGGAGGCCATCGAGGCTTCGTTGCGCGCCTTCGCGGCGTCGGTCGAAACTCATGTCGAAAGAGTCGCCGTCCTCGAAGAAGTCCCCAATAGCTGCGTGACCGTCTGGTTTCGTTTCCACGCCCAGGACGGAGCTCGCGCGGACGATGCCAGCGGCGTTGATCCCGCATTGCTCAAGTACGCCGCTCAGGGCGTGCTGACCATATTGTCGTGGATGGACGGCCGGCCGGACTTGCGCCTGTCCGACTTGCAGCAGGCGCTTCGGGTCCTGGCCTGGGGAACGTCCGCAACGAGCTGCAGCCATCCCGCCTTGCCCTCGTCCGTCGGGCTGGTGGAGGCCATCTCCGCCTGGCAACGGGTGCGGGAGGCTCTTCGCGATTGCGCGAGCGCTCGCCTCGTCATGCAGCAGGGTTCGGCGGAGCTGGATCTAACGAAGAGGATTCCTCAACTGGCCAACCTCCTCGACAAGAAGGTGGTGAATCGCGCCGTCGAATTGATCCTCCTGGTCGAACTTCCGGATTATGGCGCAACCGGCGAGTGGCTCCTCAAGCATGGCAAGATTCACTTCGCCGCGAAGTGCGAACCGTGCGATGTCCTTGATCGGTTCTACCGAAGGGAATTGGACATCCGGCCCGGCGATGCCCTTCATTGCCGGGTGGAGTTCGATACGATTTATGGCCCCGATTATGAGGTCGTCGATGAACGGCTTTCGGTCGTCGACGTTCTGGAAGTCCTTCCAGCGTCGGTGCCGACCAATGACACCGCGAAGAACCTCGACGGGGCGAAGATCGACCGGAAACCGGCCGAAACTTTCCAGCATCCCATGCTCGTCCTGTAGGGTCGGCGATCAGTCAACGAGCGTACCGTCAACGATCGTTCCGCTGTGCGTCACCGACGCGTAGCTGCCGATCGTGAACGGCGTCGTGACCCCGCTCATCTGGGTCTGCGAGAAGCTCGCCTGAATATCCTGCGTCGAGCTGATGCCATAAGCGCGGATGCCGGGGCCGCTCGTCGGGTTGACGATCTGGTTCC
>JBKPOO010000051.1:0-18634 GCA_046733175.1 Pseudomonadota bacterium
AAGAACGTCCAGATCTACGTCGGCATCGACAATATCTTCGACCGCCACCCGCCACTTGGATCGACCGCGACCAGCTCCGGAAGCGCGATCTACGATATTCGCGGGCGCGCCTATTATGCGGGCGTCAAAGCGCGCTTCTAAGCGTTCCGGATTGCAAACAACCAAGAGCGGGGCTGCCAAGAGCGGCCCGGTGAGCGATGCTGTCTCCCAAGCCAATCTCCTGCTTCAACGTGGCGATGCGCAGGGAGCAGCAACTGCGCTCCAGGAAGCGCTACAGCGCGGCGATCCGCTTGCGGCGCGCGAACTTGCGTTGGGGCGCCTGACGGGCCAGCTCATCCGCCGCGACCTCGCCGCATCGCGAGCGCTATTCGAGCGAGCGGCCGAGCTCGGAGACCCTTACTCTGCCGCAGTCTCTCGGGCGTTCATCGCCGGCGGCGTCGGAGGCCCCTCGGACTGGCCGCGAGCCGTCAGCCTGCTGCGCAGCGCCGCAGCGGCCGATCCACAGGCGGCTACCCAATTGCAGCTGATCGAAGCGATGGAGCTAGGTCCGGCGGGGAGGCCATCGGCCGGCTGGAAATCCGAAAGATTGAGCGATTCGCCCGAGGTCTCGCTTTTTCCCGGCCTCTTCACTTTGGCCGAATGCGCTTACCTGATCGAAGCCGCTAAACCGTTTCTTCAGCCGAGCGTCGTCGTCGACCCGTCGAGCGGTCGCCAAATTCCCAATCCAGTCCGCACTTCCAGTGCGGCGGGATTCCCGTTCGTTGATGAAAATCCAGCGATCCACGCGCTCAACCGCCGCCTAGCTGCCGCAAGTGGGACCGACGTGCGTTCGGGCGAGCCGCTGCAGGTGCTGCGCTACGCTCCCGGCGAGCAGTATCACGAGCACAGCGATGCGCTTCCGCAGGTCCCTCCGCACCAGCAGCGGGTGCTCACCTTCCTCGTCTATCTCGACGACGATTATGAAGGCGGCGAGACCGCCTTTCCGAGATTGGGAATCAACGTTCGCGGCAAGACCGGCGACGGCTTGCTGTTCCGCAATGCGTCGTCGAACGGCGTTCCGGATCCTCGCTCGGTCCACGCCGGCCTTCCGGTCACTCGGGGCGTCAAGCACCTGGCCTCGCGCTGGATCCGCGCGACTCCGCTGATCGTCGAATAATCCTTTAGTAGCGGTAATGGTCGGGCTTGAACGGCCCTTCCGCCGAAACCCCGATGTAGCTCGCCTGCTTGTCGTTGAGCTTGGTCAGATGGACTCCAAGCTTATCCAGGTGCAGTCGGGCCACCTTCTCGTCGAGATGCTTGGGCAGGACGTAGACGTCGTTCTTATACTTGTCCGCGCCGGTCCAGAGCTCGATCTGAGCGAGCACCTGATTGGTGAAGCTCGAGCTCATCACGAAGCTCGGATGGCCCGTCGCATTCCCCAGGTTCACCAGGCGGCCTTTGCTCAGCACGATGATCTTCTTGCCGTCCGGGAACTCGACCTCATCGACCTGGGGCTTAACCTCGGTCCATTTCATGTTCGCGAGCGCGCCGATCTGAATCTCGCTGTCGAAATGGCCGATGTTGGCGACGATCGCCATGTTCTTCATCGCCCGCATGTGGTCGAGCGTGATGACGTCCATGTTGCCGGTCGCGGTGACGAAGATGTCGGCGCGCTTGGTCGCCTCCTCCATCGTCACGACCTCATAGCCCTCCATCGCCGCCTGAAGCGCACAGATCGGGTCGATCTCGGTCACCAGCACTCGTGCCCCGCCGTTGCGGAGCGACTGAGCCGAGCCTTTGCCGACATCGCCGAAGCCCGCGACGCAGGCGACCTTGCCCGCAAGCATGACATCGGTCGCGCGCCGGATGGCGTCGACCAGGCTTTCGCGGCAGCCATAGAGATTGTCGAACTTCGACTTGGTCACGCTGTCGTTGACGTTGATCGCCGGGAACGGAAGCTTGCCCTGCTTCGCAAGGTCGTAAAGCCGGTGGACGCCCGTCGTCGTTTCTTCCGACACGCCGTTGATGCTCTCAACGGTCTTGGTGAGATAACCCGGCCGCTCCGCGAGGAAGCGCTTCAAGGTCGCGACGAAGATTTCCTCTTCCTCGTTCGAGGGCGCGAAAAGCTCCTCGCCTTTCTCGACGCGATAGCCCCACAGAGCGAACATGGTCGCGTCGCCGCCGTCGTCCAGAATCATATTGGCGGTGGTGTCGCGGCCCCAGTCGAAGATCTTCGCGACATAGTCCCAGTAATCTTCGAGCGTTTCACCCTTGATCGCGAACACGGGGACGCCACGCGCGGCGATCGCCGCCGCCGCATGGTCCTGAGTCGAATAGATGTTGCAGCTTGCCCAGCGCACCTCGGCACCGAGCTCGAGCAGGGTCTCGATCAGCACCGCGGTCTGGATCGTCATGTGCAGCGAGCCGGTGATCCGCGCACCCTTCAACGGCTTGGACCCGCCGAACTCGTCGCGGAGCGACATCAGGCCGGGCATTTCGGTTTCGGCGATCTCGATCTCCTTGCGGCCGAAATCGGCGAGACCGATGTCCTTCACGACAAAGTCGTTGAAACGAGTTTCAGCCTGCGTCGCCACGTCGAGAATCTCCACGAAATGAGGGGCACGGCGCGATATTGTCGCCGTTGTTCGCGGCGGCCCTAGCCTAGCACAACATATAAAGAAAGCTTTATATGACGATTCAAGCCGCGCCGGTTTCGCTGGCGAGCAGCCGCGGATCGATGCCTTCCGCCTTGAACGCCGCCGCCCAGCGCTCATCGGTCGGAGTGTCGAATAGCAGATCCGAATCGCCCTGCGCAGCGAACCAGCCATGACGCGTCATTTCCTCGTCGAGCTGGCCTTCGCCCCAACCGGCATAGCCGAGCGCAGCGATCCACCTGGACGGCCCGCGCCCCTCCGCGATCGCCTTCAGGATGTCGATCGTGCCCGTCATCGCGAAAATCTCGCCTTTCGGTCCGGCGACGTGAAGCGTGTCCTGACCACCCCAATCGGTCGAGTGCAGCACAAAACCCCGGCCGGGCTCAACCGGTCCGCCGTGATGCACGGCGCAGTCCGGAGCCTCGCCCGGTTCGATCTCAAGCTGCTTGAGCAGCCCTCGGAAATTGATCCCCGCGCGTTTATGGCCGATGCCGATTCCGATCGCTCCATTCTCATCATGGACGCACATGGCGATAACCGCGCGCTCGAAGCGTGGATCCGCCATGCCCGGCATCGCCAGGAGCAGTTTTCCGGACAGGAAGGTCGGCTGGCTCGGCATGATGCGACAATGAAACTGCGGAGCGCGGCGGGCAAGCCTTGAGGGCACGTCATGGCGGGCCTATCTGCCGCTTCAACGCCACTCGCAGGAGACTCCCCATGACCATTCAAGTCGGCGACCGCCTACCAGACGTCCCGCTGGCGATCGCCAGCTCCGACGGGCCGCAGCCCACGACCAGCAGCGATTATTTCAAAGGCAAGAAAGTGGCCTTGTTCGCCGTTCCGGGCGCCTTCACCCCGACCTGTTCGGCGCGGCACCTGCCGTCCTTCGTCGAGAAAGCGCAGGAACTCAAAGCAAGGGGCATCGACGAGATCGCCTGCATTTCGGTCAACGACCCGTTCGTGATGTCGGCATGGGGCCAGCGCGACGGTTCGGGGGACATCACCATGCTCGCCGACGGTAACGGCGCGTTCGCCGAGGCGACGGGACTGGTGATGGACGGAAGCAAGTTCGGGATGGGCAAGCGCTCGCAGCGCTACTCGATGATCGTCGACGATGGAGTCGTGGAGCAGCTGAACGTCGAAGCTCCGGGCGAATATCGCGCCTCGTCCGCCGAATATCTGCTGGACCAGCTCGCGACCGCCTGACGACCTGCCGCTCCTCCGCCTCCCCTCACCGCTGCTTGTCCGAAACGTGACGAACAGCGAACGCTTTCAATCGTTTAATCGGATTGAGAGCGTAACAGTTTCAAAGGAGGAATTGATGCCGAGAAGTAGCAATCGCGGCGGCCGCAACAACAATCCCACGGGCCGCAATCAATATAGCGACTGGGGAGTCATGGACATGGTCCGTGAACGCCCGATCGCGGCGGCGGCAGCGGCGGCGAGCGCCGCGGCGGCCGGTTTGTTCCTGTGGTCGAAACGGACTCAGATCAGCGATCAGCTGAGCAACCTCTCGGACCAGTTCTCGGAGTGGAGAGATAGCTCCGGTTCGGACTTCGACGACACTGCCGGATTGACATCCACGAGCTCGAGCACCCGTCGCGGAATGAGCGAGACCGGCGGCGGCAACGCGAGCCTCGGCCGCAGCAGCGGCGGTGCCGGCATGTCCGGGAGCGCGAGCGGTCGGGGACGCGCAAAAAGACAACCGACCTCGTAATTCCCAGCCCGTCACTGCGCGCAAAGCGAAGCAGTCCAGCTTGCATGGCTGGATTGCTTCGTCGCATGCGCTCCTCGCAATGACGATCGACTAGGCGGAAAGAAACTCGGCGATCGCCTCCCCGAACTCCGGCTTGGTGACGCTGCTCATATGAGTCCCCGGCACCTCGCGAAAAATGGCGTTGGGCATGATGTTCGCGAGCTCTTCCGCGGAGCCATTGTCATTGTCCCGGTCGCCGCACACGACCAGGGTCGGCATGGTGAAGGCCTGAAGCCATTCGATGAACGTGTCTTCGAAGCTTTCGAGCAGCTGCGCCGCGGCGATACGGTCGACCTTCTGGCTTTTCATGAACTGGACCGACAGCCAGTGCGGATCGTCGCGCTGGACGTGATCGAACATCGCGATCGCTTCAAGGAAGAAATTCTTGCGCCGCTCCCACTTGCGCAGGCCCTCCAGTCCAGCACCCCCGAGCACGGCGCGGCGCGGGCGCATTCCTTCCCCAACGGCCTCGACGACCGTTCGTGAGCCGAGCGAAAACCCGCCGAGGTCGAATTCGGTGAGATCGAGGTGCGCAACCAGTTCGCGCAAGTCGCGAGCCAGGATTCCGCGCGGATAATATTGCTCGCCGTGCGGCTTGCCGCTGACGCCATGGGTACGCAGGTCGGGCATGATCACTCGAAAGCCCTCGGCGGCGATCCGCGCGGCGTGGCCGAATTTGATCCAGTTCATGTTGGCGTCGGAGAAAAGTCCGTGGAGGAGGACCACCGGCCGCCCCTGCCCCACCTCGTGATAGGCGAGATCGACCCCGTCGGATGCCGTCCAGAAATGGTTTGCTGCGTGCGTCACCTGCGAATGTTCCCAAAGTTCACGGTAACGCCCGCGCTCACGCGAGGGCTCCAGGTGAAACATTATGGATCGGTAATGGGGTCGTTGTGGAGCTTCGGCAGCGGAGCATGGCCGGGAGCGCTTGTCAGCCGCATTCCTACATTGCAACCGGCGAGTCTGCTTGCGGGTCGAAATCGCCCGAGCTAGCCGCTCATGCGTGATCCATGCTGGCGTCGAACTCGGCGGCACGAAGTGCGTCGCAATATTGGCACGCAGCGACGCGCAACTGCTCGCGCGCGAGACCGTCCCAACCGGCTCGCCGGACGAAACGCTCGAACGAATCGAACACATCCTTCTTGGCTGGAAGTCGGCGCATGGATTCGAAACGCTGGGGATTGCGAGCTTCGGTCCGGTCGATGTCGACCCCCAATCGGCCACCTACGGCCAGGTGCTTGCAACACCGAAACCCGGTTGGGCGCAAACCGATGTCGGCGGGAGGCTGGGAGGGGCGATCGGCGTACCCTGGAGCTTTGACACCGACGTCAACGCCGCGGCGCTGGCCGAAATGCGCTGGGGGTCGGGCCGCGGCCTGGCCGACTTCGCTTATGTCACCGTCGGAACGGGAATAGGCGTCGGACTGATCGTCAATGGACGGCCGACCCGAGGGTTTGCGCATTGCGAATTGGGCCACGCACGAGCGCCAAGATCTGCGGGGGACGATTGGCCGGGCTCCTGCCCTTTTCACGGCGACTGTATCGAAGGATTGGCTTCAGGATCCGCGCTGAAGGCTCGCTTCGGCGAACAGCTGACGAAACTTGAGCCGAATGACGCCGCATGGGAGTCCGTTGCCTGGACGCTGGGCCAGCTGTGTCACCTCATCGTCTGCGCTGCGACCCCGCTCAGAATCGCGATGGGCGGCGGAGTCATCGAGGCGCAGCCGCACCTCCTCAGTCGCGTCCAATCGACATTGGTCGATAGCCTCAATGGCTACCTCCAACTTCCCGCGGATGGCGATTATGTGTGCGCGCCCGATCTCGGTGCCGACGCCGGCCCGCTCGGCGCCATCGCGCTGGCGATATCCGCTAGACGCTAGAATTCACGAGAGTTGATCCAGGGCGGAGCCGAGGCGCTGCAGCCCTTCTTCCAGCGCTGCGGTCGGGCAGCCGAGCCCGATCCGGAAATGATCGGGCATTTCGAACCAGCTGCCCGGAACAATGGCGGTCTCATATCGCTCGCGAAGGAAGTCATCGAGCCGCTGCGTATCTCCGCCGGCCCAGCGCGGAAAGGCGACGATTCCATGCTCGGCTGGAATGCAGGCAAGATCACGGCGAGCGGCGGCGAAGTCGTTGAACAGCGCGCGGTTGGCTCCGAGCATCGCGGGAGTATCGCCGCTCACCTTCTCCAGGTTCTCGAACGCGATGCAGGCGAGCCGCTCCGCGGGATGAGCCTGGTTCACGCCGAACAGATCGTTCAAGCGCCACATGCGCTCGGCAAGCTCCGGCTCGGCGAGAATCCATCCGCAGCGCAGGCCGCTGAGACCATAGACCTTGGTCAGGCTGTTCGTGCAGATGAACTCGGGACCGAGGTGCGCGGCGCTTGGCCGCGGAGGGCTGGCAGAATCCAAATAGACCTCATCGATGAGAATTCGTGCGTTGGCCCGCCTCGCCAGTTCGCCAAGCGCGCGCAGATCGTCCTCCTTGCACAAAGCGCTGCTGGGATTGTGAAGATTGGTGATCACGATCAGCCGGGTGCGCTCGGTGAGCGCCGACGCCACGGCGTCGAGGTCGATCCGAAAATCGTCGGCGAACCGCCGTTCGAACCTCGTGATTGCGCCGCCGAGGAAACTCGCTGCTCCCAGCAACGGCTCGTAGGTCGGGCGTTCGATCAGCACCTCGTCGCCGGGATGGATGAGCGCGGCCATCGCAAGGAAGTTGGCCATGGACGTTCCGTCGGCTGCGACAATTTGCTCGGCGGTGACTCCGTATCGCTCGGCGATTGCGTCCCGCAGCGGCCGGTACCGCGGATGGCTCGCGCCATCGAGATCGAGGTCGGCGATGGTGACGGGAAGCGAATCCATGCGGAAATGCGGGACCTCGCTGCCGGTCAAGGCGAAACGCGCGGGCGGTTTGAACTTGGCCCAATGCATGTAGTCCGACTGCATCGTTCTCATGTCGCCGCCGCGCGGTTCTTGCGCTGCCAGTACAGGCATGCCGGGACGCCCGCGAGCAGGATCCCGTAACCGATCAGGCTGTTGACCGGATTGTTCCACACGGTCGCGATGACCGTGATCGCGCACGCACCAACAAACAATGCAGTCGTAATCGGATGCAGGGGGGCCAGGAAAGATACCGCCCGACCGGCGTCGCGTTGGCGGAAGACGAAGAGCGCCGCTCCGGTGAGGCCGAAGAAGATGAAATCGACCGAAACGACATAGCTCAGGATCTGGCCGAACGTACCGGACAGCGCGATGAGCGCGGCCGCCACCCCTTGCAGCGCGATTGCAACAACCGGAACGCGCGTCGTCGAGTTCACCTTGGCGACCTCTCGAAAGAACAGGCCGTCTTCGGCCATTGCGAAATAGACTCGCGGAGCCGTCAACATGCCCTGGCTAAGGAATCCAAGCGCCGAGATCGCGATCCCGATTGCGATGAAGGTCGCGCCTTTCTCGCCCAGCGCGAGGCGCATCACGTCCGTCGCCGGAGTCTTCGATGCCGCAAGGCCGGCCGGGCCCAGCGCCTGGACGCAGACGAAGGCCACGAGCGTATAAAGCAGGACGACTCCGGCGACTCCGAAAACCAGGCCTCGAGCAAGGTCGCGCTGCGGATTGCGCATTTCCGCCGCGACGAAGCTCGACGTCTGCCAACCCCCGTAAGAGAACATCACCGGGGTCATCGCCGCCCCGATCGCCGCAAGCACCGATACCGAGCCGGAGTCTTGCGGGTACGAAGGTGCGGGGCTCCCCGGCGCCCACCAGAGTCCCGCCAGGACGAGCGCCATGATGGCGAGGATCTTGAGCACCATCAGACCGCTCTGGACGTTGCTCCCCGACCGGACGCCCATGCAATTGATGACCGTGAGCAGAGCCAGGACCCCGACTGCGAGCACACCGTCGCTGACGGGCAAGTGCGCGAGATCGCCGAAATAGCGCGCGAAAGTTATCGCAACCGCAGCCATTCCGCCCGACTGGATCACCAGCAGCAGCGCCCAACCGTATAAGAAGGCCGGCATCGGCCCGTAAGCGTCCCGCAAATAGGCATATTGTCCGCCGACCTCCGGACGCCTCGCGGCGAGCTCGGCGTAGACGAAGGACGCGGCGAGAGCGATGATTCCACCGAGAATCCATACTCCGACGATGAGCAGCGGCGTTCCGACGTGCCGCGCGACCTCGGCGGGAGTGACGAAGATGCCTGACCCGATGATCCCGCCCATGACGAGCATCGTCGCGTCGAACAGGCCTAGCCTGCGAGCGAGGCCGGTGGGTTCAGGCTTCAACCGGGAAACTCCCCGATCGCTTCCACCCATTTATCGACGAGCTTGTGATAGTCCCCCGTCCGCATTTCGGTGAGACCCTCCGTGTTCAGCCACGCCCGGTGCATGCTCTCCACGCCGAAATGATGCTTCGGCTTGAACGGCGACGGGTCGTCGAACGACGCGACCGTTAGGTCCATGATCTCGCTGCCGTCCTTGAATTTGAAACCGAGCGAGGTGCCGCATTCGCGGCAATAAGGGCGCACGGCGATCGGCGAGCTGTCGAACCAGTCGGGCTCGTGACTCCAACTGATCTCGGCGGCTTTCACGTTCTTGAGGGCGATCGACACGGAGCCCGTTGCCCGCTGACACATCCGGCAGTGACAGAGATAGGCGTCGTTGTCGTAAATCGTCGCTGTGTAGCGGATGCGCCCGCACGCGCAGCCGCCGCTCACTTGCTCAGCCACTTCGACCTCCCTTGGTGAGGTAACATTGCGCGGCTAAGGGGCGGCATGTCCAGCGCCCCGACGACGGAAGAAATCGCCCGCGACGCGACATGGCTCGCGCAGGCAATCGACCCATCGGCCGGAATGGTTCGGCTGATCGCGATGGACGCCAACAGTTATCGAGCCGCAAGCTTCCTCGACGACCGAATGATCCAGCAGCCGGTCGACGCCCAGGTCGTGCCCTGGCCGCAGGTGGAACGCGCGATGGAGGCGGAACTCCGAAGCGACGCCCGCTGGATCTTCCACATCGGGCACGTCGGCTCGACCCTGGTTTCGCGGCTGCTCGGTGAATTGGGCGAAGTCCTCGCAATCCGCGAGCCGCGGCTCCTCCGGGATCTGGCGCTAAGCCCTTCAGGGGTGCGCGAGTGCTATATCGCCCCAGCGCCCAAGCTGATGTCGCGCACGTTCGACGAGGCGCAATTCGCCTGCGTGAAGGCGACCAGCTTCGTCAGCGAAATTGCCCCGCAGCTCGTTCCGGCGGGGGAGCGCCTATTGTTCATGTACGCGACGCCTCGAAACTATATCGCAAGCATCCTTGCGGGTGAGAATTCGCAAATCGAGCTTCGCCATCTGGCGCAATCCCGGGCGCAGCGGCTCTCCCTCCGGGTTTCAGACATTCCGGGAGGTACCAACGATGCCGATTTGGCGGCGATCGCCTGGGCCTGCGAGATGACCTCGCTCGAAGCAGCCGCCGATGCGATGCAGGACCGGCACGTGGAATGGGCCGACTTCGACGCGATGCTCGAAGACATGCCGACTGCGCTTGGGCGGGTGGCAAGCTTTTTCGGCTTCGATGCCGGCGAGCCTCAGCTTCAGGCCATCGCGACCGGGCCGCTCATGGCCCGCTACTCCAAGGGGCTTGAATATGAATATAGCGCCGGCCTTCGGCGCGAGCTGATCGGCGAGGCAACCGCGACTAATGGAGCTGCGATCGATGGCGCTCTTGCCATGCTCGGCCGCGCAGCCGAAAAGTCGCCGATACTTGCCCGAGCGCTGGCCCGCTCACAGGGAGATTGAATGTACCGGATCCTGCAGATCCTGACCGACGCCGAAGTCGGCGAGTGCCGCAAGATCGCTGCCGTCGCGCCATTCATCGACGGCCGAACCACCAATCCGCATCACACGGCCAAGGAGAACGAGCAGCTGCACGAGCCGGCCGCTTATCAGAAGAGCTCCGACCTGCTGCGCCAGGCCCTGTTGCGGTCGCCCGAATTCATGGAATTCGCTTTCCCGGTCGCTTTGGCTCCGCCGATGATGACCCGGTACAAGCCCGGCATGAAATATGGCGCGCATGCCGATGCCGCGTTCATCCAGCTGCCGGGCGCGACGATCCGAAGCGATCTCTCCTGCACCATCTTCCTCAACGAGCCGGGCGATTACGAAGGTGGCGAGCTCCATCTCCGGCTCGGCGACGCCGACCTCAGGTTCAAGCTCAAGCCGGGGGAAGCGATCGTCTATCCGTCGGACACGCTCCACCAGGTGATTCCGGTCACCAATGGGGAGCGGCTCGTTGCGATCACCTTCATCCAGAGCCGTATCCAGGACCCGTTTCGACGCAACCTGCTGTTCGAGCTGAACGAGGTCGCCGCGCTCACCGGCCTCAAGATGGACCCGGAGCAATTCCACCGGCTCCAGCTCGTCCAGCAGAACCTGCTGCGTTACTGGAGCGACATGCCTTAAGGCGTCGCCGGAGCCGCCGGCGGAAGCGACACATGTTCGTGAACGATCTTCCAGCTGCCGTCGCCCTGGCGCTGGAAAACGTCCGTGAAGCGGGCGCTGATCGTCGGAGTGGCTGAGCCGGCCGACACGTTGAAAACCTCGGTGCCCGAGCTGACGAACGCGTCCGGTCCGAGGATTTGAATCTGCCGATCCGGAACGTGGTAGTCCGCCGGCTTCATACTGACGAAGTCCTGGGCCCAGCCGGTCTGGATCTTGCGGTCCGTGCTGTAGGCCGGGTGGCTCGCATCGAACATCACCGCGCCGTCGGCATATTGCGCCATGACCGCCTTGACGTTGCCCGTGGTGAAGCTCGCTTCGGCCCGCTCCGCGATTTTCGTCGCCTCCGCCTTCGTCACCGGCGCCTGCTGGCTTTGCTGGAGCTTGCAGCCGGCAAGCGCGATGAGGGCGCAGCTCGATAAGATGATAATACGCATATCACGCAGCTTTCTTGAGATGCTTCCGACCGAGAAGCTCAGCGATCTGGACGGCATTTAGTGCCGCGCCTTTGCGCAGATTGTCGCTGACGACCCACAAAGACAGGCCGTTCTCGATCGTCGAATCCTCGCGAACGCGGCTGACGAAGGTCGCATAATCGCCGACGCATTCGACCGGAGTCACATAGCCGCCGGCCTCTCGCTTATCGACGAGCATGATCCCTGGCGCCTCGCGCAGGATCGATTGCGCTTCCTTGGCGCTGATCTCGCGTTCGAACTCGATGTTTACCGCCTCGCTATGACCGACGAACACGGGGACTCGGACGCAAGTCGCGCTGACCTTGATCGCGGGATCGAGGATCTTCTTCGTCTCGACCACCAGCTTCCATTCCTCGGTGGTCGACCCGTCGTCGAGGAAATCGCCGGCCTGCGGGATCACGTTGAAGGCGATCTGCTTGGGATAGACTTCGGGCTCGTTGGAATCGCCGACGAAGATGTTCCGCGACTGGTTGAACAGCTCGTCCATCGCCGCTTTGCCGCTGCCCGAGACGGACTGGTAGGTCGCGACCACGACCCGCTTGATCTTCGCCGCGTCATGGAGCGGCTTCAAAGCCACGACCAGCTGCGCGGTCGAGCAGTTCGGATTGGCGATGATATTCTTCTTGCGATAGCCGGCAATCGCTTCGGCATTCACCTCCGGCACGATCAGCGGAACGTCCGGGTCCATGCGGAACAAGGAGCTGTTGTCGATCACCGTGCAGCCGGCTTCCGCGGCCCTGGGGACATAGATTTTCGACACCGCCGACCCCGCGGCGAACAGGGCCATGTCCCAGCCCGAGAAGTCAAAATGCTCGAGGTTTTTGACGGTCAGGGTTTCCCCGGTGTCGCCGAAATCGATTGCGTCGCCGGTCGATCGACCGGACGCGACCGCGGCGACCTCGTCGAGCGGGAATTGCCGCTCGGCGAGGATGTTGAGGATCTCGCGCCCGACATTGCCCGTCGCTCCGACAACCGCGACCCGATAACCCATGTGCTTAAATTCCCTTGCTTGCGACCGCGCGCGACGTGGGCTTGGCGCAGACGATTGTCAACGCGGCGAAAGCTGCCACTATCCGCCGCCAAAACGGGGGGATGCCATGACTCAATGGCTTCGCGGTCTGATCGTCTTTGCTCTGCTCCTGGGCGGATTTGCGGCCAAGGGTCTATTGATCGCTCCACCCCGTGCGGGACCCGGCGAATTCGATACCCAGCGCGCCGCCGCGCGGCTCCAGCGAATCCTCGGCGATGAGCGCGCGCACCCCGTCGATAGCGCGGCCGACGACCAGGTTCGGGACCGGCTGATCGGGGAGCTGCGGGCGATCGGCCTCCAGCCTCGAGTGCAGGAAACGACGGACTGTAGCACGATGCCGAAGTCGCGCTACGTCAGCTGCTCGCACGTCCGCAACGTGATCGCGACGATCCCGTCACAGCGTCCCGGGCCGCAACTCCTGCTCAATGCGCACTATGACAGCACTCCGACCGGTCCGGGAGCCGGCGATGACGGGCTCGGCGTCGCGGTGCTTCTGGAGGTCGGGTCGATCTTGAACGCCTTGCCGCCCCCGCGCCCGGTGACGCTGCTGTTCAACGAGGGCGAAGAGTTCGGGCTGAATGGCGCGCACGCCTTCGTTCGCGCGGACCCGCAGGCCCGCGACGTGAATTCCTTGATCAACATCGACGTTCGCGGGGTCAACGGACCGGCGCTGATGTACGAGACCAGCGACCCCAATGGCGCGGCGATGAACATCTACGCCTCCGCCACGCGCCACCCCTACGCCAATTCGATCAGCACCGATTTCGCCAAGCTGATCCCGAACACGACCGACGTGGTCTTTTTCAAGCCACGGGGCTGGACCCTCCTCAACTACAGCATCATCGGCAACGAGACGCGCTACCATTCGCCCGGCGACAATATCGCCGCGCTGGACCGCAACAGCCTGGGGCATGTGGGGACTGAGGTGCTGGCCGCGACGCGCGCGATGGCGGGGACTTCGGATCCTGCGCACGCCGGGTCTGGACGGACAGTGTTCACGGACATCGCGGGCAAGCTGTTCCTGCACCTGCCGCTGATGGTCGCCGCGGTCCTGCTGGCCCTGCTGCTGGTTGCCGGCTTTTTTCTCGCCTGGCGCAATAAGGCGCTCGGAAAGCCGCTGCTCGTGGCGGCCGTCATGGTCATCGGCGGAAGCATCGTCGCCGGTGCGGTGAGCTTCGCCGCAAGCGCAGCCCGCGCGGGGGATTTCTGGCGGGCCTATCCGCTCGTCTCCTACCTCGCAGTTTATGCCGCGCTGCTTGGTGCCATGGCGACCATATGGATGCGCTGGGGCCGAAACATCGACCAGCGGGCCATGCGGGCCGCATCGTGGCTGCTGATCCTGATCCTGGGGGCGGCCATCAGCGTCCCGCTCCCGGGTGCGACCATCTTCTTCCTCATTGCGCCTGCGATCGCCCTGGCGGGCATTGCGATGGCGCCGCGCTCGCCCACGGCCGGGAATATCCTCGGCATGGTCGCAGTCCTCGTTCAGTTCCTGATGATCGCGCAGCTCCTCGCGCTCATGGAGATGCTGCTCATCGACGGGCCGCTTGCGGCGGTCGTGCCGCTGGCGGCCATCGCCGCGCTTCCGGCGATCATCGAAACGGATGCGGCGGCGTCCCGGCCTACGGTGCTGGCATTGCTGGGTCTGGCGGTCGTGGCCTGGATCGTCGCCCTCGCGGTTCCGCGCGCCAGCGCCGAACGACCGCTGCAATTCAGCATCGACTATTTCCGCGATCGCAAGACCGGAAAGTGGGCAGTCGCGACCAAGCAGGCGCCCCTTCCCGCCGGCTTCCCCGGCAAATGGACAAAGGCCGTCCTGCCCTACAACGGGCGAACGCGTTGGGTTTCGACGGCGCCGCTGCTGCAGACGCCAGTGCCGACGGCGCGCGTCATGGGCATCGCACCGAACGGTCCCGGCCGCCGAATCCGCCTCGCTCTATCGGCCGGCGGCGGGAATACTGTGGCTATCCGCTTCCCGAAGGATGCCAAGATCGTTGCCCTCGGTCTTGCGGGGGCCGCGATTCCGCTCCCCGCCAAGGGCGACCCGGAAAAGCCCTTGCTCCGCTGCACGGGCCGCTCGTGCGAGGGATTGGAGGTCGAAGTCGTCCTCGGTGACAGCAAGCCGGTTGAGGCAGAGCTTTTCTCGACGCGTTTCGGGCTTCCCCCGGAAGGTCAAGCGCTCGCCGCCGCACGACCGCGAAACGCCATTCCGCAATATTCGCCGGACCAGACGATCACGATGGCGCGAATCAAGCTCTGACCGACTCGCGGGGCTTATGCTATGGCCCAAGCGATGGCGCCCGGCGCCAAAAGTCTAGCGGCTGCGCCGGACGGCACCTGTTCAAGGGAGCGGTGTCATGGCGACAAGTACAATCACATCTTCCCACGCCGGTCGGCGGCCGAGCCGAATTCCTGTCAGAAAAATCGGCGAAGGGGACCTGAGGTTCGCGCTCAGGGCAGGGTGGGACGATTTCATGGACATGCGCGGCGACATCTTCATCGCCGGCCTCGTCTATACCTTCATCGGTCTTGCCGCGGTCGTGATGACGACGAGCCGCCCGCTCATCCCGTTCTTCTTCCCGGTCGTAGCCGGTATCGGGCTGCTCGGTCCGGTTGCGGCCGTCGGCTTCTATGAGCTCGCGAAGCGCCGCGAGGCGCATGAGGAGAACCTTCACTGGTTCAACTTCCTCGACGTCCGCAAGCGCGCATCGGTCGACGATATGGGGATCGTCGCGTGCCTGCTGCTTGCGATCTTCGCTTTGTGGCTGGTCGCTGCGGGCGTGCTCTACGTCAGCCTGTTTGGCTGGAGCACTCCGACCTCCATCGGCGGCTTCGTCACGGTGATCTACACGACCGGGTTAGGCTGGGCATTGATCCTCGGCGGCGCGATCATCGGCGCGGTCTTTGGGTGGGTCGTGCTGGCGCTCAGCGTCGTTTCGCTGCCGATGCTGGTCGACTGCAACGTCAGCGCGGGCGAAGCGGTCTCCGCCTCCTGGCGCGCGGCGCACGCCAACAAGCCGGAAATGATCCGGTGGGGCCTGACCGTCCTCGGCCTGCTGGTATTGGGCTCGATCCCGGCGTTCGTCGGCTTAGCCGTCGTGCTGCCCTGGCTCGGCTATTCGACCTGGCATCTCTACACTCGGCTGATCGACCGGGATTCGATCCCGAAGCGCCGCCGCGGCTAGGTAAACCAAACCCGTTCGTCCTGAGCGGAGCGCGAAGCGCGCAGTCGAAGGGCGTTTGGCACCCCCGTCGAACGGACGCCCTTCGACTTCGCTCAGGACGAATGAGACTTTGTGACTTGCTCGACTCTCGGAGCAGCGAGGAAGATTACTTCGCTTCGCTGGCCTTGGCTTCGCCGGCCTCGGCGTCGGTACCGCGAACCGTGCGCCGTTCGGCGATACGAGCCGCCTTACCGGTGCGGCCGCGAAGATAGTAAAGCTTCGCCCGGCGAACGTCGCCGCGGCGAACGACCTCGATATGGTCGATGATCGGCGAATAGAGCGGGAAGACGCGCTCGACGCCCTCACCGAAGCTGATTTTGCGGACGGTGAAATTGGACCCGACGCCCTTGTTTCCGCGGGCGATGCACACGCCCTCGAAATTCTGCACTCGGGTGCGGTCGCCCTCGATCACCTTGACGCCGACGCGCAGCGTATCGCCGGGGCGGAATTCAGGAACGGGCTTGTCCTTGGTCAGCGCGTCAATGGCCTCGCGCTCGAGGGTCTCGATCAGGTTCATTTTCTCTTCTCGTCTCTGTCCCGCCGCGCGCCAGAGGGCGGTGCCTGCGATGCGCCCCCGTGGCGCTCGATCAGGTCCGGCCGCCGTAGCCGTGTATCTTCGATCGCCCGTTCGCGTCTCCACGCAGCGATCTTCGCATGATCCCCCGACCGCAGCACTTCGGGGATCGTGCGCCCTTCCCATGTTACAGGCCGGGTATAATGCGGATATTCCAGGAGACCTTCGTCGAAGCTCTCCTCCTCTCCGCTGGAGGCCGCGCCCATTACCCCGGGGAGGAGCCTTACGCAAGCGTCGAGGATGACCATCGCCCCGAGCTCTCCGCCGGACAAAACATAGTCGCCGATCGAGACCGGTTCGACGGCCCGCGCCTCGAAGATTCGCTCGTCGAATCCCTCGAAGCGGCCGCAGAGCAGGATGATGCCCTCACCGCCTGCGAGATCGCGGATTCGGCCCTGGGTCAGCGGCGCCCCGCGCGGAGTCAGGGCCAGCATTGGGCGGCCATCGGCAACCATGTCGATCGCGGCGGCGAGCACATCGGGCCGGAGCACCATGCCCGCCCCTCCGCCCGCCGGTGTATCGTCGACGCTGCGGTGCTTGTCGTTCGCGAAGTCGCGGATGTTCGTCGCTTCGAGCCTCCAGATGCGCTCCTCAAGCGCCCTTCCCGCCAGGCTCGCGCCCAGCGGCCCTGGAAACATGTCGGGGTAGAGCGTCAGGACGGAAGCGCGAAAGGTCATTGCGGAACCGCCGCTATCACAATCGATTGCTGTCCGCATGGACGAACCGATCTTGGATTGCCTGATCGTCGGCGGGGGGCCCGCGGGGCTGACCGCGGCGATCTATCTCGCGCGCTTCCACCTCGATATCCTCGTCGTGGACGGCGGGAAGAGCCGCGCGAGCTGGATCCCCTGCACCCGCAATGTCTCCGGCTTCCCCGACGGGATCAAGGGCACCGACCTGCTCCAGCGGATGCGCGACCAGGCGTGCAAATATGGCGCGAAGATCGAGACGGAGTTTGTGACGAAGCTCGAGCGCGACGAGGAGACGGGTCTCTTCGCGGCGACCTGGGGCTCAGGCTGCGCGACGGCTCGGACTGTGCTCCTCGCCACCGGGGTCACCAACCGCCGCCCGCCGATGGAGGAAGAACTCCACGATGACGCGCTCGCCCGCGGGCTCGTCCGCTACTGCCCGATCTGCGACGGCTATGAGGTCACGGACAAGAAGGTCGGAGTGATCGGAAGCGACAGCCATGGCGTCGCCGAGGCCCTGTTCATCCGCAGCTTTACTGCAGACGTAACCTTAATTGCGCCTGACAAAGCGTTGAAACTCAAGACCGACGACCATGAGAGACTGAAGTCAGCCGGGATAGAATGCGTCGACGGCCCGGCGCAGGCGGTGGCGATCCCGGACCATTGCATCGTCGTCGAAACGGCGGACGGAACGCACACCTTCGACACCATCTATCCGGCGCTTGGAAGCGACACGCATACGCAGCTTGCCGAAATGGTGGCGGCGGGCCTTTCGAAAGACGCCTGCATCGTCGTCGACAGCCATATGCGGACCAACATCCCGGGCCTTTTCGCCGCGGGCGATGTCGTGATCGGCCTCGACCAGATCAGCCACGCGATG
Organism: Pseudomonadota bacterium; assembly: GCA_046733175.1. Lineage (GTDB taxonomy): Bacteria > Pseudomonadota > Alphaproteobacteria > Sphingomonadales > Sphingomonadaceae > Sphingomicrobium. The sequence continues at coordinate 17,739 of JBKPOO010000051.1, forward strand.
GGCCAGGGCGGTGTCGCGGCCACGACCATCCGCAATCATCTGTTCGAGCGGGAGCCGCGTTGGCGGGACCCTGTGCGGGAAATGCAGCAAGCGGAAAGCGGGACTTAAGCGAGGAATTCAGGATCGAGCACGATCTTTCCGTTCTCGAGATCCGCCATTCCCGACTTGAACGGGATAAGCGAGCGCTTGCCGCTTTCATCTTCGATTTCAAGCAGGTCGCCGGCGCCGTAATTCTCAATCGCGACGACCGTACCAACGGATTTGCCGTCGCGCGTGACGGCGGACGCCCCAATCAGGTCGGCGTGATAATATTCCCCTTCTTCGAGCGCCGGCAGCGCCGAGCGATCGACCTCGACCAGCGAGCCGCGCAGCGCTTCGGCGGCGGAGCGGTCCGCGACCCCTTCGAACCGGGCCACGGCGGCCTTTTCGCTGTCCCGAATCGAAAGGAGGCGCCGTTCGACGCCTCCCACGAAGAGTTTTTCGTGCCGCGACAGGCTCTCGACGCTGTCGCTGAACAATTTGAGGCGGAGCTCCCCGTTGAGCCCGTGCGCCCCGGCGACCGCGGCGAGCGCGATTCGTTTCGATCCTCCCCGGCACGGGAAGGTGGCAGTTTCGCGAAGCGGAACTGACGGAGGCGGCCCGGAGCGTGACACCCCGCCCCCTCCACCACCCTTCGGGCGGTCCCCCTCCCCGTGCCGGGGAGGAGCCAAGTACTCCGCCTTCTCTTCGGTCTCAGCCTGGGGCGAATCCTCGGTCGGCGGGGCGACATCGTCGGCCCCTTCGGCCGGAGCCTCCGCGGATTCACCCTCGCTGCGCGCTTCTTCGGCGACCGGAGCTTCTTCCGCCGCTTCAGCCTCGGCAGAAGCCTCCTCAGCGGGCGCCTCGACTGCAGCCTC